>NZ_JBFELV010000001.1:0-54467 GCF_041551955.1 Desulfosarcina sp.
ACCAAGGTATTGACCGATGCCAGCATTGCCGGGGCCGAGGATTCCCTGAGAGGCCTCAAGGAAAACGTAATCATGGGCAGAATCGTTCCCGCCGGAACCGGTGTGGCTGAATACCGGGATCTCTCGGTGGTGGCAAGCGGTTCCGACTGATAGTTTGCAAGAGAAACGGTAAAAAATTATCTTGACAATAGAAGGCTGAAACTATACTAAGTCAGTTTCTGTGCGCGAAGAATTTTGATGATCAATGATCAGTTGAAGGGGTTAATATGCCAACAATCAACCAGCTAGTGCGTAAGGGTCGGAAACGGGTTGAAAAAAAGACCAATACACCGGCGCTGAGAGGGGCACCTCAAAAACGAGGGGTGTGCACCCGTGTCTATACCTCGACACCCAAAAAACCAAACTCGGCCTTGCGAAAAGTTGCCAGGGTCCGTTTAACCACCGGTGTGGAAGTGACGGCCTATATTCCTGGAATCGGGCATAACCTTCAGGAGCACTCCGTGGTGCTGGTCCGGGGGGGGCGTGTCAAGGACTTGCCCGGTGTTCGGTATCATATCGTTCGTGGAACGTTGGATACCTTGGGCGTGGATGGACGGCGGCAGGGGCGTTCAAAGTACGGCGCCAAGCGGCCGAAATAGCCGCATAGAAATCAGCGGACCGACAGTCGATATTCAATGAAAATGGTGTGAGCTATGCCAAGAAGAAGAGAAGTTCCCGAACGGGTGATCATCCCGGATGCCAAACACAACAGCAAACTGGTGTCCAAGTTTATTGCCTCGCTCATGCGCGACGGGAAGAAAAGTATTGCCGAATCACTGCTATACGGGGCCTTTGACATCATCAGTGAGAAAACCAATGAAGACCCGCTGAAGGTTTTCGAGAAAGCGCTGGAGAATGTGAAACCGCATATTGAAGTCAAATCCCGACGCGTGGGTGGTTCCACATATCAGGTGCCTACTGAGGTTCGCCCGTCGCGGCGAACGGCTCTGGGACTTCGATGGGTTATCAGTTATGCACGGGGGCGAGGTGAAAAAGGCTTTGGCGCGAAGCTGGCCGGGGAGTTGATGGACGCCGCCAACGGGCGCGGTGCTTCCGTGAAGAAGCGAGAGGATACGCACAAGATGGCAGATGCCAACAAGGCGTTTGCCCACTTCCGCTGGTAACGATCCAATTCCACTATATATTATCTGCACTAGGTTTTGAGCGCCGCACAGGCCTGCCAATTGCCTGACGATCAAAGCCTTTTGCCTTGTTGGGGTGACACTCCCCGCTAACAGGAGGACCCGGAGATGGCGAAGCAAAAATTTGAGAGGACGAAGCCGCACGTAAACGTAGGAACCATCGGGCATATCGACCATGGCAAGACGACCCTGACGGCGGCGATTACGAAGTTGAGTGGATTGAAAGGGTTGGCCGATTTTATTCCCTTTGATCAGATCGACAAGGCGCCGGAAGAAAAAGAGCGTGGGATCACCATTGCTACGGCCCATGTAGAATACCAGACGGCCACTCGCCATTATGCCCATGTGGACTGCCCGGGCCATGCGGACTACATCAAGAACATGATCACCGGCGCAGCGCAGATGGACGGTGCGATTTTGGTGGTGGGTGCCGATGACGGCCCGATGCCCCAGACGCGCGAGCACATTCTGCTGGCCCGCCAGGTGGGTGTTCCCCGGATCCTCGTGTTTTTGAACAAATGCGACATGGTGGATGACGAGGAACTGATCGAGCTGGTGGAGTTGGAGCTGCGTGAGCTTCTGGACAAGTACGAGTTTCCCGGAGACGACACGCCGATCATCCGCGGCAGCGCCTTGAAAGCGCTGGAGTGCGACGATGCGGATGCACCCGACGCCAAGTGCATCTTTGAGCTTCTTGACGCCATCGACAGCTACATTCCGGAACCCGAGCGCGATGTGGACAAGCCGTTTTTGATGCCCATCGAGGATGTTTTCAGCATTTCCGGTCGTGGGACGGTAGTGACTGGCCGTGTGGAGCGCGGGATCGTGCACGTGGGCGACACGGTGGAGATCGTGGGTATCCGCGATACCACGAAGACGGTGTGCACGGGTGTGGAGATGTTCCGCAAGCTGCTTGACGAAGGTCAGGCGGGCGACAACATCGGTGTTTTGCTTCGGGGGACCAAGCGCGACGAAGTGGAGCGGGGGCAGGTGGTATCGGCCCCGGGATCGATTACGCCGCACACGAAGTTCAAGGCCGAGGCCTATATTTTGAGCAAGGAAGAGGGCGGCCGGCACACGCCGTTTTTCAACGGATACCGCCCGCAGTTTTATTTCCGCACGACTGACGTGACCGGGATACTGAATCTGCCGGAAGGCGTGGAGATGGTGATGCCGGGCGACAACGTGGCGATCACGGCCGAACTGATCACGCCGATCGCCATGGAGAAGGAGCTTCGGTTCGCCATTCGTGAAGGCGGCCGTACGGTGGGTGCCGGTGTCGTCAGCGAGATAATTGAATAAAAAGAGAGCCTATAACGATGATAATGAACTCCAAGATCAGGATCCGGCTCAAGGCCTACGATCACAAGCTTCTGGACCAGTCGGCCAGCGATATATTCGACACCGCCCGCAAAACCGGGGCAAAGGTGGTGGGTCCGATTCCCTTACCGACAACCATAAATAAGTTCTGCGTCCTTCGGTCCCCTCACGTGGACAAGAAATCCAGGGAGCAGTTCGAAATGCGGACGCACAAGCGGCTGCTCGACATCCTTGAACCAACCCAGCAGACCGTAGATGCACTGATGAAGCTTGACCTGTCTCCTGGTGTTGACGTGGAGATCAAATTATAACGCGGGCTTTAACACGGGATAAGTAAAGATGTGTAAAGGACTGGTAGGAAAGAAACTGGGCATGACTTCTCTGTTTGCGCCCAATGGCAAATACATCCCGGTCACCGTTTTGCAGGTGGGGCCTTGTGTGATCACCCAGGTCAAGCGTGACAAGACCGACGGATACAAGGCACTTCAATTGGGCTTCGGCGCCAGAAAAGAGGCCAAGACCACCAAGCCGCTCAAGGGGCACTTCAAAAAAAGCGGCGATGCCTGCTTTGCCACGCTAAAGGAAGTGCCGGTGGAAAACCCGGATGATTTTACGGTGGGACAGGCCATCGGGCCCGAGATCTTTGCCATCGGTGAAAAAGTCAATGTGACCGGCATCTCAAAAGGGCGCGGGTTCTCGGGTGTCATCAAGCGCCACGGATTCGGCGGTGGAAGAGAGACCCACGGTGGGCATTGTCACCGCAGGCCCGGATCTATCGGCTGCAGCGCCTGGCCGTCAAAGGTCACCAAGGGAAAACGGTTGCCCGGACAGTACGGCGGGGATACCCATACGGTCAGAAATTTGGAAATTGTTGACATTCGCCCCGAAGAGAATCTCATTCTGCTGAAAGGCCCCCTCCCGGGGTGCCGTTCCGGAATCGTAACGATAAACAAGGTCCTGTTCGCATAATCGCCAGGACTTAAGGCCACCGTCAACGCAGCGTTTCATCTCTTGGAGCGACTGGGTTGCGGGAGCGCAGTGGACGAGGAACATTATGGCTGTTGTTGATGTAGTAAATATCGCCGGAGACGTCGTCTCTCAGACCGAACTGAAAGACTCGATTTTCAATGTTCCGGTTAAAAAGAGCGTCCTGCATCAGGTCGTCGTCGCCCAATTGGCTGCCAAACGGGCGGGAACGGCATCTGTCAAGCACCGGTCCGATGTCCAGGGCAGTCGCCGCAAGCTCTACCGGCAAAAAGGAACGGGACGGGCGCGAAAGGGTGACATCAAGTCCCCGATCCTTCGAGGCGGCGGTTCGGTCTTCGGTCCCGATCCAAGAAATTACACTCAAAAGGTGCTCAAAAAGGTGCGAAAGATGGCGCTGAAGATGGCGCTGACCTGCAGAGCTCAGGACCAGCAGCTGGTCGTCGTCGACAACATTGATCTCGAAGCGGTCAAGACCAAGGTCTTTGCTGGAATCGTTAAAACCCTCAAGGCCGAAAAGGCACTGATCATCACCAGGGAGAATAACGAACGGCTGGCGCTTTCCTCCCGCAATGTGCCTGGTGTCAAGATTCTTCCGTTGCAGGGGATGAATGTTTACGACATCCTTAAATACCCCAAGCTGATTCTCGTTCAGCCGGCTATTGAAGGGATAGAGGGGAGATTGGGCTGATGAATCGGTATGACATTATAAAACGACCCGTGATCACCGAAAAAACCAATATCCAGAAAGAGGAAAATAACCAGCTCTCTTTCGAAGTGGATATGCGCGCCAACCGCGTCGAGATTGCCCAGGCCATCGAGAGGATCTTCAGCGTTAAGGTGGCCAAGACACGCACGGTCCATGTCAAGGGAAAAATTAAGCGGCGGGGACGGATTCTGGGGAAACGCAAGGACTGGAAAAAGGCCATCGTTACCCTGATGCCTGGTGAACGGATCGATTTCTTCGAAGGTGTATAGACGCTAGGAGTATAACGATGGCAGTTAAAAAAGTTAAACCGACCAGCCCGGGTCGGCGTTTCCAGAGTTTCGCCGGTTTTGAAGAGGTGACCAAGACCACCCCTGAAAAAAGCCTGGTCAGAATTCTTAAGAAGTCAGGCGGCAGGAACGTCAATGGCCGTATTACCAGCAGGCGGCGGGGCGGCGGTCACAAGCGGTACTACCGAATCATCGATTTCAAGCGTGACAAGGAAGGCATCCCTGCAAAGGTGGCCGCGATCGAATATGACCCCAACCGGTCCGCCCGCATCGCCTTGTTGCACTATGTGGATGGTGAAAAACGCTATATCATCGCGCCGCTCAAACTATCCATCGGTGACACGGTGATGTCGGGGCCTGACGCCGATATACAGCCGGGCAACGCACTGCCGCTGGCCAACATCCCTTTGGGTACACATATTCACAATATCGAGCTGCGGCTTGGCAAAGGTGGCCAGATCGTTCGCAGTGCCGGAACGTTCGCGCAGCTAATGGCCAAAGAAGACCGCTATGCACTGGTGAAATTGCCGTCCAGCGAAGTCCGGATGGTATTGCTCACCTGCAAGGCCACGGTCGGTCAACTGGGAAACATCACCCATGAGAACGTCTCCCTTGGTAAAGCGGGCCGTAATCGATGGAAAGGACGTCGGCCAAAGGTCCGCGGTGTGGCGATGAACCCGGTAGACCATCCCATGGGCGGCGGTGAAGGCCGTTCTTCCGGTGGCAGACATCCGTGTTCTCCCTGGGGCATGCCGACCAAAGGTTACCGCACCCGAAAGAACAAACGCACCGATCGCTACATCGTCAAACGGCGAACGAAATAGTAATCACCCCGCTTCTGAACCAACCTGTGCCGGTCAGCGGGATATTCAGTTTGAAATGGACAATCAGCAGGAGACATCATGCCCCGATCGCTAAAAAAAGGTCCTTTTATCGACCAGAAACTTTTCAAAAAAGTGTCCGCAGCACAAGGCACCCGGACCAACCAGGTAATCAAGACGTGGTCACGGCGTTCGACCATCCTGCCCGAAATGGTCGGCATCACGCTCGCCGTTCACAACGGCCGGAAATTTCTCCCGGTGTTCGTCACTGAAAACATGGTTGGACATAAGTTAGGCGAGTTTTCTCCGACGCGGACCTACTACGGGCATGCAGCGGACAGGAAATCAAAGGTTAAAAGATAGAAAAGGAAGGCCCTAAATGGAGGTCAGAGCTACACAACGCTATGTGCGAATTTCTCCTCAGAAAGTGAGGATGATTGTCGATGCCATCAAGGGAAAACCGGCTGAGGCAGCCATAAACGCACTGAAATTCATGCCGCAAAAATCTGCCGGCATCGTCGAAAAAATTGTTCGTTCCGCCGTTGCCAATGCGGATCAGAACACGAGCATCGACGTGGACGAGTTGATTGTCAGGAATTTGATTGTCGATCAGGGACCGTCCCTAAAAAGGTTCAAGGCGAGGGCCAGGGGAAGAGGGGCGCGCATACTAAAAAGAACCGCGCACATTACCGTTGTGTTAGCAGAAGGTTCCGTACAGTAAGGAGGAAACAGCTTGGGCCAGAAAGTCAACCCTATCTCACTGAGGCTGGGGATCGTAAAAACCTGGGAATCCCGATGGTTTGCCGGTAAAAAATATGCGGACTACATCTTTGAGGACTATCAGATTCGTAAGTTTATCAAGGAAAAACTTCATCATGCCGGCGTTGCTAAAATAGAAATTGAACGATCGACCCGGCGGGTCAGACTACGTATCTTCACGGCCCGTCCCGGTATTGTTATCGGGAAAAAGGGCTCGGAGATCGAAAAGCTAAAGAAACAACTTGAAGGTCGCGTGAGCCAGGAAGTTTTGATTGACATTCAGGAAGTCAGAAAACCAGAAGTGGATGCGCAACTGGTTGCAGAAAACGTGGCCATGCAGATTGAACGGCGGGTCGCCTTCAGACGGGCCATGAAGCGCGGTGTTTCCTCCGCCATGCGGTTCGGTGCCCAGGGTGTGAAGATCATCTGTTCGGGACGACTCGGCGGTGCTGAAATGGCCCGCACCGAATGGTACCGTGAAGGACGGGTGCCATTGCACACCCTGCGGGCGGACATCGATTATGGGACCACCGAAGCCCGCACCACTTATGGAATCGTCGGAATCAAGGTGTTTGTGTTCCATGGCGAAATTCTCAAAAAGGATCAAGCCGAAATTCGTGGTTAGGCTTGTGGGAGATACGAAATGCTGAGCCCTAAAAAGGTCAAATATCGTAAGAGTCAAAAGGGAAGAATGAAGGGGGCCGCCTACCGGGGCAGCGATCTGAGTTTCGGTGAATTTGGATTGCAGGCCACCGATTGTGGGAAAATCTCCTCCAAGCAGATCGAGGCCGCGCGTATTGCCATGACCCGTCACGTGAAAAGGGGGGGGAAAATCTGGATCCGCATATTCCCGGACAAACCTTATACCAAGAAGCCAGCTGAAGTCCGTATGGGTAAGGGAAAAGGCGCACCTGAAGGTTGGGTGGCTGTGATACGGCCTGGGCGCGTACTTTATGAAATGACCGGTGTCAGCCGGGAGATGGCTCAGGAGGCGCTTCGCCTCGCTGCTCACAAGCTTCCCGTTAAAACCCGGTTTGTGGAGAGGAGCGAGCTATAATGAAAGCGACCGAAATCAGAGACCTCAATGCCGAAGAGATTCAGCATAAGGTCCTCGACCTGAAGGAATCGCTGTTCAATCTTCGGTTTCAGCATGAAATCGGGCAGCTTGAAAATCCCAAAAAGATTGGGGAAACCAAAAAGGATCTTGCCCGGTTAAAAACCATTTTGAACGAAAAAATACAAACCCTTACAAAAGACTAAGATACGGTCATGAAAAATCGTGGAATACAGAGACAACTCGTGGGTACCGTGGTCAGCGACAAGATGGACAAAACTGCCGTCGTGCAGGTTGAACGGCTGGTTAAACATCCTCTTTACAAGAAATACATCAGACGACGCAACAAATTCGCCGCTCACGATAATGACAATCGCTGCAACATCGGGGACAAGGTGCTGATTACGGAATCTCGGCCGATCAGCAAGCTCAAGCGGTGGCGCATTACCGACATTATCGAAAAAGCCGTATAGCGATAAAGGACGAAAAACATGATTCAGGCCGAAACAAAACTGACGGTGGCGGACAACTCGGGCGCGCGTGCGGTATACTGCATCAAAGTTTTAGGGGGATCCAAAAGACGGTATGCAGGCATCGGGGACATCATCGTGGTCACGGTGAAAGAAGCCATTCCCAATGCCAAGGTCAAAAAGGGTGATGTCCTCAAGGCGGTGGTGGTCAGGACAAAAAAGGAGATTCGCAGGCCAGATGGATCTTACATCCGTTTTGACGACAACTCCGCCGTGTTGATCAACAACCAGCGTGAGCCTTTAGGCACCCGTATCTTCGGGCCGGTTGCCAGAGAGCTTCGTGCCAAGCGATTTATGAAAATCGTATCACTTGCACCCGAGGTGCTATAATTCAAGGGCCCGCTTCGTGGAGAAAACGAAATGATTCGAGACGCAATAAATATAAAAAAAGATGACAAGGTGAAGGTCATCGCCGGCAAAGATAAAGGCAAGGTTGGAAAGGTTCTCAAGGTCAGTGGGAAAAAGAACCGCCTCCTCGTCGAGAATATCAATGTCGTGAAACGGCACACGAAGCCGAACGCTCAGAATCGACAGGGAGGAATCCTTGAGAGCGAAGCACTGATCCACTGGTCCAATGTCATGTTGATGTGCAACAAGTGCATTGAGCCCGTGCGGGTGAAAACCAAAACCCTCGACGATGGCAAGAAGGTCCGCATCTGCAGAAAATGCAGTGAAATTATAGATGCATAGGGCCGGCTAAAAGGGAGGCTCTCGGAGGAACAACATGTCACAGCTAAAAACTTTCTATAATGAGACAGTGGTGCCGAAACTCAAGGAGAAGTTCAACTATACCAACCCCATGCAGGTCCCAAAAATTGAAAAGATTGTGATTAACATGGGGCTGGGCGAGGCAATCCACAACATCAAAATAATTGATTCGGCCGTCGAAGAACTCAAGCAAATCTCCGGCCAGCAGCCGGTGGTTACACGGGCCAAAAAGTCAATTGCCTCCTTCAAGCTGCGTGAAGGCATGCCGATTGGCTGCATGGTCACGCTTCGCAAAAAACGGATGTATGATTTTCTCAACAAACTGGTCAACGTGGCCCTGCCCCGTGTCAGGGACTTCAGGGGTATTTCCGGCAAAGCCTTCGACGGAGCCGGGAATTATTCGCTGGGTGTCAAGGAGCAGCTGATATTTCCTGAGATCGAATACGACAAGATTGACAAAATCAAAGGCTTGAATGTCAGCATCGTGACGACAGCCAAAAGTAACGAAGAGGGAAAAGAACTCCTCAAGTTGATGGGGATGCCTTTCAAGAATTAACAAGCCTGGCAGTAACAAGGAGAGAGCATTGGCGAAGACATCACTCAGACAGAAGGTAAAAAGAAAGCCGAAATTCAGCGTACGGGCATACAACCGGTGCCCCATATGCGGAAGGCCTCGGGCATTCATCAGAAAGTTCGGAATTTGCCGAATCTGCTTCCGCAACCTGGCTTCCCAGGGCAGGCTCCCTGGTGTTGTTAAGTCCAGTTGGTAATCAACAATAAGCGAATACAACAACTAATTAGAGTAGGAAACAGCGATGAGCGATCCGATAGCCGACATGTTAACCCGAATCAGAAACGCCGGGAAAGCCAAGCACAATAGCGTTGATATTCCCGGATCAAAGATAAAAACAGAGGTCGCCAGGGTACTCAAAGAATCGGGGTATATCCGCAACTACAAGTTCATTAATGATGGAAAACAGGGCATCCTTCGCGTCCATCTCAAGTACACCGGGGCCCAGAAACCGACCATCATCAACATTGAACGGGTCAGCAAGCCCAGTCGGAGGACCTATCTCAACGCCAAATCCGTGATGCCCGTCTATAACGGCTTGGGAATTGCCGTCATGTCAACCTCTCAGGGGGTGATGACCGACAAAGCGGCAAGAGAGAAAAACATCGGTGGCGAAGTGCTTTGCACGCTTTGGTAGCATGCGACATCAATTGGACAAACACCGTCCCTGGTCCGGAACTAACCCTGGTTGTCACAGGATGTAAACAAGAGGTGCGATAAATGTCTCGAGTAGGCAAAAAGGTAATCATGCTCCCCGAAAAAACAAAAATAGATTTTAAAAACAGGGAGTTGGTCGTCAAGGGGGAGAAGGGCACATTGACCCGAACCATTCACCCTGCGGTCGATCTGGCAATCAAGGACAACACCATTTCCGTGACCATCGAACAGGAAGACCGGAAAACCCGCTCTCTTCAGGGGCTGACCCGCAGCCTCGTGTCAAACATGGTTGATGGCGTCAGCAAGGGATTCGAACGAACACTGGAGATCAATGGTATTGGCTACCGGGCTGAAATGAAGGGAAAGTCAATCGTCTTGAACCTGGGATATTCGCATCCCATCGATTTCCCCTTGCCTGAAGGCATTGATGCCACGGTCGATAAAAACAATGTCATCAAACTCACCGGTATCGATAAGGAAAAGGTCGGACAGACCGCCGCTTCGATACGAAAATTGAGAAAGCCGGAGCCTTACAAGGGCAAGGGCGTCAAATACGCCGAGGAGTACATCCAGCGCAAGGCGGGGAAAACCGGTACCAAATAACAGTTGACGGCGCAGCATCGTTTTACCGGACAACCGATGAATGGCGGCCATCAAAGGAATGGAAAATGGGTTCAACAAAAGAAAAAAAGAAAATTTGGCTGAAGCGAAAAAAAAGAATCAGTAAAAGGATCATCAGTACGGTGGAAAGGCCCAGGCTCTCCGTTTTTAGAAGTGCCAAGCACATTTACGGCCAGATTGTCGATGACACCACCGGCAGAACCATCGCGGCAGCCAGCAGCAACGAAAAATCGGTGAACGATCAACCCAGCTTCGAAAGCAAAGTCGCCAAAGCGGTTTTCACTGGAAAGCTGCTTGCCCAGCGGGCCATGGACAAAGGCGTCAAGAAGGTCGTTTTCGATCGCAACGGTTTTCTGTATCATGGACGCATCAAAGCCTTATCCGAAGGAGCCCGGGAAGCGGGTTTGGATTTTTAGCACACACCAGTTAAGGAGGCAGACCCTTGTTCAAGCAAGATACGGATGAAAACCAACTGATCGATAAAGTCGTGCACATCAGTCGCGTGGCCAAGGTGGTCAAGGGCGGTCGGCGCTTCAGCTTCAGCGCCATTGTGGTCGTTGGCGATGGTGAAGGAAGTGTCGGATATGGACTCGGAAAAGCAGGGGAAGTTCCTGAAGCCATCCGAAAAGGCGTCGAAAAGGCCAAAAAAAGTATGGTCAAGGTCCCGCTGACCGAGGGAACCCTACCCTTCAAGGTCGTGGGTCGATTCGGGGCGGGTCGTGTGATGTTGAAACCGGCCTCGGAAGGTACTGGGGTCATCGCGGGTGGCGCGGTGCGTGCGGTCTTGGAGGCTGTGGGCGTGCAGAACATCTTGACGAAATGCATGGGCACCAACAATCCTCACAATGTCGTCAAGGCCACCGTCGATGGTCTGAAACAACTCGAGAGCGTCGAATCCGTTGCCGCCAGGCGAGGACTCAAGGTCCAAGATCTAAGATAAGGAAAACGAACCATGAGTGGAATGCTGAAAATAACCTTGGTAAAAAGCATGATCGGACGGCCTGAAAAACACCGCAATGTGCTCCGGGGAATGGGGCTTACCAAGCTGAACCGCACCGTTGAACTGCAAAATACACCATCCGTGAGAGGGATGGTTGAAAAGGTATCCCACCTGGTGGTTGCCGAGGAGAAATAATCCATGAGACTCAACGATTTGGCACCTGAAAAGGGTCAGCGTAAATCAAGAAAACGCGTCGGACGCGGTGTCGCCTCTGGTTCCGGGAAAACGGCAGGAAAAGGTAGCAAAGGTCAGAACTGCCGTTCAGGCGGCGGCGTAAGACCCGGATATGAAGGCGGTCAAATGCCGATTCATCGCCGCCTGCCCAAGCGCGGTTTTAAAAACCATTTCAAGAAAACCTACGCCATCGTTAACGTCAAGGATTTAAACCGTTTTGAATCCCAGGCGGTGGTCGATGAAGTCGCCTTGATCAAAAGCGGCCTGGTAAAGGGCGATCGGGATGGCATCAAAGTCCTGGGGAACGGGGAGGTGACGGTTCCCGTGACGGTTCGGATCAACCATATCAGCGACAGCGCCAGACAAAAAATTGAGGCCGTTGGCGGAAAGATAGAGGTTATCTGAACATGGTTGGCAGCGGATTCGGAAACATTTTCAAGATCCCCGAGCTCAAAAAACGCATTCTGTATACATTGGCCCTGCTTTTCGTATACAGAATCGGCGTTCATGTGCCGACGCCTGGAATAGACACTGTCGCCCTGGCTTCCTTTTTTGCTCAAATGGAAGGAACCATTTTCGGCATATTCAACATGTTTTCCGGCGGCGCACTGGAGCAGCTTTCCGTATTCGCCTTGGGCATCATGCCCTACATTAGTGCCTCGATCATCCTGCAACTGCTCACCGTGGTGATTCCTCACCTGGAGCGGTTGAAAAATGAAGGCGAACAAGGCCGAAAGAAAATTACGCAGTACACCCGATACGGCACCGTGGTGTTGAGTATTATTCAGGGCCTCGGGATCAGCATCGGGCTGGAAAGCATGACATCACCGGGCGGCGCCGCCATCGTGATTGCACCGGGATGGGGATTCAGACTGATGACCGTGTTGACGCTGACCGCTGGAACGGCCTTCATCATGTGGCTCGGCGAACAGATTACCGAACGAGGGATTGGTAATGGCATATCGTTGATCATTTTTGCGGGTATTGTTGCCGGCATTCCTTCGGCGATCCTCAACACATTCCGGCTGATGTCCACCGGCGAAATGAACATTTTCGCCATTGTTATCCTTGTGGTTCTTATGGTTCTCGTCGTTGGTTTCATTATTTTTGTGGAGCAAGGACAGCGCCGTATCCCGGTACAGTATGCCAAGCGGGTGGTCGGGCGACGCATGTATGGGGGGCAGAGCACGCACCTGCCGCTCAAGATAAATACATCAGGAGTTATTCCTCCGATTTTTGCTTCTTCGATCATCATGTTTCCGGCGACCATCGCCAGTTTCATCACGATACCGTGGATGAAGACCATTGCCGATTCGATGCGGCCCGGCAACTTCTTCTACGAGCTGCTATACGTCGGATTTATATTCTTTTTCTGTTATTTCTACACGGCAGTGACGTTCAATCCGGTTGATGTGGCCGACAACATGAAAAAAAACGGCGGCTATATTCCGGGTATTCGGCCGGGGAAGCGCACTGCAGACTACATCGACCGAGTGCTGACCCGGATCACCCTTGGCGGCGCCATCTATGTATCGGCGGTATGTGTGCTTCCATCCATTTTGATCAGTCGTTTTAACGTTCCCTTCTATTTCGGTGGAACAGCCCTATTGATCGTCGTCGGTGTAGCGATTGATACGGTGGCTCAGATGGAATCGCATATGCTCACCCGTCACTACGAGGGATTTTTAAAAAAGGGCGGCATCCGGGGAAGACGTTAAGCAATCCGTGGGGAGATCACGGTTCGAAATATACTTGATCTTCAATTACACAACGACACATGCAGGAGACAGGAATGCCCAAGGAAGAGGCCATCAAAGTTGAAGGCATTGTTTTGGAAACGCTGCCGAACGCGATGTTCAAGGTCGAGTTGGAAAACAAACACCAAGTCTTGGCGCATATCTCCGGAAAAATGAGAATGCATTTTATTAAGATTTTACCTGGAGACAAGGTTACGGTAGAGCTTTCCCCCTATGACTTGTCCCGGGGACGAATCACCTATCGTTCAAAATAACTGGCAAGGGTCCGCACCCCATGAACGGAAGACTGGCAACTAGCGATCAACCCATTTGCCCTGCGGTACGAAGGAGTAGACAATGAAGGTCAGAGCATCCGTTAGAAAGATTTGCAGCAAGTGCAAAATCATCAAGCGAAAAGGAACCGTTCGGGTTATCTGCGAGAACAAGAGACACAAACAGAGGCAAGGTTAGAGGAGGTTGAACTTTGGCAAGAATCGCTGGTGTAGACTTACCTAGACGTAAACGGATAGAAATCGGACTGACCTATATCTATGGTATTGGAAGAACTGCTTCCAATCGGATCCTGAGCAAGCTTAAAATCGATCCGAATACCAATACAGACGATCTTTCCGAAGCAGAGATCAACAACATCCGTAAGGTAATCGATAGTGAACTTAAAGTAGAAGGGGAGCTTCGAACAGAAGTTTCCATGAACATCAAACGGCTTATGGACCTGGGCTGCTACCGCGGACTCAGGCACCGACGATCCTTGCCGGTACATGGCCAGCGGACCAGCACCAACGCCAGAACGCGGAAAGGCCCCAAACGGTCCGCGATCAAGAAAAAGAGCGCCGCCAAAAAGTAATCCACCATCTGTCAGGAATTGATAAATGCCTAAAAAGACCAAAATGAAAAAAAAGGAAAGAAAGAACATCTCCAGTGGGGTTGTTCATATTCAATCCACGTTTAACAACACGATCGTTACGATAACCGACGCCATGGGCAACGTGGTTTCATGGTCCAGCGCAGGTGTTCACGGGTTCAAGGGATCGCGAAAGAGCACTCCTTTCGCTGCCCAGTTGACCGCGGAAGATGCCGCCAAAAAAGCCATGGAACATGGTATGAAAAGTGTTGAAGTGTATGTCAAGGGGCCGGGTTCCGGCCGCGAATCTGCGCTTCGCGC
Source organism: Desulfosarcina sp. (assembly GCF_041551955.1). Taxonomy (GTDB): domain Bacteria; phylum Desulfobacterota; class Desulfobacteria; order Desulfobacterales; family Desulfosarcinaceae; genus Desulfosarcina. Next base: position 14,296 of record NZ_JBFELV010000001.1, read on the forward strand.
ACTTCAGGCTGCGGGTTTTAATGTCCTCATGATCAAGGATGTCACCCCGATTCCCCACAACGGTTGCCGACCGCCCAAGAGGAGAAGGGTGTAAGCGGCTTACCGTGGATGCTTGACATACGAAACGCGCCACACAAAGTTCTGGTTTAAAAGGAGGACGAATTGGCCCGATACAGAGGTTCCGTCTGCAGGATATGCCGACGTGAAAATATGAAATTGTTTTTAAAGGGAGACCGCTGCTATTCTGATAAATGCGCATTTGATCGGAGAGGCTACGCCCCCGGTCAGCATGGGCAGCGGCGTCGAGGCAAACCCTCGGACTACGGCATTCAGCTTCGTGAGAAACAGAAAGTCAAGAACACGTATGGCCTTTCCGAAAAGCAGTTCAGGCTCTTTTTCGAAAAGGCCGATCGGAAAAAGGGTATCACCGGCACGAACTTGCTGGTCCTTCTCGAACGCCGCTTGGATAACGTTGTTTACCGTCTTGGCTTCGCCAATTCCAGAACACAGGGTCGCCATTTCGTCCGGCACAACCATTTTGTGGTCAACGGAAAACGGGTCAACATCCCTTCCTACCTGGTAAATGTCGGCGACACGGTAGAGGTGTCTGAAAAAAGCAGAAAGGTTCAGGCCATCGTTGATTCTCTGGATGCGGTGATTCGAAGGGGGCTGCCACAGTGGATCTCCGTTGAAAAGGAGAAGTTCAGAGGCGAAATCAAAAGCTTTCCAGTTCGCGAAGACCTTACTCTACCGATGCAGGAACAACTCATTGTCGAGCTCTACTCCAAATAAATGGGTCGTTTGATTGTTGAGCATGTAACTTTTGAGGAAACATTTCTGCATTGATTTTAAATCCGTCTGGAGAAAATGTAATGGTTAAAAACGAACTTATGTACATGAACTGGCGTGAAATGATCAAATCCGAAAGAATCCGCGTCAGCAGTACCGAAGCGTATGGTAAGTTTGTATGTGAACCGCTGGAAAGAGGATTCGGTATAACCCTTGGGAATTCCTTGAGAAGAACTATTCTTTCGTCTTTATACGGTGCTGCCATCGTATCCGTCCAGTTCGAATCAGTAGAGCATGAGTTCAGTGTTATTCCCGGTGTGAATGAGGACGTATCCGAGATCATTTTGAACCTCAAAGAGGTCCGTCTTAAGATGGATGACGCCACACCGCGAACCATCCGGATCGAAGCTTCCGGTGAAGGGGTCGTGACTGCCAAAGACATCACCAGCGATGACGGACACGTGGAGGTCCTGAACCCTGAACAGCACATTGCCACGCTTGCCGCGGACGGCAGTTTGAAAATGACCATGGTGGTCAAGGCGGGTAAGGGATACTCACTTGCGGAGGCGAACAAAGATGAGGAAGCACCGATCGGCACGATACCCATCGACGCGGTCTTTTCTCCGGTCAAACGGGTCAATTACGTAGTGGGCAATGCACGTGTCGGGCAACGTACCGATTACGACAAGCTCACCCTGGAAGTGTGGACCGACGGTAGTGTGGCTCCTGAAGATGCCGTTGCTTTCAGCTCAAAAATTCTTAAGGAGCAGCTGAGCATTTTTATCAATTTCGACGAAGATGCCGAACCGCAGCATGATGGCAATGAGGATGAATCGGAGAAGCCGGCGTTCAATGACAACCTTTACCGAAGCGTCGAGGAGCTCGAACTGTCGGTGAGAAGCGCCAATTGTCTCAAGAATGCCGAGATCCTGAAAATATACCAGCTTGTTCAAAAAACTGAGAACGAGATGCTCAAAACCAAAAATTTCGGACGAAAATCGCTTAATGAAATTAAGGAGGTTCTGTCTGAAATGGGGCTCTCGTTGGGAATGAAAATTGACAGCTGTGTTCCGCCTGACGAATCCGTCGAAGAAGGGGAGTAAACGTTCCAATGAGACATAGAAAAAGCGTTGTAAAACTCAATCGAACCACGAGCCACAGACAGGCGATGTTCAGAAACATGGTGACCTCGCTGCTCAAGCACGATCGCATCAAAACCACCGATGCCAAGGCCAAAGAGCTTCGCAGGTGGGCCGATCACATCGTAACGCTGGCTAAACGGGGCGACCTTCATGCCAGGCGGCTGGCCATGTCCATCGTTCGCGAAAAAGATGTCGTGCATAAAATTTTTGAAGAGGCCGCTGAACGATTCGGATCAATCAACGGCGGCTATACCCGTATCGTAAAGATCGGTCGGCGGCCGGGCGATGCTGCGGCCATGACCCTTGTCGAACTAGTCAGTTCCGATGGCGCGAAGCCGGCCAAGACCAAAAAGACCCGGACGAAGGCCGAGGACAAACCGGTTGCTGCCGAAACCAAAGCGACGGCGACTGCACCGGCTGCCAAGGAGACGAAGGAAGCGGTCGTCGATGACAGCCCAGACGAAGCCAAGGACGCCAACGCGGAACCGGTTGCTGCTGAATCGAAGGCCGCCGCCGCGGTTCAGGTTGCAGAAGAAGATTCCAAGGCGACCGCCGATCCTGGCGAAACTGAAAAATAAGCACCTCGGCCGTTTGCTCCTTTCTTTTTAAGGCCCTGATCAATCAGGGCCTTTTTTTTCTTCATTTTTTTCATCGATTAAATGTTTTGACTTTTTCTCCATATTTCCTTAAATGTTGCTACTGTCTATCATCTTCAGTCTGGTGCGTTTTCGCAAGCGGGCTGAGGCAGCAACGCCATTTCCTTCCTGCTTGAGGTAGATGAAGCCATCGATCTAAACATCGATCGGGTTAAAACCCGATTTTCTGAGCGCTAGGCTACTTTTGGCCGTGCCGGCCAAGGTTTTTCAGCAAGATCCCGATTGTCTCGTGGCACCTTAAAAGACAGTAGTGGGTTTCATTTGATGAATCATCTTTAAAACTTTTACTTGACTTAAAAAATTAGTAGCTGTTAAGTAGCTGGTATGTAGCTTGGCATAGGTCATTCTTTCAACAGCGCGTGAACAAAAGGAGGGGCCGGATGATGGGTAACAGAACCGTGAAGATGGCATGTGTGGTGTTGGTGGTGATTGGTTTGTGGATCAGCCCTGTAATTGCAGCCGGGCCGTCTCTGGATGCGTGGAAACCAAGTTTTGATCCGTCGGGTGCCAAATACAAATGCATTGTTTCCAATGTGTCGCATCCGGTGATCAAGGGTGTGTATGCCGGGTTCGCCATCCGTGACGAACTATGGAAGCGCACCAACGGTCAGATCTACCTGGACTACAAACCCTTTTCCATGCTGGGTGGTGAGGTTGAGGTCCTCAATCAATTACAGATGGGCGCCATCCAGGGCATGGGCGTCAGCTCTGTCGCAGCGACCAACCTGGGGCCGCGTTTCGGTGTGGTCAACCTGCCCTTTCTGATCGACTCGTTCGAGAAATTGGATAAATTTGCCGGGAGCGGACAGCTGTTCGACCATTTCATGATGGCCATGGATCATCAGGGCATCATGGGACTGGACATCACCGGTTACGGAAACTATGGCTGGGCAACGACCACGCCGGTAAAAACGATCTCCGACGCCAAGAAAGTCAAGTTCCGCATCGCCGAGGCGGCAGTCAACCAGCTCAATTACAGTAACTGGGGGTTCAATCCCGTGGTGATGCCGTGGCCCGATGTGCCGGTGGCATTGAAACAGGGTGTCATCGACGGGCTGGATCATACGCCGATGGTCTGCAATATTACCAAGAAATTCGAAGTCGCCAAGTACTTCACCCAGTTGAATTATGCCCAGGGACTGTTTATCTGGATATTCAACAAGGCTTGGTTCAACAGCCTGCCCGCGGATCTCCAGAAAACATTCAAGGAAACGGTGCATGACGTCTGCGCCAAGATCCGAATCGAAACCGTCCAGCAGGAAACCGATGAAATTGAAAAGGCCAAAGCCGCCGATATCGAGTTTTTCAAGCTTCCGGATGCCGATATGGCAACGCTCAAAGCCCAGGGTGACAAGACGCACCAGGCTTTCGCTGCAGAAATAAACAAACTCTATAAGGGAGACACCTACCGGCCGGCCAATTTTCTAGAAGAGGTTCAAGGCTTCATCGGCTACACCAAATAAGTTCTTCATGTAAATCACATCTTGACAAAAGGGGGTTTCCAATGCTGAAACCCCCTTTTGTCTATAACGCCATGGCAAAGGACCGTTGATGACTGGTAAGATGTTCAGTGTGTTGGATAAGGCACTATCCTTCTTCGAGGACTGGACGCTGTTTGTCAGCGTCATGGTGGCGCTGATCGCCCTTTTTTTCAACGTGGTGCTTCGTTACGGGTTCAATTATACGTTGGCCTGGTCTGAAGAACTGGTTCGTGAGGTGATCATCTACACCACTTTTATCGGATGTTGCGCAGCGGTAAAAAAACGCTCCATGATCAAGATCGATGCATCGGTGCAACTGTTCCCCAAACTAAAAACACCGTTGACCTATTTCAGTAACACAGTGATCCTGATCTTTTCTGTAATGATGATGGTTTATGGGTGGCAAATGGCCGCCATGCAGGCCAGAACGTTTCAAAAGACCCTGATTCTTCAGATTCCGCTGGTCTATCTGTATGCCATTTTGCCTTTAACCGGCGTGTTGATGTTCATTCGAACGCTGCAGGTTATTTACCAGGATTTCAAGCAAACTGAAGCGGAAGCTGAACGCGCCTGAACCAACCGGAGCAGAAAACAAGGAGATTTCCTTTTATGCAGCTCAACGACTTGATCCTCCTACTGATTCTGTTGGGGTGTATGGCCACCTACATCCCTGTTTTCATGTGCCTTTTTTTTACGGCCGTCCTTGGATTCCTCTTCTTTACGGACATCCCCCTGCTTTTGCTGTTTCAGACCATCTTTCGCAGCATGGACAATTTTGCCCTGGTCGTGGTGCTGTTTTTCATCCTGTGCGGAAATATCATGACGGCCGGATCCATTGTCGAAAAACTGATCAAAGTGGCCAACGCGATGGTCAGCTGGCTGCCGGGGGGGTTGGGCATGGCGGGCGTCCTGGCCTGCGGACTCTTCGGCGCCATATCAGGGTCCACCGTCGCCACCGTGGTGGCCTTAGGTGGGTTCATGATCCCCGCACTGCTGGAAAACGGATATCCGGAAAAGTATACGCTCGGGTTGATGACCACCTCGCCTAACCTTGGGGTCATCATCCCTCCGAGTATCGGCATGATCCTTTTCTCCATGATCAGCAACGTATCCCTCGAAGGGCTGTTTCTTACCGGCTTTTTGCCCGGTGTTTTGATCATGCTGCTGGTTTGCCTGTATTCCTATTTCTTTTTCCGCAATAAAAAAGAGATTGTACGCATGCCGATGCCCTCCTTCAAGGAGACCCTTGTCGTGTTCAAGGAGGGCTTCTGGTCGCTGATGCTGCCGGTGATCATTTTCGGAGGAATTTTTTCGGGTGTCTTTACCGCCAACGAAGCGGCGGTGGTGGCGTGTGTGTATGCCTTTATCGTCGAGCTGTTCATCCATAAATCCATGAAATTGAGCCAGGTGAAGCAGATCACGATTAATTCCGCGGTCACCTCGGCAACGCTTCTGATCATCGTCGCCGGGGCCACCTGTTTCGGCAGGCTGCTGACCCTTGAAAGCATCCCCGGCAGAATTACCGAGACGGTGCTTTCGGCCATCACCTCTCCGGCGGTTTTTCTGATCGCCATGAACATCCTGCTGCTGATCGTGGGCATGTTCATGGACATCATTTCGGCTACCATGATTCTTGGCCCGGTATTCCTGCCCATGCTGAATGCATTCGACATCAACTGGATGCATTTCGGGCTGATCATGACGGTGAATCTGGCTATCGGATACTGCACACCCCCCATGGGCGTAAGCCTGTACATCACCGGGGCTATCGCCAACCGGGATCTGATTTACGTATCCAAGGCGGTGCTGCCTTTTATCGCCATCCAAATCTTTGTCCTTCTGTTGATCACATTTCTTCCCGATGTGGTCTTATGGTTCCCCAGAATGATGGGGTTCAACTAAAAGCCATGGACTTCATCATGACGCAAGCTTGCCTTCTCGCGTCAGCCTTCCGGAGGCTGTATTTACGAACACGACCGTTTAGCCGCACGGTTTGCATCGGGGAGGGCGTCAAAGCCCCGGCCGATATCCCATTTCCCGGGATAGATTAACCGTGGCTTCAAGAATGCCGGTCAGGCATAAAGATCGGTGTGTTTGATCATGGTAGCGGAACTAAAGGAGATCTCATGGATTTTCAGCTGAGCAAGGAACTGGAGATGCTGCGCAAAGCGGTGCGCGAGTTTGCCACCAAGCGGATCGCGCCCAACGCGGACCAGTGGGACAAGGACCACTACTTTCCCTATGAGGAGGCCATCAAGCCCATGGGGCAGCTGGGTTTTTTCGGCACGGTGATTCCCGAGGAATACGAGGGCGAGGACATGGGCTGGCTGGCGGCCATGATCGTCACCGAGGAGATTGCGCGGGCGGCCAGTTCGCTGCGGGTGCAGGTGAACATGCAGGTACTGGGCTGCGCCTTCACCATTTTCACCTACGGCACGGAGGCGCTGAAAAAGAAGTACATTCCGGGGTTGTGCACGGCCGACCTGATCGGTGGGTTCGGCATCACCGAGCCGGACGCCGGCTCGGATGTCATGGCCATGGCGTCCACGGCCGTGGACAAGGGGGATCACTGGCTGATCAACGGCTCCAAGACCTGGATTTCCAACGCGGACGTGGCCGACGTGCTGATCTACTACGCTTACACCGATGCGGATGCGGGATCCAAGGGGCTGTCGGCTTTCGTGATCGAGCCTAAACATTTCAACGGCATCAAGACGACGCGGCTGGACAAGATGGGGTCCTTTTCGTCGCCGACCGGGGAGGTGTTTTTGGACAACACGCGGGTTCCCAAGGAGAACATCCTGGGCAAGCCGGGTGACGGTGCCAAGATCGTTTTCGGGTCGTTGAACCAGACCCGGCTCAGTGCGGCGGCCGGCGCCGTAGGTGTGGCCCAGGCCTGCCTGGACGTGGCGGTCAAGTACTGCAACGACCGCAAGCAGTTCGGCAAGCCCATCGGGCAGTACCAGATGAACCAGGACATGATCGCCCAGATGGCCACGGAGATCGAGGCGTCGCGGCTGTTGGTGTACAAGGCGGCCTGGGCCAAGGACCAGGGCCGGTTGAACAACGGCCTGGACGTGGCCATGGCCAAATACTTTGCCGGGGAGGCGGTGAGCAAGGCGTCCAACTATGCCATGCGCATCCTGGGGGCTTACGGGTACTCGACGGAGTATCCGGTGGCGCGGTTTTACCGTGACACGCCGACGTATTACATGGTGGAGGGGTCGGCGAACATCTGCAAGTGGATCATCGCCCTGGATCAGTTGGGGTATCGGAAGGCCAACCGCTAATCCGTTTCTTCCAGAAATGCCCATTTTCCCGCCGAGCGGCGTTCTCCGTGGGTTTCCGGCTGCGGCGTACGACCCGTACGCCTCACCATCAACCCTTGTGCGGCCTTGCTCGACGAAAAAGTGGCTCATTTCTGAATTGGACATAGAAAGGACAGATGCTGTGAGTGAGGACATCCTCGAAAAAACGAAAGCGACCGGGGCTTTGTACTTTAGCGGGATCGATGGAGAAAAACCCTTCGAATTGTGGCGGGATTTTGATAAAGATCTGGGAAGAGAGCTGTCCCTTTTTATCACCGGCAGGTTGTATGCCCGGGAGAAGATTCCGCATCCGACGCGCCAACTGGTGACGGTGGCCGTGTTGACCGTACTGTCCCGGCCGGAAGAACTCAAGCTGCACATCCAGGCTGCCTTGAATGTGGGCTGTACATCCAAGGATATTGCCGAAGTAATTTTTCAGACATTCACCTACGGTGGCATCCCTACGGTAAACACCGCTTTAAAGGTGCTCAGAGAAGTATTGATGGAAAAGGGCCAATGGCCTGTACAAGAAGAATAAACATTTAAACCGATTCGGGAGAGAAACCATGAGACCGTATTTTGAGAAAATGCCGGTTTTCGGGCGAGAGATGAATGCCGGACAGATCAAGAGCGCCGAAGAAAATGTCAAGCAGATCAGAGACGTCGAAGCCCAGCTGAAAAAGGAAATGGAGAAGGTCAAACAAGCCGGTTTCTCAGAAGAAAAAATCAATGCCCGCGGCCAGATGACGGTATGGCAGCGGCTGAACTATCTGGTGGACCCGGGTACCTGGTGCCCCTTGCACACCCTGTACAACCCGGAAGACAACGAAGAGGGCACCACCAACGTGGTGGACGGTCTCGGCAAAATTTCCGGGCGTTGGGCCGTGATCATCGGTTTCGACAACAAGGTGATGGCCGGCGCCTGGCTGCCCGGGCAATACGAAAATATCCTGCGGGTGACCGACCTTTCCAAGCGCTTGAATATTCCCCTGGTGTGGCTGGTCCACTGCAGCGGGGTGAAGCTGACGGAGCAGGAAAAATTTTACGCCGATCGGCGCGGTGGCGGCACCACTTTTTTTCGCCACGCGGAATTGAATCAGGAAGGGATTCCGATTCTGGCCGCCATCTACGGCACCAATCCGGCCGGTGGCGGATACCAGGCGATCAGTCCGACGGTCCTGTTCGCCCACAAGGACTGCAACATGGCCGTGGGCGGCGGCGGTATCCTCAGCGGCATGTCGCCCAAGGGTTTTTTCGATGAAGAGGGGGCCGAGGCCCTGATCAATGCGGCTAAACAATTTAAAGCCAAACCACCCGGATCGGTGGATGTTCACTATGACGGAACGGGTTTTTTCAGGTATGTCTACGAGGAGGAATCCCAGGTGCTCGACGGCATCAAGGATTACATGAAGGACATCCCGGCCTATAATCCCAAGTTTTTCCGGGTGGCCGAACCCAAAGCACCCCTTTTCCCAGCCGAGGATATATACAGCCTGATTCCCTTCAACCAGAAACAGATCTACGACTTCGACCAGGTGCTGGCCCGCATCGTCGACGGAAGCGAACATATGGAATTCAAGCCGGGTTACGGTCCCGAGATCTATACCGGCCTGGTCAAAATCGACGGTTATCTGATGGGCGTCATCGGCAATCGCCAAGGGTGGTTGGGTGAAGGCTACCCGGAATATGCCGACTACCCCGGCATCGGGGGTAAACTCTACCGTCAGGGCCTGATCAAGATGAACGAATTCGTTACCCTGTGCGGCCGCGACCGGGTACCCATCATCTGGTTCCAGGATACGTCGGGTATCGACGTGGGCGATATCGCCGAAAAGGCCGAATTGCTGGGTCTGGGTCAGTCCTTGATCTACTCGATCCAATCCACCGACGTACCTCAACTGCTGATGGTATTGCGCAAAGGCACCGCCGCCGCCCATTATGTGATGGGTGGCCCCACGGCCAACCGCCACAACGCCCTGACCCTTGGCGTTCCCACGACGGAAATATATGTCATGCACGGGGAGACGGCTGCCGCCGCCAGTTTTTCACGACGCCTGGTCAAGGAGAAAGGGGCGGGCAAACCCCTGCAGCCGATTATTGACAAGATGAACCAGATGGCCCAGGAGTACCACGACTATTCCCGTCCGAGCTATTGTGCCCGCAAGGGTTTTGTGGATGAGGTGGTCAAAATGTCGGAAATCAGGCGTTACCTGGCCGCCTTTGCCGGTTGTGTCTACCAGAACCCAAAATCGATCTGTCCGCAGCACCAGATGCTGACACCCCGGGTGATCAAAGGTTAAGACGTGGCCTTCCGGTAATTAAAAGGTTCAGGGTAAACCTCGGCGTTACGGCGGAGAAGGATAGGACGCATCAATTGATGGGTTGAGGAATTTCGGAATTTTGGGATGGGTGGTGCGGCATCCTGCCGTGAACGAGGCACCAATGAAAAGGGCAACGGCCGGGGAATTTCCCGGCCGTTTTACTCCCAATCCATAATTACCTTGCCCGACTGCCCCGAGCGCATTACATCGAAAGCCTGCTGGAAACGGTCCACCCCGAACCGGTGGGTGATCACCTGCGAGATATCCAGGTTGCTCTGGAGCATACTGGTCATCTTGTACCAGGTTTCGAACATTTCACGGCCGTAAATGCCTTTGATCTTCAGTCCCTTGAGGATGATCTGCGTCAAGTCTAGCGCGACCTCGCCGGCCGGTATACCCAGAAGGGCGATCTGACCACCATAGTTCATGGCCTGAAGCATGTCCCTGAAAGCTTGTATGTTGCCGGACATTTCCAGGCCGACATCAAATCCCTCCTTCATGCCCAATCGCTTTGCCGTGTCGGCAATGGTCGTCTGGGCGACATTGATGGCTGCGGTAGCTCCCATTCGAGCGACAATCTGCAGTCGATAGTCATTGACATCGGTGACCACTACATGTCGGGCCCCCACATGGCGGGCGATGGCCACTGCCATGATGCCGATGGGTCCGGCGCCGGTGATCAGGATATCCTCGCCGACCAGATCGAAGGAGAGGGCGGTGTGGGCGGCATTGCCAAAGGGGTCCATGATGGCGGCAATATCGTTGTCGATGGTGTCCGGAACACGAAACACATTGGATGCCGGTACGCTGATGTACTCGGCGAAGCAGCCGGGTCGGTTGACCCCCACGCCAATGGTGTTGCGGCACAGGTGACGCTTGCCGGCGCGGCAGTTGCGGCAATGACCGCATGTGATGTGGCCCTCAGCAGACACTCGGTCCCCCTCTTTCAGGCCCCTGACTTCGCTGCCGATTTCGGAAATGACGCCCACGAATTCGTGGCCGATGGTCATGGGTACGGGGATTGTTTTTTGGGACCATGCATCCCAATTGTAAATATGAATATCCGTTCCGCAGATGGCGGTCTTGACCACTTTGATCAGCACGTCGTTGTGGCTGATGCTCGGGAACGGCACGTGGTCCATCCAGATCCCGGTTTCGGGTTTCAGCTTGACAATGGCTTTCATGTTTTCCACGCGATTACCTGCCTTCGTTTCTTAATGGATGACGTCGAGCGCTCGGCCCACCTTGATGAAGGCAGCGATTGCCCTGTCCAGGTGGTCTCGGGTATGGGCGGCGGACATTTGGGTGCGGATGCGAGCCTGGCCCTTCGGCACCACCGGGAAGCTGAATCCCACTACGTAAATGCCTTCGTCAAGCATCCGCGCCGCTAGTTTCTGAGCCAGTACCGCGTCTCCCAGCATCACCGGAATGATCGGGTGGTGGCCGGGCACCAGTGTGAATCCTGCCGCTTGCATGCCCTGCCTGAAATAGCGGCTGTTCTCTTTGAGCCGGACGAGCAAGTCCGAACGCGCCTCGAGCAGGTCCAGCACGGCGATCGACGTGGCGGTGATGACCGGTGCTAGTGAGTTGGAGAACAGGTAGGGTCGGGAGCGCTGCCGCAGCCAGGCGACGATCTCCTTGCGGCCTGAGGTGTACCCACCCGAAGCGCCGCCGAGTGCCTTGCCCAGGGTGCCGGTAAGGATATCCACCCTATCGGACACACCGCAATACTCGGGCGTTCCCCGGCCATGATCACCGACGAAGCCGACGGCATGGGAGTCATCCACCATCACCATGGCATCATACCGGTCCGCCAAGTCGCAGATGCCTTTCAGATTGGCAATGATGCCGTCCATAGAAAAGACCCCATCCGTGGCGATGAGGCGGAAGCGGCATTCGGCAGCTGCTTTGAGCTGCAGCTCTAAATCTGCCAAGTCGTTGTTCCGGTACCGCAGGCGTCGGGCTTTGCACAGGCGGACCCCGTCGATGATGCTGGCATGGTTCAGGGCGTCACTGATCACCGCGTCGTTCTCGTCCAGCAGGGTCTCGAAAAGGCCGCCGTTGGCGTCAAAGCAGGAACTGTATAAAATGGTGTCTTCGGTTCCCAAAAAGGCGCTGATTCTGTCTTCCAGGGTTTTGTGGATGGCCTGGGTACCGCATATAAAGCGAACGGAGGACATACCAAAACCGTAGGTCGAAAGGGCCGCCTGAGCCTTTTCCACCAATTGCGGATCGTTGGACAGCCCCAGATAGTTGTTGGCGCAAAAATTGAGGACTGTTTTCCCACTGTCGACCGTAATGGCGGCTTGCTGGGCGGATGTGATCACCCGTTCATCTTTGTAGAGTCCGTTTTCTTTTAACGTGTCGATTTCACCGGCCAGGTGATCGAGCAGACGAGGGCGCATCGTGTTGACCTCCATGGATTTTCCCCTAAAGTCCGGTTACCTTGTTTCTGCCTGCGTGTTTAGACCGGTACAGAGCCTGATCGGCCCGGCGGACGAAATCTTCGGCGGCTTCATCTTTCTTATATTTAGCCACGCCAAAGGAAAGCGTGAGCGTTCCCAGGATCTCACCGGTGTTCCTCTTCTTCAAGTCCAGCCGCTCAAAGGTGATGCGGATATTGTCAGCCAATGTCATCGCGCCGTCAAAGGGCGTGTCCGGCAGCAGGATGGCAAACTCTTCACCACCGATTCGGGCGGCTTGGTCCTTGCCCTTGATGGAGTCTTTGATGGTGGCAGCGACCATTCGTAGGACCTTGTCACCGACCAGGTGGCCGTGCGCGTCGTTGATTTTTTTAAAGTGATCGATATCGGCAATGATCAGGCAGAGCGACATATCGGAAATACTGGCGTTATTGATGGCATCTCGCAGTTTTTTTTCAAATCCCCGGCGATTGTCAATTCGGGTCAACGGGTCCTTGATCGCCTCATTGCGATAACGCACCATCTTTTTTTTCAGTTCATCGATTTCATGGGTCGCCTGCTGGAGCTGCTCCTGGAAGGATGTGCTGGAGGACTCCAGCGTTTTAATTTCACGCTTGATTTGACCGACAATCCTGTCCACACCCGCCGCTGACAGGCTGGGCGCCAGCGATTCATGGATGATCTCTAAATGGTTTCCGGACGCTGAGAAATGGTGGTTCGTGGTCTTGATCGCGATGATGATTTCGGAAAAGACTCTTTTCAATTCTTCTTGAACCAGGGTCGTTACGGTTTCCTTACCGTTGGCGATGTGCTGGTTGAACAGCTGCCGACTGATTGCTTCGGAGAAGCCCCCGTTGCTTTCCAGATGTTTATCTATGGCCGCATTCAGCGCTTCGTTTTTCCCGGATGCATACTCATACCAGATGCAGTAGTTCAACGGGTCGGTGGGAAGGCCATGTTTGCCGATCAGCTCCAGGGTTAGGCGCAGATACTGCCGCGAATCATCAATGGTGTCGCTGTATCGCATGGCTTGATTCTCTTTGTGCAAACCCATCGATTGCACGTCTACGGGTCGGGTCTTCAATCATCAACCCGAGGGGCGAGATGAAAACGCCTGTACTGGGTTTCCGTTTTCGGAATATGAACCTTATGTTTAGAAGGACAGAGAAAAACTGTCAATTAAAAATCGGTGCAGGCATCCGTTTGAGGACGGCGATAATTTGCTTGACCGTCACCGGCTGCCTGTGCATAATCGGTTGACCTGAAAGAATATTATCCATCAGACGGTTCCGGTCCGTTGCCGTTAGTTGAGTTGCCGATGCCACTTCTTGCGGAACACATAGAGGATTACCATTCATGAAAAAGAAAATACTGGTGGTCGACGACAACCGAATGATTTTAAAATTTCTGTCTAATCTGCTGGATGGTGAAGGCCATGAAGTCAAGACCTGTGAAGACGGTCTGAGCGCATTGAGCCTGCTGACCACCTTTGAACCGGATATCGTTTTCGTGGACTTGATTATCCCAAAGATCGGCGGAGACAAGTTGTGCCAGATCATCAGAACCATGGAACATATGAAAGATTGCTACCTGGTGATCATCTCCGCCGCCGTAGCCGAAATGGACCTGGATTTCAGGAAAATCGGCGTGAATGCCTGCATCGCCAAGGGACCCTTCGGCCAGATGGGCAAGCATGTGCTGGCGGCCATTAAGGACTCCAATGATCCGTCAAAGGTCATTTCAGAACACGAAATTCTGGGAATAGCCTCGGTCAACGGCATTCCGGTATATGCTCGACGCATGACCAAGGAACTGCTGGGGCGCAACCGCCACCTGGAAACCATATTGGAGAGCATGAACGAGGGAATCGTCGAAGTGTATACCGGACGCGTGGTTTACGCCAACTCCGCCGCCGTGAAGCTTTTTGCCGTCCCTCAAGAAAACCTGCTGTCCGCCAAGCCCCAGGACCTGTTTGACGACGCGTCCAAGAGCCGCATCGATGTGCTGATGAATCGAGGCACTGAGAAAATGCCGGTGGTAGGGTTGACCCGACCCTTGGAACTCAACGGGCGCGAGATTGTCATTCGCAGCTTTCCGGTGAAGGGGGAAGCGGACACGACAATCTTGTTGATTACCGATGTCACCGACCAACGGGACCTGGAGTACCAGCTGCAGCATGTCCGGCGTATGGACGCTATCGGCAATCTGGCAGGAGGGATTGCCCATAACTTCAACAATCTGCTGATGGGAATCCAGGGTAATGTCTCCATTTTGATTCAGGATAAAAAGATGGGTGATCCCGGGTACGATGAACTGGCGGGGATCGAACGGTGTATCGACAGCGGTGCCAAACTGACCCGTCAGCTGCTGAGCTTTGCCAAAGGCGGACGCTATTCTTTGGATTTGGAGGATGTCAACGACATCGTTGAAAAGTCTTCCAGTATGTTTGCCCGGACCAGAAAAGAAATTCATGTCGAGCAGCACCTGGAAGAGGATCTGGTTATGGCGGAAGCGGATGCCGCCCAGATCGAGTTGGCATTGATGGATCTTTATGTCAACGCCTGGCATGCCATGTCCGGAGGGGGCACGTTATCGGTTTCTACGGCCAATATCGTCCTGGATGATTCCTTTGTCAAACCCTACAACCTGACTCCGGGAAGCTACCTGAAAATAAGCGTGACCGATACCGGAGCGGGGATGGATGAAAAGAATATTCAGCGGATATTCGAGCCCTTCTATACCACTCGACCGATGGGCGAGGGCACCGGCTTAGGCCTGGCCTCCGTATTCGGAATCATCAAAAAGCACAAGGGTATTATCACGGTGGACAGCCAGGTCGGCAAAGGAACCACGTTCTCGATCTATATCCCTGCGGCAAGGATTCTTCAGCGGCCCAAGGAAAAGGACAAGCCGCGGGTCATCGCTTCCGGTAAACCGCTAGAGAAAGGGTCGGGGACCATCCTCGTGGTGGACGATGAGGAATATATCCTCAATGCAGACAAGGCCATGCTCAATGAACTCGGATACGAAGTGCTGCTCGCCAATGGTGGAAAAGAAGCCCTTCGCATATTCGAAGAGAACAAGGATCGTATTAACCTGTTGATCCTGGATCTGATTATGCCGGATCTGAGCGGGGAGATTGTCTATGACCGCATCAAAGTCATACGGCCGGACGTCCGCGTAATTCTTTCCTCCGGGTACAGCATCGAGGGGCAGGCAGAATCCATTCTCAAGCGAGGGTGTGATGGCTTCATCCAAAAACCATACAACCTGAATCAACTGGCCCTGAAGATCAAGCAAATCCTTGCCTGACAGATTAACCGCCAATTACAAATAGGGTGGGTAACCCCCGGGTTGGCAGCGGGGGTCGCCGACGACGCGCGAATGGCTGAGATTCTTACGGTCAACAGGTCCCGTGAACGGAAACGGGCATTTCTCAATCCAAAGAAAAGAACCCTTGCGTTGCAGCTGTCGGACAGCGTGCTCCTTTTGGGGCTTGGCGTGGCCTTTGTCTACTGGGTTTTCGCTTCCCTTATTTTCACCTTGACCGCCGAAACCGGCGCCTTCATCGACCAATTTCTCAATCCTGGAATTAACGAGGTGTTGAGTCGGCTGCTGGTGCTGTGTTTTTTCATGATTTTCGGTTCCCACGTGGGTTACACCATCCGCCAGCGCCAGAAGGCCTATGAGGCGTTGGCCGGCAGTGAGGAGAAGCACCGTACCATCATCGAAAACATTGAAGACGGCTATTTCGAAATGGATCGCAACGGCCAGTTTGCAATCTTCAATGATTCTTTCCGCAAGATTACCGGATACGCGGCGGAACAGCTGCAGCAGTTGGATTATCGACGGCTCCTGACCCCGGCCGAAACCGAAAAGGTGATGGGGGCCTTTGACAAGGTGAACCGGACCCATCAGGCGATTAAAGACCTGGGGTTTGTCATCGTGCGCAAGGACGGTGCCAGGCGCTGGGTGGAAACCTCCTTGTCCCCCATTACCGGTGCTAACGGGGAGACCGCAGGCTACCGGGGAATTCTTCGGGACGTCACCCGCCGGCGGCAGGCCGACGCACTGAAACAGGAAAAGATGGCTGCCGAGACCGCCAGCCGCTCCAAAAGCGAATTTCTCGCCAATATGAGCCATGAGATCCGGACGCCGCTAAATGCCATTATCGGGTTGGTGGAACTCCTGCTGGAATCGCCCCTGACCCGCGAGCAGCGAGAGGACATCAAGGTGGTTCAATCCGCCGCCTATGCCCTGCTGTCGGTCATCAACGACATCCTCGATTTCTCAAAAATAGAAGCGGGAAAGCTGGAACTGGAACGGTCCCCGTTCAACCTGAGGGACTTTTTGGGAGAGGCGCTCAAGATTCTGGCCGTCAAGGCCCATGAGAAAAATCTGGAGTTGGCCTACCGGGTGGCGCCCGACGTGCCGGATCGGCTGGTGGGAGACCCCCACCGGTTTCGTCAGGTGCTCCTCAACCTTATCGGCAATGCCCTCAAGTTCACCGATTCGGGTGAAATTATCGTTTTTGCCCGATGCCGGTCCCGGGAAGGCAACCGGCTGATGCTTCACGTGGCCGTTCAGGACACGGGCGTGGGAATTGCCGCCGGCAAGCAGGTCATTATTTTCCAGGCATTCCAACAAGCAGATGGCAGCACCACTCGGAAATACGGCGGCACCGGACTGGGGCTGGCTGTATCCGCGCAACTGGTCAATCTGATGGGAGGGCAGATCGGCGTCAAGAGCGTGCTGGGAAAAGGCAGTATTTTTCATTTCACTGTCGCCTTCGATGTGGATGCCAAGGAAACGGCCGGCGTCGAGGCGTCGAATCAGGCCGATCTGAGCGGCCTGCGAATACTGGTGGTTGACGACAATGCCACCAACCTGAAAATATTGTGTGAGATGCTGTCCAGTTGGAAAATGTTTCCGAAACCCGCAGGTTCGGCAGCGGCGGGAGCCGCGCTGCTCAAAAAAGACGGTGCCGCTTTCGATCTGGCCCTGATCGATTCCGGTCTGCCACAGTCGGGTGCCCGGTCATTGGTCCAGCGGCTCAAGGGGGCAACCGGGCTGGCCACACGAATCATTATGATGCTCACCACCACCAGCGACAAAGGGCCGGCCGGGTTCGATGACGCGGATATGGGCGCATCGGTGACCAAGCCCATCCGTCCTTCGGATTTGCTGGATGCCATCGTCAAGACCCTTTCCATGGAGAAGGATCCGGTTGAAAAACCGTTGGAAAGAAGCGGTTCCGGCCGGGGCGCCTCACTGCCACCGCTCCATATTCTCGTTGCCGAAGACACACCCTTCAACCAGAAGTATATTCGGCGACTGCTGGACAGCTGGCAATGCCGGGCAACCATCGTCGACAATGGCCGGTTGGCTATCGAAGCACTGGCCGAGCAGGGTTTCGATCTGGTGCTGATGGACGTTCAGATGCCTGAGATGGACGGCCTCACCGCGACGACCAGGATCCGCGAACAGGAAAAGCAAACCAACCGCCACGTACCCATCATCGCCATGACGGCTCACGCCATGCGCGGAGACCGGGAGCGATGCATTGAAGCCGGAATGGACGACTATGTGTCCAAGCCCATTTCGTCTGCCACGCTTCTGGAGGCCATCTACCGGGTGGTGCCGATTCCAGCGCGTGAATCGGAATCAAACTCGGCGGGCGAACCATCTGAATCAGAGGGTGATGCCGGCGAACGGGCCGCGCTCCTTGAGGCATTTAACAATGACGCCACCTTTTTCACAGATGTCGCCGATATGTTCATCACCGACTATCCGCCGATGTTGGAGACCCTGAAAAAAGCCATCGCCGAGGAAGATGGCGTGTTGTTGAGCCGGACGGCCCACGCCCTGAAGGGACTGGCCGGTAATTTTCAAATCGATGGTGCGGTGGATGCGGCCCGACAACTGGAGCTGGAGGCTGATCAGGGGCAGTTTGAAACCGCCCGAGACCTGAGCGACCGGTTGGCCGATGAACTGGCCGGGTTTGAACGGCGACTCAAACGAATGGTCGCTCGGATCTCGGAAGACGGAGGCCGGAAGACGGAAGACTGAGGGCCGATGTCCGACCGCTGACATCCGACCTCAGTCATCTGTCGGCCGCGTGTCCACGATGATGTGACGCAGCATTTTCCAAGCCCGCTGCTCCTTCAGGCGCTCTTCTGCCTCGCGAGCGTCATGATCACCGCTGCCGGTGGAATATACAATAGCCGGTCTGCCATCCGGCCTGGTAATGGTTTGAATGTCCATGGCTGGGCCCGCAGCACCGGTTTGCAGAGAGTGGACATGGATCTCGTTTTGGAGCATCATCTGGATGGTTTCTTCTGAAACACCATTTCGTTTGAGCAGCAGAATCTCTTCCACGGTCAGTGCTCCCGACGGGGCGGGCACAAGCCAGACCAGGCCGCAGATGATCAACATGCGCGTGATTTTCATGGCGTCACCTTTTTTGATAGATCTTGACAGAATAAAAGCTGGTTCATAATAATACCTTGATAAAAATAGCAATATTTATGACTTGGTGTCAATCGGCTGCCTTATTCCCCGACAGCCGTTGACGCTGACAACCATACCCCAAGGAGGCGTTCATGCTAAAACTCAAACAGATTGTGGTGTCCATCGAAAATTCACCGGGTCGTCTTTTCGAAGTCACCCATGCGCTGGGAAACGCGGGGATAAATCTTCGAGCCTTGAACCTGGTGGACACCGGTGCCTTCGGCCAACTGAGACTGCTGGTTTCCGATGTGGCCAAAGCGCGTCAGCTGCTCATGGAGATGCATATCCCCGCCATGGTCAACGAGGTGATTGCCGCTGAGATAGAGGACCAGCCGGGTCAACTGGCCAGTTTGCTAAAACCGATTCTGGATGCCGACATTCAGGTCGTGTTCATGTATGCTTTTTTGCGGCAGAACCAGGAACGGGCGGTCATGATCTTCCGGTTTTCAGATAATGACAAGGCCATTGCCGTCATGCAGGAACATGGCGTGCACCTGCTGGACGCCAAACAGTTCGGTATCCTGGAAAACACGGATTAAGGGATTGTTTTAGACCCATGGCCGACGTTCCTCCGACCTCCGACCGCCTGGACAATGCCGATGACATCTTCAGAGACCGATTCCGGGTTTTTCTGGAAGATGTGGCGGACGGGTTTTATGAAACGGACCTGAAGGGCAATTTTCGCTTTTTCAACAATGCCCTGTGCCGAATCTTCGGCTATACGGCGACGGAGATCCAGGGACGCAACTTCAGCGAATTCATGGATGCGGAAAATGCGCTGTATGCCTATACCCTATTCAACCGGCTCTATGAATCTGGTGAGATTCCGTCTGAAATCATCTGGACGATCGTCCGCAAAGACGGCCAGGAGCGGATTTTAGAAATATCGGTCAGCCTCATCGTGGATCGGTCCGGCAAAAGGACGGGTTTCCAGGGCGTGGCCAGGGATGTTACCCAGAAAATCGCCGACCAACAGGAACTGGAAGCCTCACAGCGGCGCGCCCAGGAGCTGCTCCAGGCCAGCTCCCGGGCTGAACGGCGGTACCGGGCATTTCTGGAGTTTCTGCCCGATCCGGTTTTCGTTTTCAACATGGACAGCACGGTGTCCTACCTCAATCCCGCATTCGAAAAGGTCTTCGGCTGGACATTGACGGAGCTCGAAGGCAAGCGCATCCCCTTTGTTCCCGACGGTGAAAAGGACCGCACCCGGGCAGGGGTTAAAAAACTGTTCCGGGAAAAAGCGCTCCACGGCTTCGAAACCCGCCGGTTGACCAAGGACGGCCGTATTCTGGACATCGTCGTGGACGGGGCCATCTTCTACGACGCCCAGGAAAACCCTGCCGGCCAGGTCATCACCCTGCGCGATGTGACCGCCCGGAAGCGGGCTGAGCAGATCAACCAGGCCTTGTTTCGTATTGCCCGCGCCCTTTACCGCTTTCCCCGGCTGGATCGCATGCTGGAGTATATCACCCGCCAGGTCCAGGAACTGATCGGAGTTGCCGGGGCCATGGTCATGCTGATCGACGAAGAGAAAAAGGAGTTTTACATTCCCGTTGCGGCATACGAGGATGACAAGACCGGCAGCCGGATGAAGGAGATCCGGTTTCCCATGGACAAGGGGGTGGCCGGACAGGTCTACCGGACCGGCGAGCCCCTGATCGTTAACGATACGGCCAAAAGCCCGTATTTTTACGACCAGGTAGACAAACAGGTCCAGTTTCACACGAAAAGCATGCTGGACGTGCCTCTTCGCATTCAGGAGCGGATGATCGGCTTGCTGTGTGCGGTAAACAAGACACAGGGTGCCTTCGATACCGGCGACGTGGAGCTTCTGGGGGCTGTGGCCAACCTGGTGGCCCTGCCGATTGAAAATGCCCGCATCAACGAAGCCCTTCAGCGGGCCTACGAAAATGTGCGCGGGCTGAACCGGGCCAAGGAGCAGGTGATCCACCATCTATCCCACGAACTGAAGACGCCGCTGTCGGTGCTTTCCGCTTCACTGGGACTGCTGGAAAAGCGGCTTGACGAGAGGCAGGACAAGGCTCTGGACAGGGTCCTGGCGCGGGCGCGCAGAAATCTCCAGCGGCTGCTGGACATGCAGTACGAGATCGGCGACATGCTCCGGGAACATGACTATCGGGCCCATGGAATGCTTTCCTTTTTGCTGGAGGCCTGTCGCGACATGCTGGTCACCCTGGCCGAAGCGCAGCCGGGCAGTACCCGGGCGCCGGAAGTGATCCAGCAGGCCATCGATCGCGAGTTCGGCAACGAAGAGATTCCTTGTACGGATATCGCCCTGGACCAGCTGGTGAAAAACCACCTGGATGTATTGAAACCCCGTTTTGCCCACCGTGATATTCGATTGGAAACCCGGCTTGAACCGGTGGCACCGGTGTTGGTTCCCGTTGAGGTGATGGAAAAGATTGTGGAAGGGCTGGTCAAAAATGCCATCGAGAACACGCCGGACCAAGGGCGGGTGTCAGTGGTGGTGCGCAACGGGGAAAAAGGGCCTGTTTTCGAAGTCAAAGATACCGGTGTGGGGGTGACGGCGGAAAAGCAGCAGCTGATCTTCAATCACTATTTTGCCACCGGGGACACCACGAATTATGCATCCAAGGCCCCCTATGACTTCAATGCCGGTGGAAAGGGGTTTGACCTGCTGCGAATCACCATTTTCTCCGAGCGATACCACTTCGATACCAAAATGATATCCCATCGGTGCGGCTACATCCCAACTGATAGTGACATTTGCCCGGGCGCCATCGATCGCTGCGATCATTGCAGCAGCCCGTCTGATTGTAACGCCTCGGGGGGCACCACTATGCAGATCCGGTTTTTGCCGTCAAGCCAGTTGGATCTGGCGTGCCGCCTGGAAGAGGCCGACCGATAAATATTGGAGATAACCCTGCAATCATGGCCAAGCGTGAATTATGACTGAGGAATCAATCGAAACAGACAACCCTATGGCGCCACTCACCGGCGGGGGTTTTTTTCGCGACATCAATGTGGAGTTTCTGATCCATGAACTCAAGGATCCCATATCGGTTATCGAGACCGCTGTTCGCATGCTTTTGGAAAAGCCCGACAAATTCGGCCCCTTGACGGATCGGCAGGAAAAGGCGCTGAACCGGGCGCTGCGCAATTCAAAAAAGGCGCGGAGCCTCCTTGCCGACATGTTGGAGGTCGGCCGGTCCGATGCCGGATGCTTTCAGTCCTGCGTGTTCGATCCGGCTTCGATCGTCGACGAGGTGCTGATGGAAGCCTTGGAGGCAATGGACGCGATTCCATGGGAGACGGTTTCAGAGGCTGGGCAGGGGCCGGACCGGGACGCCGTATTGCGGAAGCTCGGCATCCATCTGACCTGCTCCGAAGTTGTCCGTGATGCGCAACTGTGCCAGGATGAGGCCAAATTCCGGCAGATTGTGGGCAATCTGATTAAAAATGCCCTGCAGCACCGGCGCCGGCGGTTAGACATCGGCATGGACGTGCTGGAGGACCAGCTGATTGTCGAGGTGGTTGACGACGGGCCGGGGGTGGAAAAGGAGAACCGGGAGTTGATTTTCGAACGATACACGCGGCTCAAGGCGTGTGTGCTTTTATCCCGGACCGGTCATGGTTTAGGCTTGGCAGGCGCACGAATTCTCGCCCGTCACCTGGGCGGGGACATCACCGTGAAAAACAATCTCGGGGAGGGGGCGGCCTTTCGCCTGGTGCTGCCTTTGACGCTTCCATAAATTGTTGATCACTATTGTTTTCATCCACACTGATGACGTATAAACTGATTTACCGATTTGGAAAGGAAAAGAGCCCATGGCAAACCAAAAAGCCTACCTGGATGGCAAGCGCATTCTGGCGGTGGATGATGAAGCGGATATTCTAGAGACCATCGAGGACATTCTGGACATGGCTGACGTGGAGCTTGCCCGGGACTATGCCAGCGCATCGGAAAAAATTCGAACCGGTCGCTACGACCTGGCTATTTTAGATATCATGGGGGTTAACGGCCTGGTCCTGCTCGAAGAAGCGGTGGCCAAGGGGATCCCCACGGTGATGCTCACTGCCCATGCCGTCAACCCGGATACGCTGATGTCGTCTATCCGCAAGGGGGCGATCTCTTATCTGCCCAAGGAGACCCTGGCCGAACTGGATGAGTTGCTCGAGGAGCTGCTGGCCGCGCAAGCCGCGGGTAAACCACCCTGGAAGCTGCTTTTCGACCGGTTGGGGGGCTACTTCGACGAGCGCTTCGGACCCGACTGGAAGGCGAAAGACCAAAAATTCTGGTCCGATTTCTCCCGCACCTGGGAAGTGGGCAGGGGAATCCAGGAACGCCTGAAACACGACAAGCGGCTGCTGGATAAGGGGATATGAGGACAGAAGACCGACGGACTTGATTGGGCGGCCACAAAAAAATTGGTGGTCAGGTACCTGCTACTTGACTTGACGAATCATCACGCCTGCGATCTCCTTGACAAATTTGGCAGCTACCGCTGCTGTCATGCCGTTGACGTCCCGATCCGGATTGACTTCCACGATATCTGCCCCCACGATGCGGCACCCTATGGATTGAATCAACCGGAGGACCTTGCGTGTGGACATGCCGCCGGGTTCATGATGGGATACGCCCGGGGCATAGGCGGGGTCCAGGACATCCATGTCCACCGAGAGGTAGAGCGGCCCTTCCAGCGCGATAGGATTCTTGGATCGGTAATCTTTCATCTCGATGCAGGTGACGCCGAATTTTTCCACCTGCCGGCGCTGCTCGTCGTTCATGCCGCGGACGCCCACCTGGATGAGGCGTTTGACGCGTCCGCTCTCCATGATGCGCGCGAAGGGACAGGCGTGGGAAAAACGGCTGCCATCGTAGCTGTCATACAGATCCGGGTGGGCGTCCAAGTGCAGGATGGTCAGGTTCTCATAGGTTCTGGTCAATGCATTTACCACAGGAAAGGTGATGGCGTGATCCCCGCCCAGTGACAGGATACGGACTTTTTGTTCAGTCAGCCGCTCGACAGCGGTTTCGATGGCGAACATCGCCTCCTCGCCACCGGGGAGCGTCAGGTCCCCCAGGTCACGAAACAGGGGATGCGTGTCCAGATTGACCCCGTTCTCGGCAAACAGGTTGGATGCACCGTTGTGCAGGGTCTGCCGGATGGCCGACGGGGCTTTGGCCGGCCCGCGCATAAAACTGGAGTACTCGTCAAAGGGGATGCCGACCAGTGCCACGGTATTAGGCGCCAGCTTTGGGTATGGGATGTTGTTCGGGTTGTCGATCATTAAATGGATTTCCTGTGTGAGTGATCTAGTTCAAATGAACGCGTAGACGATTCATTTCCGACGGATTCGCAAGAAGGCCGAGATCAAGGCTTGCGAATCGCGAGGAATGAGGCGTACTGACGGTACGCCGCAGTGACGGGGGATGAAGCGAAACGCAGATATCGGCCTTCTTGCGAATCCGTGTGTTTCAATCCCGGGCCGGCACATCCATCACCTTGGCCTCATGCCCGGTGGCCTTGAGAAACCTGCGGACATTGTCCAGGGAGATGACCAGGGTGGCGGTGTTGACCAGCGGGTGGCACTGGAGGGCGTCAGCCTCCCAGATGGCTTTGTCAACGACCACCCGGACCTGTTGGGCGTCGTCGTTCATTACACCGAGGATGGTCACCGCTCCGGGTTCGAGGTCCAGATGCTTTTTCAGGCGGTCCGCCGAAGCGAATCTGAGCTTTTTTACCGTCAGGGCCTCGCCGAACGACTTCAGGTCCACCGACTTCTCATCGGGAACGGTCACGAGAAAGTGCTGTTTGCCCTTGTTGTCGCAGATGAACAGGTTTTTGGTCTTCTGGCCGGGCAGTGCCGGAACCAGACGATTCACGTCTTCACAGGTGAAGACCGGCGGATGCTCGTGGCGTTCATAGTCGATGCCGTGGGTGTCGAGATAGTCGTAGATCTGCATCATTTCTTTTCCTTAGGGGTTATTGATTGTATCCGTCCAGTTCAATATCGTGACGCGGCCGCCGAGCGCCGCGGTTGTCCGCTCGATCGTCTTTTTGTCGGGATTGACCAGAAACCGGTGGCGGCAGTGGGCCAGGAGGGGGATGTCCCACGCGCTGTCCGAATAACCATAGTCCCAACTTTTGTTCAGCACGCCCCGTTTCCTGGCGTGCTTGATCTTGTCGGGCCCCATGCAATAGCTGCGGTAGATGAGTCCCCCCATAAAGGGCACAATCTGCGAGCCGATGATTTCGATATCCCGCTCAAGAACCGGCTGGGCAACCTGCATGACCAGTTCCTGCGGAGATCCGGAAATGACAAGCAACCGATGGCCCAACCGGCGGTGCGCAGCCAGGGCTTTCAGACCTTCATCGTAGAATCGCACGTTTATGGGGGGTGACCGCACGCCGGCGGCAAAGGCGCAGAAAACAGCCCGCGCTGTTTTGCCGCGCAGAGGGAAGGTGGCGATCCACAACATCACGCTCACGGCGACGACCCGGCCCGACCGGATCAGCAGAAACGGCAGCAACACCGGCATGAGCATGCCGGCGGCCATTCGCCGGAGCTTGCTGGCCTTGATGGCGGTGTTCATAAAAAGGTAGGCCACATCGCCGTCGATGAGCGTTTTGTCGAAATCGAAAACGGCTACGCGGCGACTGGGTGAGGGGATGCGGTTCACTGGTCCAGGGACTCCACAAAACGCCAAATCGCCTGGTTGAATGCTTCGGGCCGTTCGATGGGAGACATGTGGCCGGCCCCATCGAGGGTCACATGTCGTGCGCCACGGATGTTGGCCGCCATCCAGTCGGCGTACTTGACCGGTGTCAGTGTGTCGTGAACGGCACTGAGAATGAGAACCGGCGCGTTGATGCCGGCCACCTGGGGCATGGCGTCGAAGGCATCGCATGCGCGAAAATCATTGGCCGTGACGGTCGGGCCGGCGGTCGAGGTGGCCAGCACCCCCCGGCAGATACCTTCGTCGGTCTGATTGGTCTG
Source organism: Desulfosarcina sp. (assembly GCF_041551955.1). GTDB lineage: Bacteria > Desulfobacterota > Desulfobacteria > Desulfobacterales > Desulfosarcinaceae > Desulfosarcina. Next base: position 39,910 of record NZ_JBFELV010000001.1, read on the forward strand.
GGCCACCGCAAATTTGACCAACCCGGTCAGGTGGCTGTCGTAATTGTTTTGGATGGTCTCGATGATCGCCGGCAGCACCTTGAGCCGGGCACCGGTATTGGCCAGGATGCCTGCCTTGAGGCGGTCGCCATGATGAATCAGCAGGTCAATGGCGATGGCCCCGCCCAGGCTCAGTCCGCAGGGGATGGGGGCGGGCGCGTCGATGGCGCCGATGAAGTCCATGACCGACCGGGTAAAATCAGAAACCTGTCGGAAACCATCGCCGTCGCTGTTGCCGTGTCCGGGCAGATCCACGGCAATGGTGTTGGCCACACCGATCAGGCCGTCGACCTGGGCCTGCCAGAAACGGCCCTCCTGCCCTGAGCCGTGGATGAACAACAGGGTCGGCCGATCCGGGTCCAGTGGCCAGCGACCGGCCAGAAAAGCAATCCCGTCTTGTTTGCGTTCTATCATGGTTGCCGCTTTCCGCATCGTGTTGATTGGGGGAAAATATATCGAACGTTCCTTTTACCCCCAAATCGGCGAACGGTTCAATGTTTTTTCTTGGCTGAAAAGAAAGCAGCCAGAGCCGGTTCATGTCAGCCGTTGGCCTGTCGCACGATCGCTCTGGCTGCCGCTAAACCATTGGAAGCCGGCAAGGGGTTTGCGCCTTGTTGAAATATCGTTGAAAAAGGCTTACTTTTTTTAGGTACAACCCACAGACTGCCTGCGCTTGTATCGATCCTTGCTCTATCAAACCGTTTTGGCCAATAGGAGGGGAATGCCCATGATGCGTCTATTGAAGGTTGCCATTGGACTAATTGCTGCCCTGCCGGCAATGGTTTTTGCCGGTGAGGCGGATGTGACCCGTGTCGAGGTGAGACAAACAGCCAGCGGAATATTTCACTTCGATGTGACCGTGCGCCACGACGATACGGGGTGGGATCACTACGCAGACAGATGGGAGGTGCTGGCGCCGGACGGCACACTGCTGGGAACCCGGACGCTTTACCATCCTCACGTCGACGAACAGCCCTTTACGCGCAGTCTTTCAGGCGTGGCCGTTGCCGAAACGATCTTGGAAGTGACCGTTCGTGCCCATGATTCGGTGCACGCCTTCGGCGGTAAAACAGTAACCATGGCGTTGCCTCGTTGAACCGACGGGTGATAGCCGATATTCTGATCAACTTCAATTGGGCCGCCGACCGGCCCCACGCGGAGGCAACCATGACATTTTCCATTTCATCCAGCGCATTTACCCATGACGGAGAAATTCCAGCCACGTACACCTGCCAGGGTGAGGATGTCGCTCCACCGCTGCAGTGGACAGGGGTGCCCGGGGACGCCAAAAGTCTAGTCCTGATCGTGGATGACCCGGATGCCCCGGACCCTGATGCACCGCGCATGACCTGGGTGCACTGGGTGCTCTACAACATTCCACCCGAGGCCGAAGGGCTGCCGGAGGCCTGCGCTGCATCGGATTTGCCGGAGGGCACCGGAGAGGGCCTGAACGACTGGAAGCGCACCGGATATGGCGGTCCATGCCCGCCCATCGGGCGGCATCGCTATTTCCACAAACTTTACGCGCTGGACACCCTGCTGCCGGATTTGAAAAAACCAACCAAGGCAGCCGTCGAATCGGCGATGAAGGGTCATATTGTTGGGCAGGCGGAACTGGTGGGCACCTACCAGAAAAGCCGTTAGCCGGCAGGCCTTCAACCGTCCAATTCTTTTTGTCAGGTTTGGTTGTGACCCGCAAAGGGCATTGGGGAACTTTCAACGGATGTCGCCGATCCAAAGCAAATGAAAGAGTTGAATTCGGGGATTCAGGTGGAAGATGTCCTTAGGGGCCATTGGGTGAGGGCTCGAGATCACCAGTTTGATAATCTCGAGCCCTTCTCTACTTTTTTAAACGACTTTCACCGAGTAGGTTTTGTCCGCACGGGTGTCGATCACATGCACACCGCAGGCAATACACGGATCAAAGGAGTGGATCACCCGGATCACCTCGACGGGGCTGGCCGGGTCGGCCACCGGAGTCCCCACCAGGGCCTGCTCCAACGGCCCGGGAATCCCCTCGGCACAGCGTGGCCCCAGGTTCCAGGTGGTCGGCACCACCATCTGGTAGTTGTCGATGGTCGACCCCTGAATGCTAATCCAGTGCCCCAGCGCCCCTCTGGGGGCCTCCAGAAAGCCGGTGCCTGAGCTGGTTCCCATCGAATAGTGCTGGTAAATCTGTTTGTTGCCCAATGACAGGTTGTTCTCCAGTTTGTCCAGCCAGCCCACCATGGCGTCGCCGATGATGGCGGTTTCAAGGCCCCGGGCAGCGGTTCGACCCAGTGTGGACAGCAGATTCGCCTCGCTCAAGCCTGTATCAATCAGGAATTGATGAACGGGATTGACAAATTCCGCCTGGCCCAAGCCGTAGCCCACGAGCACACGGGCCAGGGGGCCTACCTCCATGGCCTCACCATCCTGCCGAGGGGCTTTGAGCCAGCTGTAGCGGCTGTCAAGGTCCATACCCGTATAGTTGGGCACGGTTTCCCCCACCTCCGGGTGATAATCCGTTGATCCGGCATACCAGGATCGGGCCACGTGTTCGCTGATATGGATCGGATCAAACGCCTGTACATTGTAAATATCGCCGTTAATGATCAACCCCCGTGGCATGAATAGGTCGGCGGGGACATTGGGACCCACGGGGAACTCGCCGCAGGCCATGAAGTTGGAGAAGCTGCCGACGGTTGCCCATTCGGGGTATTTGGCTGCCACCGCCTTGAGATCGGGGAGATACACCGTGTTGACGAATTTACGGGTCTCCTCCAGGTAGGCGCGAAAGCTGTTCAACCGATCGGCGGACAATTCACCGCCGCAGGTGACGCCCCCGACCACAGTAGACTGGGGGTGGGGGTTCTTTCCTCCCAAGATGGCCATCATTTTTGCGGCGGTGGCCTGTTTCCGCAAGGCCTCCAGGTAGTGGGCCGTGACCAGCAGGTTTTCTTCCGGACTCATGACGTAGGCGCTGTGACCCCAGTAGCCATTGGCAAATGGACCCAGGTTGCCGGTAGCGACCAGCGCCTGCAGTCTTGATTGGGCGCCGGCAAAATCGATGGGGTCGGCATTCGGACTGATGGCACGGGCCAGGTTTTCTGTGGCCGCGGCATCGGCGCTCAACGCGCTGGTAATGTCGACCCAATCCAGTCCGTGCAGGTGATAAAAATGGACAATGTGGTCGTGCAGGAACTGGGCGCCGAGCATCAGGTTGCGGACGATGCGCGCATTGTCGGTAATCTGAACCCCCACCGCATCCTCAATGGCGCGCACCGAGGCCAGATCGTGGACGTAGGTGCACACACCACACAGGCGTTGGGTGATCAGGGGGGCGTCAAGGGCATCGCGGCCGGTCAAAATGGTTTCGACGCCCCGGAACAGGGTAGCGGTGGACCAAGCCTTGCTGACCCGGCCGTTATCGACTTCCACCTCGATGCGCAGGTGCCCTTCGATCCGGCTGACGGGGTCGATGACCACGCGCCCGGGAGGAGTGCTGCCGTTGTCGTTGTCCTGTTCGCTGGCATTGACGTAAACCGTCTGGGTTCCGGCAGCAGACAGGGCGAAGGTGGCCTGGCTGCCGGTGTCGTCCCCATCTTCGGCGGCCGCTACGGTGATCGGCTGAAAATCATCCCAATTGGTTGCGTCGAACAGGTAGGTCAGGCCGGAAACCACCGACAGGTCGGGATCGCCGCTGTCATGGCCGACGGTCACGGAAACGGATTGGCCGGGATTGGCGCTGAGTTTGACCCGAAAGACGGCGGTGCCACCTTCCACAACCGATATCGAGTTGCGATCGGTGACAATCTGATAAGTGGGGACGGAGCTGTCGTTGTCGACTTCGGTTGCGGATACCGTCGCAGCCGTGACCCCTGCTCCGGAAAGTCTGAACGAGGTCTGGCCGTTTGCGTGGTCGCTGTCCTCGGAGGCAGCCAGGGTGACGGTCTGCCACTGGTTGTAATTTCTTCTTGAAAAGGTCATCTCTCGGCCGGATGAAACCTCGATGTTTTCATCTCCGGAAACCTGCTCTACGTTGACCTCAAGGCTTCTTTTTCTCGGCCTTGAGGATAGTCTTACGTTAAAGGTCGCCTGCCCGCCCTCGGGAACCTGAATGGAATTGACGCTGGTGATAATTTTAGGATCTGCCATGCTGGAACTCCTCATTGATTGGTTCTGATATGTTGTTCATCGAAATGGCCATTGGATGGGCTGCCGGTTAATCATCGATCGGGGCATATGTCCCCCCGGGAGCCTCTGAGTGGCAGTTGGCGCAGCTGCGGTTGCTGTCCAGGTTGATATCGTGTTCCCGATGCATGGCCTGTTGGAACTTCCGCGGATTGTCGCTTTGGGATTCCTCGTCCTCGAAAATATTGCCGCCGTGGCAGCGATTGCAGGAGGCCGTGGTCTGCTCCTCGTGGGCCACGGCATCTTTGCGGTAGGTGTGGAACATGGACGCCCACATGGGGTTGTAAAAGGGGGCATGGGCGTCCCAGAAATTGGGTTCCGCACAGCCGATGCACTGGTGTTCGGCCTGCACACACCACGACTCCTGGTTGTACAGGGTCTTGTGGCAGTTGTTATACGATCGCGGCCCCTTGCAGTTATACCCTTCCATGCAGCCATGGGGAACGGTGCAGCTGGAGTGGATGGTCTGGCCGTGGCAGAAGGTGGGCCGCCCGTCCGATCGAAGGGCCGGCATCTGGTTGTTGAGCAGGTAGCTGGTAACCAGGGCCACCAGGTTGATCGGATGCGGGGGGCAGCCGGTGATATTGATGGTGTCCACACCGATGGCGTCTTTGACCCCTTTGGCACCGGTGGGATTGGGTGCCGCTGCGGCCAGGCCGCCGTAAGCGGCGCAGGTCCCGAAGGCGATGGTGTGTTTGGCGTGCGGAATCACGGATTGGGCGATGTCCAGCATGGTCCGCCCGCCGACCATGCCGTAAACCCCGTTGTCTGCCGTGGGAATGGAGCCCTCGGCGATGCAGATGAACTCACCGGCGTGGTTGAGTACGGTCTGGTCGCGGTTGTATTCGGCCTTTTCACCACAGGCCACCTGGATGGTCTCATGGTAGGTGACGTTGAGGACATCCAGCAGGATGGCCGTCACATCTGGGTCGGCAGCGCGTAAAAACGCCTCGCTGCACCCGGTGCATTCGCTGAAGTGCAGCCACAATACGGGGGGGCGGTTGTCGCTGGTCAGGGCCTGGGCAATCTGCGGGATCATGGTCTGGGAAAGGCCCAGCGCCGCTGCCACACTGCCGCAGTACTTTAAAAATGTTCGTCTCGAAATGTTGTGAGGGGTCATTGCGTCTCCTTTGGGTAATCAGTCCGTGAACCGTCAAACCTATCCGTCAGTTTCAATTTCTTCACTCTGGTGTACGCTTTGTTCACTTTTTGCATCGACAAACACATTCGTTCTCATCGCCTCCCTGTCGCCAGATATAAATTAAGAATATAGAAAAAACGCTGTATAAACCTTATTTTGTGCATGTCTCGTGGTTCACGCTTCGACATTGACAACCTTTGCCAGCCGTTCTCACTGCAAGTCACCTGCCAAGAAAAATATTGGCAAGCAATCATCATCCTCATCTCAGCTGTGCAAGGCTGCATGGCGCATAATGTTGGTTCCCCGATAGCGACTGACCCCAGTTGCATGAGGATTGACCCAAAAGCCGGTCAATCCGGTGAGCAGGTCATCGATCCGATCGGGTGTCATAAGCTTTATTTTTTTTGTTGACCATGACTCGTAATCAGATTAGTGATCAAATACCGAACGGTGCTCGATAAGCTGTCTTGATTCCTATCATCTTTGCATCACACCAACGACCAGGAGGAAACATGGATAAATTGCTCGCCGGGAAAACCGCGGTGGTGACCGGTTCCGGTAAACGGTCCGGTATCGGTTATGCCGTGGCACGCAAACTGGCCGCCGAAGGGGCCAACGTGGTCATCGCCGACCTGGGGTTGAATGCGGACCCGGAATTGGCGGTCAGGACCGGCGATGAAAGTGAAATGGCCGATATCGCCCGAGAGATCGCCCAGGACCATGCGGTCGAAACCATGGCCGTCAATCTTGACGTCACCCGCCCCGACAGCATCGCCCGCATGGTGAAAACCATCGCCGGGCGGTTCGACGCCGTTCACATTCTGGTGAACAATGCCGGCGCCACCTTCGGCGTACCCAATGCCGTGCATACCTATGACGAAAGTGCCTGGATGAAGACCATCGACGTGAACCTGCATGGCGTCTTCCGCGTCAGCCGCGCGCTGCTGCCGATGATGATCCTGGGTGGGGGCGTGATCGTCAACACCGCTTCGCGGGCGGGCAAGGTGCCGGCCCTGTTCAACGGCGCCTACGCCGTGGCCAAGGCCGGCGTGATCATGCTCACCAAGGTCATGGCCGCCGAATTGGCCGGCAACGGTGTGCGGGTCAACGCCGTCTGCCCGGGACAGATTGCCACGGACCTCGAAAAATGGCGCTTCGGTTTGGAAGCTCAGTTCTTCAGTTCGACTATAGAAGAAAGGGAGAAGGAAATGTGCAAGACCATCCCTTTGGGCCGGATCGGCCGTCCGGATGAAGTCGCCGACCTGGTGGTATTTCTGGCATCGGACCGCGCCGCCTACATGACCGGCCAGGCCATCAACATCACCGGCGGACAACTTATGGAGCTTTAGCGTCCGGGGAGCCGACGGGTAATACCCCAAGGCGGCCGGCATGATAATCATTTCATCAAACGACGGATACTGGAGGGATCATGGCTGAAATAACCGGAGGGGAACTGCTACTAAGGTGCCTGCACGCCGAAGGGGTGCGTCATATCAACGCCATCACCGACGGCACCTACATGATGGTGATCGAAGCCCTGGAGCGGCTCGGTGACGAATTGAATATGCGACTGGTGGTTCCGCGTCATGAAGCGGCCGCCGCCCATGCCTGCGATGCCTACACCCGGGTGACCGGAGGGCCGGCGGTGGTCATGGCCTGTGCCGGTCCGGGGGCGGCCAACCTGGTGGCCGGCATGATGTGTGCCCAGGCCGAAGGCAGCCCGGTCGTGGCCATCACCACGACGCGCCGCAGCGACATTTCCGATTCATACGTCCACCAGGGAGGCATGCAGGTCAGCAACCATCTGGACGTGTTCAGGCCGGCGGTCAAATGGAACGGGAAAATCGACCACTGGAAGCGGATTCCCGATATGGTGCGCCACGCCTTCCGAACGGCCATGTCGGGCAGACCCGGTCCCACCCACATCCTCATACCGGAAGATATCATCTCCCAAAAGGGCGACGACGCCGGCGTGACCATCGTTGCCCCGCAACGATACCGGGTGGTTGATCGGATGCCGGCAGACCCCGGGACCGTTCAACGAGCGGCGGAAATGCTGGTAAACGCCGATCTGATCAACATTCACTGTGGAAATGGCTCGGAACGTGCCGATGCCGGCGAGCAGGTACAACGGCTGGCCGACCACCTGGGATGCCCGGTGACCCATACCATCCGGGCCCGCGGCATCATTCCAGACGATCATCCCCTGTGCTTTCATCCCACTTGCATGTCACGCATCGTGGCCAACAATCAGGCCGATCTGGTCCTGGCCGTGGGGACGCGGCTGGGAGAGCTCAATATGTGGGGCCAGCCGCCCATGTTCGGCGAACCGGACAAGCAGCGCCTGATCCAGATCGACACCGAGCCCACCAATATCGGGCTCAACCGGCCCACCGATATTGCCCTGATCGGGGACGCGCAGCTGGTGTTGGCGCAGCTGTTGGATGAAGTGCAGAAGCTGACGGAAAAGCGCCCCCATCATGCTAAAATCAAAGAACTCAGGGCTCTTCAGGATCAGTTTCAAAAGGATTTGGATGACGCGGTGGCCGACACGGCGCGTACGCCCATGTTGACCGGTCAGATCTTGAAGGCCTGCAACGATTTTTTCAGCGACGATGCCATTTTCGTGATGGATGGGGGCAACACCACCCTGTGGGACCTGCATTATCATGTCGCCAAAAAATCGCGTTCGGTGATTTACTCGATGAACTACGGGCATCTGGGTACGGGATTGCCATACGCCATTGGCGCCAAGCTGGCCTGTCCGGATAGACCGGTGTACTGTGTGACCGGCGACAGCGCCTTCGGCTTCAACATCCAGGAACTGGAAACCGCCGTGCGCAACCGTCTGCCCGTTATCATCCTCGTGGCCGTGGATGGCGCTTACGGCATGGAAAAGAGCGCCCAACTGCGCCAGTTCGGTCGCGAAGCCGCCTGGTTCGGCCATGACCATGCGCCGGTCCGCTACGACCAGGTGGGCACCGCCATGGGGTGCCACGGTGAATACGTGGAGGCTGTCCATGAGATCCTGCCGGCCCTGGAACGCTCAGTAGCCTCGGGAAAGCCTGCCGTGATTCATGTGGTCGTCGATCCCGATGCCAATGTGGATCCACCGGGCAACTGGTTGTGGGCGGCCGCACGATCGGGAAAGATGTAGGTGCTTATCCAGAAAGGTTATAACCGTTCGCCCAATAAATGACGTCAGAACTCCGACATCCGTCATCTGGCTTCCGTTATTCGCTTCGGACAACAACCAAGGAGACATCCCATGGAACCGCTCGCCATCGATCAGGTCCGGCTCAACTTCAATCCCCAGGGGCTCATGGCGATCAACGCGGCCATCGGCCTGATGATGCTGGGCGTTTCCCTGGACCTGAAACTCGACGACTTCAAGCGCATTTTGGTCTCCCCCAAAGCGCCCTGCATCGGTTTGATGGCCCAGTTCATCCTGCTGCCGGCATTCACTTTCCTGTTGACCCTGATATTAAAACCGCATCCCTCCATGGCCTTGGGGATGATTCTGGTGGCGGCCTGCCCGGGTGGCAATCTGTCCAACATCATGACCTACCTGGCCAAGGGCAACTGCGCGGTGTCCATCAGCATGACAGCCATCTCGACCGTGGCGGCGATTGTCATGACCCCGCTCAACCTTTCCATATGGGGCAGCCTCAATCCGGCCACGGCCGACATTCTGCGCCGGGTCAGCCTCAGTCCCGTGGATGTGTTTATCACCGTTTTCGTCATCCTCGGCATACCGCTGATCATCGGGCAGATGCTGGCCCGTTTTTTCCCCAACCTGGCCGACCGGGTGCGGCGCCCCTTCAAGATCTTTTCGCTGATCTTTTTCATCCTGATTGTCGGCGGTGCATTGGCGGCCAACTGGAACAATTTTCTCAGCTATGTGGGCATCGTCATGTTTGCGGTGTTTGTCCACAATGCCCTGGCGCTGAACCTGGGATACTGGTCGGGGCGGTTGGCCGGGCTGGATGAACGCGACGCACGCGCCACCTGCATCGAGGTGGGCATTCAGAATTCGGCCCTGGGTTTGGTGCTGGTTTTCAATTTTTTCGACGGGCTGGGCGGCATGGCCATCCTGGTGGCCTGGTGGGGGGTGTGGCATATTATCGCCGGTCTGGCCACGGCGTTTATCTTCACCCGTCGCCCGCTGCCTGACCCTGAGCGGGCGGATCATGAAGCGTCCCGGGTGTGATCGCATTGGCAGGCGGGGCTGCGTCAATCAACAAAGGAGACATGCGTGGCCGGACGAAAATTTTCCAACAAGGTCATCGTCGTGACCGGCGCGGCCAGCGGAATCGGGCTGGCCGTGGCCAGACGATTCGCCCGGGCCGGAGCGACCTGCGCCCTGCTGGACATGGACGAAGCGCGTTTGGCCCGTTGCGAGCGGCAATTCAGCCAAGCCGGCCGCCGGGTCATGGGCCTTCCCTGTGATGTGACGCGACGTGCCGACTGCGAAACGGCCATACAGTCCGTCATCGACCGTTTCGGCGGAATCGACGTGCTGTTCAACAACGCCGGCATCACCCAGCGCAGCGCCTTCACCGAGACCCGCATCGAGGTGTACGAACAGGTCATGGCGGTCAACTTTTTCGGCGCCCTATACTGCACCAAGGCGGCCATCCACAGCCTGATCCAGCGGCGCGGCCTGATCATCTCTAATGAAAGTATCGCCGGCCTGGCACCGCTTTTGGGCCGCACCGGCTACGCCGCCAGCAAACATGCCATGCATGGCCTGTTCACTTCCCTACGCAGCGAGGTCAGGGATCAGGGCGTTCACGTCATGGTGGTCTGTCCAGGCTTCATCAAGACCCGACTGCAGGATCGGGCGTTGGGGGGGGATGGCACGGTCACCCGTCACCCCCAATCGAGGATCGGCAGGCAGGGCACCCCGGAGCATGCCGCCGAAGCCATCTTTCGCGGTGCGGAGAAAGAAAAAGACCTGCTGGTGCTCACCGGGATGGGAAAAATGGCCTATTGGATCAGTCGGCTGGCGCCGGCATTCTATGAGCGCCGCATGGCCAGCCGGCTCAAGGCGGAACTGAAGCGTTGAACCGTATCGAGCGAACGATGAATTGGTTTTCATCCTCATTAGGATAATTATGGGACTCAAAGAGAGAAGGGAGCGGGAAAAAGAAGCGCGCAAGCGGCAGATCCTGGCGGCTGCCAGACGGCTGTTGTTCAAAAAGGGGATTCAGTCCACCAGTATCAATCAGATCGCCCGGACGGCCGAACTGGGCATCGGCACGATTTATTTCTACTACCAGAGCAAAGAGGAGATATTCTACTCGCTTCAGGAGGAGGGCCTGGATATCCTCTTTCGCGAGATCGCCGCCATCGGCCGGGCCCACACGGCACCCGGGGACAAACTTCGTCAAACCGGGTTGGCCTACCTGCGTTTCAGCAGCGAGCATAAGGACTATTTCGACATCATCAACTACTTTCTGGCCACCCCGTCGGTGATTCTCGGCAGCGACCTGAAACAGAAAATCGACCGAAAAGGCAGCCACATCCTGCGGCTGATCGCCGGGTTTATCCGTACGGGTATCTCCGACGGCATCTTCAGACCGGTGGATCCAAAAAAATACGCCGTCATGTTCTGGGGGGCCCTGCACGGGCTGACCCAATTCAAGAAGCTGGAGGAGACCGTATTAGAGGGAGAGGATCACGGTCGCATTTACAACTACGCCGTCGAACAATTGATCGACGGCTTGAAACGCACTGATCACCGGGACCTGGGCCTGAAATCAGGCGACGGATGACCGAAGACTGGGGTCGGAGGTTCGAAAACGGAAGTAGAAATTCTGGGACTTGCCAACGAAAACATCGACAAGGGAGCGTTGTGTCTTGCACCGGCCCCCTTTTTCGGTGTATTGTACATCCTATCATTCCGGTTCAATTGATGCCGGCCTCGACCGATCGATCAATCCGGTATCCCCCTTTTTCAACACCAACCAGAGGATTTACATGTCAAGAAAAATGAAATTGGCTCTCTTTTTCATGGTTATGCTGCTTCCAGCGTCGCTGCATGCCACATTCGAGGTCGAAAGCGTCCTCAAGACCGACATGGACGCAGCGATTCTGGATGTGACCACCAATCCGGCCGAAGAACTGGTCTTTGTCCTGACATCCGGGGAGGTGCTGATCTATTCGAGCTCCGATCAAGTCGTTTTGGACCGCATTCCGGTTGAAAAACAGTTCGACCGGATCGCCTATCAGGACCCGGACCGGTTGGTCCTGACCGCCGCTGAACCATCCCGGATCAACATCATCCGGTTCAGCCGCATTTACGATATCGATCTGTCCGGCAGGGCGGTCAAGGGGCTCCGGGATGCGAAAGTCACCCTCGTGGTGTTTGACGACTACCAGTGACCGTATTGTGCTCGTTTAGAGCAATACATCCAGCAGGTGCTGGAAAAATTCCCCAATGACGTCAGCTATGTAATCAAACACTTCCCGCTTTCCAACCATCAATTCGCCCATCCAGGTGCCATGGCGGCGCTGGCTGCGGGCAACCAGGGAAAATTCTGGGAATTCCACAGCCAACTGCTCGAGAATCACCAGCAGCTCAGCGATGAAAAAATTTTGGAAATCGCCGGTGGGATGGGGTTGAACATGGAACAGTTCAACCAGGACCGCCAGTCTGCATCCAGCCGCCGAATCATCCAGGAAGACATCGAAAATGGGAAGAAAATCGGTGTTCGCGGGACGCCGTCGGTGTTTATGAATGGAAAGCGGATCAGCAACCGGGAGTTGGGTAACCTGCCCGAATTGATCATGCGGGAACGTGGTAAATGAAAAACAGACGATTATGGTTTTCGTTTTCGTTGTTGGTACTTTCACTGTTTTTGGCGTCATGCACCCACAAACCCTATCATCCCACTAAAAGTGAGCGGGAGTGGACCATCGACAACGAAGATTGCCAGCAATCGGTCAGAGAGGGCATTCGCGATGAGCCCGATACCTATGACAACTTCGACGAGATGCGGTTGATCCGCCAATGCATGAGGGATAAAGGTTGGCGGTGGGAACGCACCGACCTGTTTGACTTTAAAAAGCCGGCGGCGGAATAGGCAGCCTTCAATCGACGGAGGTGCCGGCGATGGGTTTAAAAAGCCGCTCCATGGCTTTGAGATAGCCGGGTGCGCACTGCAGGTAAAAGGATAGCCCCTTCGAGAAGTTTATCCCCACCACGCCATCAATGAACATCTGGCTGATTTCCCGTTCGCGCTTAAGGATTGTCTGACAGCCTGCCAGAATTCGCTTTTCTTCATTGGAAAGGGTTTTAAAGAGATACTTGAGGGCCGTGCGGGCCCGGGGCTGATACATCCAGAAATAGAGCAGGTCCAGTGCCCCGATGACGATGAGTCTTTCCAAGTCCTTGGCATCGGCATTGGCATCGATGCGCTCCTTGCCGATGGAATCGAGCGTTTCCCATACATTCAACTCCGGCAGCTGGGCTTCCAGGCGGCCGTAAGTGTCAAAGAGCTGGGACAGGGTGTCCGCATAGTCTTGGAAGCGGGTCTGAATATTGCTGAACCGGTCCGCGGTTCCCTCGATCACCCCGGCCACGGTGTCAGAGGCCCCCTTGGAGATGACCGCCGCCCATTTTTGCAGATGCCCGTCGATACCCGTCACGCCGAGCATCCCCAGCAGGCTGCCGATGAGCATGTTGAGTACGATGGCGATGGGAATGGAGAGGATGCTGCGGAAAAAGTTCCCATACACGGCGCCTTTGGGCAGTCCCCGGAACAGGTTGTGGCTGGACAGATAAATGCCGTTGGCCACGGCCATGACCGTGTAGAGGGCCATTGGGTTCGTCGCCGTCGTAATGCCCATGAGTCGATCCAGAAAAAGGGTTTTGACCAGATAGTCCAACAGCGGTACCGAAAACCCGGTAAACAGCAGTGAATCGGATATCCTCACCCAACTGACGTAATCGTTCCAGCGCAGCAGCGGTGAACGGCTGACGCCACCGCCGCCCAGCACCGACTGGACGATGTTTCTGACCCCCGTGATGCCGAACCAGATGAACGCCCCCAGGTAGGCCAGCACCCACCATGAGTTGGTCAGATAGAAGCTAAGAAAGGCCGGAATGAATCCCATGAGTATTTTCAGCCCGTTTCTCACCGTACTGTTCAGGTAGAAGGGCGTAATGGTGGGCTTGGGCGCGGCTGCCGGACTGCACTCCAGCCGCAGACCGTTATCCGAACGGTCGGCAATACCCCCTAAGGTGACGATGTTCCCCTCAGGTTGCATGCGGGTGAGGTGGGTCTGGACCAGCCAGTCGACCAGACGGCTTTTGCCGAGTACCTTGAGTAAGGGCAGATGTTGGATCAGACGCTGGTGAAGTCCCTGAGATCCTTTGGGACTTCGATAGGGGATGTAGGTGACCCGCTTGTAGACCGGTATCTGGAAAGGAATCACGCTGCGGATGGCCCGGTTGGGCGGTTCCGACGGGTCGCCGAGCGCGCAGGGGATCTCCCCCGGCGCCACGTGCTGGCGGTGCTTGCACAACCGGCGGGCGCTGGGGGGAAGTGTCTCTAAAATGGCCAGACCCATGCCGTACATGCGTGAAGAGTGGCCGGTCGAGTCGCTGCCGATTCTCGGTTTGAGATGCATGGAGCTGTACATGGCCGTGAACGCGGAGATATCGTGGAGGATGATGCCCAGCTTCTCGATGCGCTCCGTCTTGCCGGAAAAGGGCTTGGCGGTGGCCAGCCGTCCGATGATTCGCCGGATGACCCGCTTCAGGTTGATGGCATTGCCCTCGTTTAGCGCCAGCTGGAGTTCGCTGATCTCCTCGATGTAGCAGGTCTTGCCGGTGGTGTAATCCTTGAGGTTGAAAATTTCCAAACGGCTGATGAGACCTTCGCAGTCGTAGAGAATTTCCACCACGTCCTCGGGAAGCAAGTCCGTCAGGTTCAAGGTGACCCGATAGCCGGTGTGCAGGCTGGTGACCCGTTCCAGCAGCTGTCTGGGCGTCAGGTCGAGCATTTCGGGGGTGTTCGGGTCCTCGTGGACCTGGTTGGGATCGGGGATATCGGGATTGGCTGCCGGCCGCAGAAACTGACGCACGATGGTCTCCGAGTCCAGGTCGTTCATTTGATCCACCAGTGATGCCATATCCGCCCTTTGGCCGTCATCGGCACTTTCACAGGCGTTACGCAAGTCCTCGACCCTTCGCTTC
>NZ_JBFELV010000002.1:0-46623 GCF_041551955.1 Desulfosarcina sp.
ATTATCATTTCGGACCATCAGCGTCAATCCTTTTATCCCAATAACTTAAATGATGGTTGACATCAAAGATGTTTTGTGATGTTCCTCCGTGCACGAAAAAAAACAGCGAAATATCGCCCCTGGAGGAAGACGCTTATGAAACAAAAATATTTGGTTCTAAAGGACGATGAAGCCGGGAAGCTGGCCATTCAGGAATACGCTGAACTGGACAAGGAGATGCTCTCCCTGCTGTGTGAAGAAACCTACGATACCGCAGCCATCAAGGCTGCCATGGAAAAAGATCGCAACGCCCTGATACAGGCGCTTCGCACACACAATATGTATCCACCGGGCACATACACGGAACGTATCGCCGATGCCATTGTCGAGATGTTTCAACCTGGCGCTAACCCCTCCGCCGAACTTTTCTTCGAAGAACGGGACATGTTTGAACCGGTGGTCGAGTCGGTCGTCAACGATCCTGACGACGACGACGATGATGATGACACCGAGATAGAGGTGGATGATCTGCTCGATGATGACAGTGACATCGATGAAGATTTCGAGGAAAAGGGGATAATCAAAGGCCTTAAAAAATCCATTAAGGCATCCGATGAGGACACCAGCCTCGACGATGCCTGACCCAGTTCCACACCATCGAACCCAAAAGCGTCCGTGCTGGTATGCGGCGCTTTTGGGTCTCCTTTTGTGATTTCCACCCAGCGAAAAAGCTTCCTGCCTTAGGATCCTCAACCAGCTTGAACAATAGCCAAAATAAGCTTTTTACCTTGACTTGCCCTGGGCCTTCCACTAATAGGTAAGGACGCCGTTTAGTTTTAATTCATCACCTGTGAATCGGTATTCATTCAGAATTGTCGAAGCTCTCAGGCCGTTGTGCCTCCGCTTGACAGCCGCACGCGTCCGTGAGTTGTACAGCGATCACCGAATACCGGGCCTGATAACGGAATGGTTCCAAAACACCATTGATTGTTTCCCCAAAAAACGTTCCAACGCCTTTGAAAAGACAAGTGGAACCTGTGCGACCATGACCGCGCCGATGTGTTTCGTTACGGATGGCTTTCTCATGGACGACTGGTTCTCTTTTTTTGCTCCACACTTATCCATCATCTGCATCAGGAGGTGCTAATGGGACAGGAAAGATCATTTTATCAACGGTTGAAGGAAAAAGGCGTCTCACGAAGAGATTTCATGAAGTACTGTACAGCACTGACGGCGACCATGGGATTGTCATCATCCTTTGTCCCCAGGGTGGCCGAGGTGTTTGCCGCACCGGTGCAGCGCCCGCCGGTGGTTTGGCTGCATTTCGCCGAGTGCACCGGATGCTCCGAATCCCTGCTGCGATCCCAGTATCCCTACATTGACGAATTGGTCCTCGAGGTGCTCTCGGTGGAATACCACGAGACCATCATGGCCGCCGCCGGTCACCAGGCCGAAGAGCAGCTTCACAATGCGATCAAGAAGTATGAAGGCAAGTTCATCTGCGTCGTCGAAGGCGCTGTGGGCACCAAATACAACGGCGGCTACGGCAAAGTCGGCGGCCGATCATTCTTGGAGATTGCCAAGGATGTCTGTCCCAAGGCCGCGGCCGTCATCGCCTACGGCACCTGTGCGACTTTCGGCGGCATTCAGGCTGCAGCGCCCAACCCGGGCGGCTACAAGGGCGTCGGCGAGGCCATCGGCATCAAACCCTTACAAATTCCCGGATGTCCGCCCAACCCAATCAATCTGGTGGGCACCGTGGTCAACTATCTGCTGCTCGGCAAACTGCCCGAACTGGACGACATGGGCCGGCCGTTGTTTGCCTTCGGCAACACCATCCACGACAAATGCCCCCGGCGCTCCCACTTCGAAAACGAGGAATTCGTGGAGGAGTTCGGCAGCGAAGAGGCCGCCATGGGCTACTGCCTTTACAAAATGGGCTGCCGCGGGCCGGAGACCTACAACAACTGCCCCACCGCCAAATTCAATGACGGCACCAGCTGGCCGGTGGAGGCGGGTCATCCGTGCATCGGTTGCAGCCAGCCCAATTTCTGGGACACCATGAGCCCGTTTTACGAAGAGATGTAGGTTCTGTCATTTCAACTTGAAAACGTCCTTTGACGAATAAATGGAGGTTCTAAATATGGGCAAGCGAGTCGTAGTGGATCCAATCACCAGAATCGAGGGCCATCTTCGCATCGAAGTGGAAGTGGCCGGGGGTAAAGTCGTCAATGCGTGGAGCTCGGGCCAGATGTTCCGGGGCATCGAGCTGATTCTTCAGGGGCGCGACCCGCGCGACGCGCACCATTTCGTGGCCCGATCCTGTGGCGTCTGAACGTACACCCATGCTCTGTCCTCGGTGAGGGCAGTCGAAGCCGCAGTCAATGTCCAGATTCCCAAAAACGCCAGACTGATCCGGAATATGATGCATGCCGCCCAGTTCCAGCATGACCACCTGGTTCACTTTTATCACCTGCATGCGCTGGACTGGGTGGACATTGTCAGTGCCCTGAAGGCCGATCCCAAGAAAACCGCCGAACTGGCCGACAACGTCAGCAACGCCAAAGTGGGTGGCTCGGCCTACTACAAGCAGGTCCAGCAACGCATCCAGACATTTGTGGACAGCGGTCAGTTGGGCCCCTTCTCCAATGCGTACTGGGGCCACCCGGCCTACAAGCTGCCGCCGGAAGCCAACCTGATGGCCTGTGCTCATTATATCGAAGCGCTGCGCCTGCAGGCCAGGTCCGCGCGCATGCACGCCGTCTTCGGCGGCAAGAACCCCCACCCGCAGTTTTTGGTGGTGGGCGGCATTACCAGCGTGGCTGACCTGAAACCCGACCGCATTGCCGAGTTCCTCTACCTTCAGAAAGAGACCCAGGAGTTCATCGAAAACGTCTACATCCCCGACCTGGTGGCCGTTGCCTCCTTCTACAAGGACTGGGGCGCCATCGGCGGCACCACTAATTTCCTGGCCTGGGGCGAGTTTCCCCAAGGCGAGAATGAGCCGGACAGCCTGTTCATGCCGCGCGGCTTGATCAGCAAACGGGACCTGGCCAATATCCCCATGGCCATTCAGGAAAAGGTGGCCGAGAATGTGACCCGCGCCTGGTATGAGGACGGACCCGATCTGCATCCGTATAAGGGTGAGACCAAGCCCCTTCAGGAAGATCCCAAGTACCGTCCGGACAGCGGCAAGTACTCCTGGTTCAAGGCCCCCAGATACGAAAACGAACCCTGCGAAGTGGGTCCATTGGCACGTGTGCTGGTGGCCTACGGCAAAGGCCACAAAGAGATCAAACCGCTGGTGGACGCCACGCTCCAGAAACTCGGCATCCCTGCCGCCGCCCTGTTCTCCACCCTCGGCCGGACCGCCGCCAGAGGACTGGAGACCATCGCCATCGGCCAGGCCATGCCCGGCTGGATCATGGAACTGCTGGAAAACATCAAGAGCGGCGACACCCAGACTTACACCCCCTGGGAAATGCCTGATGAAGCCATGGGCCTGGGGCTCAACGACGTGCCCCGTGGATCGTTGGGGCATTGGATTAACATCGAAGGCGGCAAGATCAAAAACTACCAATACGTGGTCCCGTCAACCTGGAACTTTGGTCCCCGCGACGACAAGGGCAAACTGGGCCCGGTGGAAGAGGCGCTGATTGGCACACCCGTGGCCGATGCCAAGCAGCCCCTGGAAATTCTGCGCACGGTCCACTCCTTTGACCCGTGCGTGGCCTGCGGCGTCCATGTGATCGATCCGGACTCCAACCAGGTTTATAAATTCAAGGTGATTTAGTTTTTAAATTCCCCCTTCCCGGGTCTTTTGGATCCGGGAAGGGGTTTTCCCATTCCCGCTATCTAAGTAGTTTCTTCCATTCTTACCGCATCAACCGGACATTCCAGCATACAGAAGGCGCATCCGATGCAGTTGCGCACTTTTTGTAAAACCGGATAACGAATGGTTTCACGGGTGCCCCGATCCGGTTTCAAATCAATGCAATTCGTGGGGCAGGCCTCCACGCAGATGATGCATCCCATGCAGCGCTTATCGTCGAACACCGGCTTGGGCCAGCGTGAGCGAATGCGGATCCGTTCGCACACCTGACCTTCAGGGTCCTTTACACTGACGTAGGGGCAAATTCGGCCGCAGGCCCCGCAGTCGATGCAGACATCCGATACAATGCGATGGCGCTCTTTGGGTCTGCCGATGATGGCATCCACCGGGCAAACACGCATACAGACGCTGCACCCGTTACATTTATGGGTGATGGTATAGGCCATGGACTATCCTCGGCGCGTTGGCCACGCCCTCCAGGGCGTGCGGGTATATCATATTTCCAAGTTCAAACTGGCCAGACATTCCGGCGTCGGCACCCCGGTATCCGGGCTGAAGCCCATGGCAGACCAGTAGTATCGCCGCAATTTTTCCAAGGGGACCGTCACGCCTTGATTGGCCCCTTCCTGCTGGGGCGGGTCGCCGATGACCCGTTTGCTGAGGCGAATATCCGTGGGGTTGATGCCCTGCTTGATGTTGAACAATTGCTTGACGGTCTGAATCCGATGGCCGACGACCATGAACGCTTCGGGCGACTGCCCCCAGCCGGTGGCGGCGTTCAGCCAGTCAAACAGCGGGATCCGGTGGGCCCCCATGAAGGTGCCGAAAAGGCAGCAGCCGGCACCATTGACCACGTTCATGTACTGGCTGCAGGCGGCCCCCATGGCGGCCTTTTCCCGGTTTGCCTGGTACTTGCTGCGCTTGAGGTAAAACAGGGAGGGGTCGGGTAAATCCGGTATCACCCGCCAGAGCTGGAACATCTCGTAGTACATGTAGGCGCCGATGGTGTGGCGGCCGGGGGTGGGTTCGACCACGTTGTGTAGGGCAAATCCAGGATCGTAGCGGCCGTCGTGCATGCCCAGCTCCTGCCCGCCCGCATGGACTGCCATGGTTTCGGCGCCCCGGCCGATTTTCTGTGCCGCGCGTTTGGCGCCATCGGCCAGCAGGTCGCCGATGCCTTCCCGTTTGACCATCTTTTCCACCAGGCGGACGATGGCTTCGGTGTTGCCCCAGGTCAGCGTCAGCCCATCCGTGTCCGTGGCGGTCAACAGCCCCTTTTCAAAGCACTCGATGGCAAAAGCCACCGTACCGCCCACGGAAATGGTGTCCATGCCGGCGCGGTTAAGCAGTTCGTTGAGGTAGCAAATGCTGTCGGCATCTTCGTTGAGGCACAGCCCTCCCAATGCAATGGTCGATTCGTATTCGGGCCGGTGCACCTCGGTCTTGCCGTCTGGCGCCAGGCTGATTCCGCCGCAGCCCAAGGGACAGGAGTAGCAAAAATATTTGGCCACCACCGGGAGGGTGAATACGTCGGGGTCGATCAGCTTGGATTTGTCCCGTCCGAAATCGCGGTTGGAGCCTTTCCAGTTCATCACCGGGGCATCGCCGATTTCGATGGCCATCTGGTTCTGATTGATGGTGCCCCACTTGCTCAACATGATCTTGTAAAGCATGCCGTCGAGCTCCATCTGGGCAGGCAGCAGGCGCATGAGTGCGCCTAAATAGGCGGTCATGGTGCCGTTTAAAAAAGGCGGCTGAAAGGCCACATGCTTGTTGCAGGCCAGGCTCAGGGTCTTCATGGCCTTGCGGTCATGAACCTGAACGCGATGGGCGCCGCACAGGACAACGGCCTTGAGCCGCTTGGCGCCCATGACCGCCCCCAAGCCGCTGCGGGCCGCCAGCCGGCCGCCGTGGTTCACGATACCGGATATGAGCGAACGGCGCTCTCCAGCCATGCCGATGCAGGCGACACGGGCCCGCTGTTTGCCGCCGTGTTCGTCTATCAATTGCCGCTCCGTTTCGATGGCATCCCGGCCCCACAGATGGGTGGCATCGCGCAGCCCGGCCCCTTTGGTGTCGGCATACAGGTAAACCGGCCGGCTACTCTGGTCGGTGAAAAAAATGCCGTCGACCCCACATGCCTTGATGGCGGGAGCCAGATTGCCCCCGCAGTTGGCATCGCCCCAGGTGCCGGTGAGGGGGCTTTTGCCGACCACCATCCAACGGCCGGTGAACAGGGAGCCGCTGGCGGTCAGTATACCGGACACGAACCCCAAGATATTGTCCGGCCCCAGGGGATTCGCCCCGGCCGGAATCCGTCGGTAGAGCAGCCATGCGGCCAGACCGGTGCCGGATAAAAAGCGATGGTATACGTCATCGGGGACGGCTTCGGTGGTGATGCGGCCGGTGGTCAGGTCAACCCACAAGACCTTTCCCATGTAAGAACGGTTCATCGGGCCCCCCAAGCAATGCGGATCGAAAAGGATGATTTTTCAGGATGCGGCAAAAGAACCGCTTTACTATTCCACGTTTTGAGTATAATTTCAATACTGATCGCATGGGGAATAAAGGAGGTGCGGGATCTTTAAGTACATGATCAGTGTTTTCAGCGTTTTGTTGTCCTTCGTGGGGCCTGCAGGCATTGGCCAAGCGCTCGCCGGCGATTGGATTGTAGGGTCCATTTCTATTCGGAACGATGCCGGCCACAAGGCGTATGGCGAGCGCCTGTCGGTGTTTCTGGTGAGCGATAAAATCCCCGTATCGGCAAAAAAATGCCTCGACGAAACCCACCATCAGCGAAAAGTGGACTGCATCAACAACTGCCACCTCGATTTTTACAAGCGCTTTCAGCAAAAACAGATGCAAACCGGCTATCTCATCGCCCAGACCGTGACCTCGGCAACCGGTAATTTTGCCTTTCTGGACCCACCCCCCGGTACCCACTATGTGCTGGTGAAGTTTCCTGCCTTGATCGACGGATACAAGGTCGCCTGGCAGGAGCCGGTGACCGTGAAGCCGGGTCGGATTGGCGTCGTGTCCCTATACGATGAGAATCTGGTCCTGCCCAAAAATCGCCGGCACTGATCCGGAGCGGAAAGACCAGCGTCTCCGGATGTCCCTTTATCGACCGGCGGATCATGCCTTGAACCGTTTATCAATCCATGCTACCACTTCCACTTTATGCCCTTCCCATGTCCGGTCATTCGTTTCAGACGACTGCCGTCTGTGGTGGTTGAAGGCTCAGCCTATTAAAAGGTGGAAAGAACGGATGCAATGGCGATGGACCATGTAATGATCCTGGGCGTAGGCAATCTATTATTCTCTGATGAGGGCTTCGGTGTCAGGGTCGTGGAGGAACTGGAGCGCCGATATACCTTCCCTGAAAACGTTTCCATTGTCGACGGCGGCGTGCTCGGGGTAAGTCTTCTGGGTGTCATGTCCGAAGCAGACCAGCTGATCGTGGTGGACGTGATTCGCAATCAAGGCGTCCCCGGTGACCTCTATCGCCTCGAAGGCGAGGTTATTCCCGAGCGAATCCGGGCCAAAAACTCATTGCATCAAATCGATTTCCTCGAAGCGCTGACCCTCTGCCAGGCCATGGATAAAGTGCCCGAAACCGTCATCCTCGGTGTGGAGCCCGAAGATATCAACACCCTGAGCACGGAGCTGACTGAAACAACCAGAAACCGAATGGAAGATGTCATTCGGATGGTGCTGGGTGAACTCGAACGACTGGGTGTCACCTGTCACGATAAAGGAGCAGACGACCATGTGTCTTGCAATCCCATCTAAAATAACCCATATCGAAAATGAAATGGCCACCATCGACGTGGACGGCGTCAGGCGATCGGCCAGCCTCATGCTGTTGGAGGATTCGGCAGTGGGTGACTATGTCATCGTGCATGCCGGTTTTGCCATTAAAAAGCTGGACGAAGAATCGGCCATGGAAACCATCCGACTGCTCAAGGAGGCCGCCGCGTTCGTAGACAACCTGGAAGCCGGTAAAGGGTAGCCGCCAACACCGGCCATGACAGATGCACGCACCGCATATCGCCTGGAGATCAACGGCATTGTTCAAGGGGTGGGCTTTCGGCCATTCATCTACCAGTTGGCCAACCACCACGGCCTGATGGGGGAAGTGGCCAACACCGCCACCGGTGTGTCCCTGGTTCTGGAGGGCCTGGAAACGGACATCCGGCAGTTCATCGACGACCTCCCCAATAAAAAGCCGCCCCTGGCACACATCGTCGAGGTGTCTGAAACACCTGAAGCCGTGAAGGGTTTTGCGGCGTTTTCCATCGTCAAAAGCCGCGGCAGTGCCACCCGAGCCACACTGATTTCACCGGATGTAATGGTCTGCGAGGATTGTCTGGCTGAGATGCGCGATCCGGTGGATCGGCGTTTCGGCTACCCATTCATCAACTGCACCAACTGTGGTCCCCGCTACACGATCATCGACGATATTCCCTATGACCGGCCCAAAACCAGCATGCGGCGCTTTCGCATGTGCCCCATGTGTCAGGCTGAATATGACGACCCCGACAACCGGCGTTTTCATGCCCAGCCCAACGCCTGTGCGGTTTGTGGTCCACAGGTGACCTTATGTGATGCCGGCGGGAAAGCCGTCGACACCGACGATCCCATCGCCGAAGCGGCCAACCGCCTCAGGCAAGGGCGTATCGTGGCCATCAAGGGGCTGGGCGGTTTTCACCTGGCCGTGGATGCCACCCACGCGGATGCCGTTTCGCGACTTCGCCGGCGCAAGCACCGCGAGGAAAAGCCGTTGGCCCTCATGTGCAGCAGTTTGGATCGCATCCGGGAGATTGCCCGTGTGCAGACCGCGGAAGAGCGCTTGCTGGTCTCCATCCAGCGTCCCATCGTTCTGCTGGAAAAGCGCGACCACACCGCCATTGCCGATTCGGTATCACCCCGCAACCGCTATTTCGGCATTATGCTGCCCTACACGCCCTTGCACCACCTGCTGCTCGATGTCGGTTTCGTTGCCCTGGTGATGACCAGCGCCAACCTAAGCGAGGAGCCCATTGCCATCGACAACGCTGAAGCCTTTGGGCGTTTGGGAGGGATTGCCGACGATTTCTTGGTCCACGACCGGGATATCCTCCTGCGCAGCGACGACTCCATCGTCCGTCACAGTGCCGGCCACATGCGTCCTATCCGACGATCCCGCGGCTATGTGCCCGTACCCGTTTTTTTAAAGGATGACATGCCGCCGGTGCTGGCCTGCGGGGCTGAACTGAAAAACACCGTCTGTCTCACCCGGGGCCGGCAGGCTTTCGTGAGCCAACACATCGGTGATATGGAAAACCGGGCCACCGACGATTTCTTCCGCCTCACGGTGGATCATCTCAAGCGCATTCTGGACATCGACCCGCAGGTCGTGGCCTGCGATTTACATCCGGATTACATGAGCACCCGCTATGCCAGGGAATTGCGGGGCATTGCCTGCATCGCGGTGCAGCACCACCACGCCCACATCGCCGCCTGCATGGCTGAAAACAAGGTCGACGGGCCGGTGATCGGCCTATCCTTCGATGGAACGGGACTGGGAACGGATGGCACGGTCTGGGGGGGCGAGGTGCTGGTGGCGGACTACCACACCTTTACCCGGGCGGCGCATTTGGCACCGGTGCCCATGCCCGGCAGCACAGCTGCTATCAAGGAACCGTGGCGCATGGCCGTGGCCCATCTGAACGCCGCTTTCGGTGAAGAGGCGGGATCGCTTCGCCTGCCTTTTTTGCGATCGTTGGGCAGACAGCCCGTGGAGACCATGATGGCCATGATGGAGAAACAGATCAACAGCCCGCTGACGTCCAGTCTGGGCCGACTGTTCGATGCCGTTGCAGCGATAACCGGGCTGCGCGGCCAGGTGGCCTTCGAGGGCCAGGCCGCCATGGAACTGGAGATGATCCTCGACGCCGCCGAATCCGGCAGCTACGATTTTTTCTGGGAGGGCGACGGACCCTGCCGGATAGCAACCGTGCCCATCATTCAGGCCGTGGTGCGGGATGTCGAAAGGGGCGTTTCTCCGCATACGATCAGTGCCCGTTTTCACAACACCTTGATCCTGCTCTTTGACCAGTTGTGCCGCCACCTGCGCTCCACCACGGGCATCGACCGGGTGGCCCTGAGCGGCGGCGTATTCCAAAACCACCGTCTGCTGGTCGGGTTGGCGGCCGCTTTGAAAGCAAGCGGTTTCGACCTGCTCACCCATCGGCTGGTGCCGACCAATGACGGCGGTCTTTCCCTGGGGCAGGCAGTGGTGGCGGCAGCAACAGTGACGGAGTCGTAAAAAGTCCGATATCTGCGTTACGCTTCATCCCTCGTCAATGCGGCGTATCGTCAGTACGCCTCATTACTCGGGGTTTGCAAGCCTTGATCTCGAACCTTTTAGGAAGCCGTCGGAAACCCGATTTCTAAGAGTTCCATAAGTAAATAAGCCATGAGGGACATCATGACCCTGAAAAAAAACGATGCCTTTCACGATCCGCAAATCGCCCGGCACTTAGCCCAACGCATCACCCGAACCAGCCGCAGGCCGGTTCGTTTCATGGAGGTGTGCGGCACCCATACCGTCTCCATTTTCAGGAGCGGCATCCGCTCCCTGCTGCCGGAAACCATCGCCCTGCTGTCGGGGCCGGGTTGCCCGGTGTGCGTCACCGCCCAAAAGGAGATCGACGCCTTTATCGCCCTGGCCCGGGAACCGGAGACCATCGTGGCCACCTTCGGCGATCTGATCCGGGTGCCCGGCAGCGGCTCCTCGCTGCAGCGTGAGAAAGCCGATGGCGCCGATGTGCGCATCGTCTACTCCACCTTCGATGCCGTGAAACTGGCCAGTCAAAATCCGGGCAAACGGGTGGTCTTTTTGGGGGTGGGTTTTGAAACCACCGCGCCCACTGTGGCAGCCGCCATTTTAGCCGCCCACCAGCAAAAGCTCGACAACTTTTCGGTGGTGTCGGCGCACAAAACCGTGCCCCCGGCCCTCGAGGCTCTGGCTGACGGCAAGATCAATATCGACGGGTTCCTGCTTCCCGGCCACGTGTCCGTGATCATCGGCTTGGATGCCTATCGACCCTTTTTCGAGACCCACCGGGTGCCGTGCGTGGCGGCCGGTTTCGAACCGGCAGACCTGCTCCAGGGTATCGCCATGCTGGTAGACCAAGTGGAATCCAGGCAGCCGGCATTGCAGAACGCCTATCCCCGAGCCGTTTCACCCGCCGGCAATCCCAAGGCCATGGCGATCATGAACGAGGTGTTCGAGATGGTGGATGCCGAGTGGCGGGGCATCGGGACCATTCCGAGCAGCGGTTTGGCCATCCGCGAAGCATATGAAGCTTTCGACGCCGTCAAGGTTTTCGGCATTCGGCTGAAACCCGCTCCGGAACCCAAGGGGTGTGCCTGTGGTGAAGTCCTTACCGGCTTGAAAATTCCACCCCAGTGCCCATTGTACAAAACGGTGTGCAACCCCATGGCGCCGGTGGGCCCATGCATGGTCTCCAGCGAAGGGACTTGTGCGGCTTACTATCGCTACCACGGCGACGGTTGAACCATCGATTTTTCGACCTATAGTTTTTTAGCCATTTGTATTCATAAAGGAAACAACCCTATCCCATGAAATCGGACAAAATCCTTTTAGACCATGGCAGCGGGGGAAAGATGTCCCATCGCTTGACGGCCGACCTGTTGCTGCCCGCATTCGACAACCCGGCCCTGGCCATGCTCGATGACGGCGCCACGCTCCGTTTGGCCGGCGGCCGCATCGCCTTCTCTACGGATACCTATGTGGTGGACCCCATCTTTTTCCCAGGCGGCAGCATCGGCGACCTGGCCATCAACGGGACGGTCAACGACGTGGCCATGTGCGGCGCCACCCCCTTGTACCTGAGCGTGGGGATGATCATCGAAGAGGGCTTCCCCATGGCTGACCTGGAACGGGTGGTGGCCCAGATGGGACGTGCCGCCCGGCTGGCCGGGGTCATCGTGGTCACCGGCGACACCAAGGTGGTACCCAAAGGGGCGGCGGACAGGATTTTCATCAACACCGCCGGCATCGGTACGATCGACGAGAACGTCCATGTCTCCGGTGCCAATGCCCGACCCGGAGACGCAGTTATCCTCAGCGGCACCATGGCCGACCATGGCATGACCATTCTCACCCAACGCCAGGGGCTCGCTTTCGAATCGGACGTCAAGAGCGATTCGGCCCCCTTGAATCACATGGTGGCCGACATTCTCGGGACCGGTTGCGACATCCATGTCCTACGAGACCCCACCCGGGGCGGCGTGGGCACGACGTTGAATGAGATTGCTGACCAATCAAAAGCGGGCATTCGCATCTATGAGGACCGACTGCCCGTCAGGCCCTCTGTCTCAGGTATCTGCGAGTTGTTGGGCTTCGATCCCCTCTACGTGGCCAACGAGGGCAAGCTGCTGGCCGTTGTGCCGGGGGATCAGGCCGGTCAGGTGCTGGAGGTGATTCAACAATCCCCGTACGGCAAGGATGCCTGCATCATCGGCGAAGTGACCGACGACCATCCCGGCCGCGTTTTTATGAGAACCCGCATTGGCGGCGAGCGCATCGTGGACATGCTTGCCGGTGAACAGCTTCCGCGCATTTGCTGACGGCTTCGCAACCCGTTCGATGTCTGCGCGACCCTTCATCCTTCGTGGGAATATGATTCGTTTAGCGTGCATCCTATGTTGAATCTGCTTCGACCCGAGCTGATCCGAAAGACCCGACTTGCCTCGGTGATTTTGATGATCCTGGTGTGCATCGCCTGCCAGCCGAAAAGGGAGCTGCAGTTGTCCGGCAAGACCATGGGAACCACCTATCACATCAAGGTGGTGACCGGGTGGTTGACGTCCGGCGCCCATCTGCAGCGGCAGATCGACGATCGCCTGGCCGCGATCAACACGAGCATGTCTACCTACGACCCGACCAGCGAGATCAGCCGGTTCAATGCAATCACCACTGCCAACGAACCCTTTTCCCCGTCCGCCGATCTGCTCGAGGTGCTGAGGGTGGCGGCCGAATTGCACAGGCTTACCGATGGCGCCTGGGACGGCACGCTGGACCCATTAGTCAACCTGTGGGGTTTCGGACGAAAAGGGTCGGTCAGCCAAGTCCCGGATGAGCGTGAAATCCGGCAGGCGCTTGACCATGTGGGATTCGACCGCATCCTTTTGGAGCCGTCGGGTACCATCAGTAAAAGGGATCCCGTCGTCACCTTGGATTTGGCGTCCATTGCCAAAGGATTCGGGGTGGATGCGATTGCCCGGCTGTTGGGCGACAACGGTTTTTCCCACTTTTTGGTGGAGATCGGCGGAGAAGTATACGCCCGTGGCCGGCGAAAAGACGGGAACGCCTGGCGCGTGGGCATCAACCGCCCGGACAAGGAGGCCCCATTCAATGATGTCTACCGGGCGGTGCCCCTCACTGACCGGGCCATGGCCACCAGCGGTGATTACCGGATTTTCTTTCAAGTCGACAACCAATCCTACGCGCACATTCTCGATCCGCGTACGGGCAGACCGGTAACCAACGGAGTGGTGAGTGCCACGGTGGTGGCGGCCAATTGCACGGTGGCCGACGGTCTGGCCACCGCCCTGATGGTAATGGGGCCGGAAAAGGGACTGGCTTTGGTCAACCGATTGGCGTCTGTGGAGGGCCTTATGGTTGTCCGACTGCCTGACGGGTCGCTCGTCGACCATCCGTCCGATGGGTTTGGGATCGGGCGATAGCCCGCGGCTTCAAAAAGGGGTCCGGAGATGATTTCCCGTTGACAACCCGTCCCTAGTTCTATAATTGACTTTGAAGTCATAACAATTCTCATAATATTGATAGGTTATATTCTCATTAAAAGTTAATATTTGGAAAAAGATACAGGGCCCTTCACGTAAAATGCGACGGTATCGGCCCCAAAGGAAGGTGAAACGTGGAAATTGCCGTACTGCTCAAGCAGGTTCCGGCCACAGAGTCGATGATCGAAATCAGCGACGACGGGACCGCCATCAAGACCGAAGGCATCAACTGGGTGATGAATCCCTATGACGAAATGGCCGTTGAGGAGGCGCTTCAGATTCGCGCCGATACCGGCGGGACGGTCACCGTTTATTCCCTGGGACCTGAAAAGGCTGCTGAGGCGCTGCGCACCGCCCTGGCCATGGGCGCCGATACCGCCGTCCGCATCGATCCGGAAGGAAAGCCGTTGGACGGACTGGCCATTGCCAAGGTGCTGGCTGGAGAACTGAAAAAGGGTGCCTTCGACCTGATCATCGCCGGCCACCGGGCTGTGGATGACGATAATTTTCAGGTCGGTCCGGCCATTGCCGAACTCATGGGGATCCCCCTTGTATCCATGGTTGTCAAGCAGGACCTGGCCGACGGCAAGATCCGCTGCACGCGGACCATCGATGGCGGCACGCTGGTGCTGGAAACGACCCTTCCGGCGCTGATCACCACCCAGCGCGGTCTCAACGAACCCCGCTATGCCAGCCTGCCGGGCATCATGAAAGCCAAGAAGAAACCCATTGACACGCGCCGCCTGTCGGAAACCGGGACCGATCCAGGCGTGCCCATGGTAAAGACGCTTGCCATGCGGCTGCCCCCGCAACGAAAGGGTGGCCGGATCATAGACGGCGACAGTGCAGCGGACAAAGTGGCGGCACTGGTCAAAGCCTTGCGGGAAGAGGCCAAGGTGATTTAATCGATCGGCAGCAGTGGTCACTTAAAATCCAGACAACGCCCGATGCAGATGCCGATGTACGATCGGGCGTCACCCAACAGGGAGAAAGCTCATGTCACAGGGAATACTGGCCGTCACCGAACAGGTTGACGGTGCATTCAAACATATTTCGTTCGAAGTTATTTCTGCCGGAAAAAAGCTTGTCGAAACGACCGGTGGGGCGCTGACCGCGGCTGTCATGGGCGCTGGCGTCGACGCCATGGCATCGCAGGCCGCCGAATATGGGGCGGACCGGATATTGGTGGCGGACCATGAAGGCCTGAAAGACGGCCTGGCCGATGCATGCATCCAGGCTGTCGGCCAACTGGTGGCAGCCTCCGACCCGGCGGTGGTGTTGATCGGGGCGACGTCGCTGGGCAAAGACATCGCCGCCCGGCTTTCCGCCCGCTTGAACGCGCCCTTGGCCATGGATTGCGTGGACGTTCGTGCCGATGGCGCCCGGATCGTGGCCACCCGTCCCATGTACGGTGGCAAAGTTCTGGCCGACGTGAGCCTGAACGGTTCTCCGGCCATCGTGGCCATCCGCCCCCGAGCCATGGAGGCCGTGGCTGCCAAGGGCGCCGGGGAGGTGGAAAAGGTGGCCGTCAGTTTGGACGGAACCCCGTTGCGCCTGGTTGAAAAACACATGGAAACCGGCAAGATCGAACTGACCGAAGCAGATGTAGTCGTCACCGGTGGACGGGGCATGGGTGGGGACGATTTTGCCGTCGTGGAAGCCCTGGCCAAGGCCCTGGATGGGGCCGTGGGTGCATCCCGTAGCGCCGTGGACGAGGGCTGGCGGCCGGTAACCGATCAGGTGGGGCAGACCGGCAAAGTCGTAGCGCCCAACCTGTACATCGCCTGCGGGGTTTCCGGAGCCATTCAGCATCTGGCCGGCATGGCCTCATCACGTGTGGTCGTGGCCATCAACAAGGATCCTGAAGCGCCGATTTTCTCCAAATGCGACTTCGGTATCGTGGGCGATCTTTTCGAGGTCCTCCCTGCCCTCACCGCTGAAATAGAAAAACTGAAAGGGTAGATGGGCCGTCTATACATTGAGAGTCTGGGCTGTGCCCGTAATCAGGTGGACAGTGAGAACATGGCCGGAGCGTTGCGCCAGGCCGGCTGGTCGCTGACCCGGGATCCGGCCGATGCCGTTGTTATCGTGGTCAACACCTGCAGCTTCGTCGAATCAGCGATCAACGAATCCATCGACACCATCCTCGAACTGGCCCGGTTTAAAAAAACGGGACGCTGCAATCGATTGGTGGTCGCGGGTTGTCTGCCTGAACGGTTTCGTGAAGCCATCGCCGAGGCCTTGCCCGAGGTGGACCAGTTTCTGGGTACCGGGGCGTTTTCGCGCATCGTGGATGCCGTGACCGGCGGATTGGGCCGCGGAACCTGCCTGCTGCCCGACCCAGACCGCATAACCATGGGGCAAACCACGGCCCGTGAAAGGAATCCCTCCCACACCGCCTACTTGAAAATTGCCGAAGGGTGCAGCCGCCACTGCACCTACTGTATCATTCCCCGGCTGCGGGGCCGCCAGAAAAGCCGACCCATGGAATCTATCTTGGCCGAGGCCAGGGAACTGGTTGACAGCGGCGTCAAAGAGTTGAACCTGGTGGCCCAGGACACCACCGCTTACGGCCGCGACCTTTCCCAACCGGTGAGCGTTGACACCCTGCTGGTCCGCCTTGCCGAAGTGGCCGGGGAGACATGGGTCCGATTTCTCTACGGTCACCCGGAAAGCATCACCGACGGCGTGATCGAGGCTGTTGCCGCCCACCCCAATCTATGCCCCTATTTTGATCTGCCGATTCAGCATGCCGCCGCCGCTGTATTGAAGAAAATGGGACGAAATTACGATAAGCGGCAGCTGCTGGACCTGTTTCAGCGAATCCGATCGAGGGTTTCCGGGGCTGCCCTCAGAACCACCCTGATCGTCGGCTTCCCCGGAGAAACAGAAACCGATTTTCAAGAACTGCTGGAATTTGTAGAACAGGTCCGATTCGACCATCTGGGGGTGTTCACCTATTCCGATGCCGAGGATTTACCTTCCCATGGTTTGCCCGGGCACGTATCCAAACGAGTGGCTCAGTACCGCCACGACACGCTGATGGCGCGGCAGATGGCGATCTCCGAAAACAACCTGGCATCCATGATTGGAAAGACCTTGCCGGTCCTGATCGAGGCTTCATCCGAGCCCCATCTCTACGAGGGTCGAACCATCCTACAAGCACCCGAAGTAGACGGCCTTACTTTTGTGAAGACGCAGCCGGACGGCCCCGCGGCAACGATCGGAAATTTTGCATCGGTTGCGATAACGGACACCTTGGCGTACGATCTGATCGGAAAGGCGCTATGACCGACCTGAAAAACAAAATCCTGGCCGCCGTCGGTGAAGATCTTAAGGTCATCGAGCAGGCACTGGCCGAGAACCTGAATCCCCATTTCAATCTGGTATCTCAAGTGGCCAGGCATATTCTGTTTGCCGGAGGAAAGCGACTGCGACCCCTTTTGATGGTTCTGGGCGCCCGGCTTTGCGGATATTCAGGCGATCACACGGCACGGTTTTCCACCATATTCGAATATCTTCACGCCGCCACCTTGCTGCATGACGATCTGATAGACGGCGCGGACATGCGGCGGGGTCGTCAGGTGGCCAACCAGCTGTGGGACAATTCCACGGCGGTGCTCACTGGAGACTTCCTGTTGGCCCGAGGGCTCTCCATCGCCGCGGACACCGGTCTTTGCGAGGTGATCCAGACCATTGCCCGGATCACCGAAAACATGTCCCAAGGCGAAATTCGTCAGCTCGAGAAAAAGGGGGACCTCACACTCAGCGAGGACGACTACTTAGAGGTGATTCGCTGCAAGACGGCCGTGCTATTCGAGGGCGCCTGCCGGACCGGTGCCTTGGTTGCCGATGCGAAACCGGCTGCAGTCCAGGCGCTGACCGACTACGGGTATCATCTGGGACTGGCGTTTCAAATGGCCGATGACCTGCTTGACTACACCCAGGATATCGCTTCTCTGGGCAAACATGCCGGGGCCGACTTGAGGGAGAGGAAGCTGACCCTGCCGCTGATTCATGCTTTGTCCCGTGCGCCCAAAGCGGATCGGCAATGCATGATCGCCATTTTCGAAAAGCGAGATTTTAGCGAAACCGAGTTTGCGTCACTGGTGGAGATGTTGAACCGCCATGGCGGCATCGCTTATACTGAAGCACGGGCAATGGCGCATGTTCAACAGGCCAAGACGGCACTCTCACCGTTTGCGGACAGTCCGACGCGGGAAATCCTGATGGATATTGCCGACTATGCGCGGGTCAGAAAAACTTAGCGCCGCCGGCCCGCTCAGGGCCATCCACCCAACCACGTCCGGATCGACCTGTCCGGCATTAATGCCCTGGTATCCGAAGGATCCGGGCGGGAGAAACCCATGTCTGACCGGAACACGATGAAAATATGGATCAAGCGAAGCTGCCTTTTGGTTGTACTCTTGCTGGCCTGGACCAGCAGCTACGGTGCGGACAGCCGCGTGGTCAAGCAGTTGAACGTATTGGGATCGGCCGTTATCCACGAAAAAAACCTGGCTGATGGAAGGCAAAATGCGGTCAATGATGCCTTGGCCGCCGCTGTAGGCCAGGTGGTCATGGATATGCTCACCGGTGAGACCGTGGTGCGGCGATTCCAGCAGATCAACGACAGTATCCTGGCTGAACGGGATAACTATATCCAGAACTACCGGGTGCTCACCGAGTCCGTATCCGGAACCACGGTCAGGACGTTGGTTCAGGTGGACATTGCCGCAGACCGGGTCAGCCGGGACCTGTCTCGCCTGGGCCTCGCGCTGGCTGGCGCCGTGTATCCGAGGATCCTCTTCATGGTGGCGGAAAGAAACGTGACCGATGCCGATTTTAGCTACTGGTGGGGGGATCGTCGGCTTCGCAGCCGGACCATCAGTGAAGGGGCGCTGGCGGCGACGCTTAAGTCTGCCGGCTTCAAGATCGTCGACCTGCCCGATCTGAGTTCTCCCCTGTCGCTTCCCGTGAATGCCCCCGAGGCAGACATGGTGGCCCTGGCAGGACGGCTGGGTGCGGATGTACTGGTCACCGGCCATGGCACTGCCGCGGCTGCACCCAACACCATGGGGGGTGGGGGCAACGCCTATGAAGCCGTCCTCGAGGCACGGGCCTTCGATGTCCAGACCGGCCAGCCGATCGGTCGGACACGCCAGAAATCGGTGATTTCCGGTCAGGATGAGGTCGCGGGGGGGCGCGAAGCGCTGTCCGGTGTGGGGGTCTTGGCCGGTGATGACTTGGCCCAAAAGATTATGGCCGTCTGGCAGCAGGAGCAGGATCGCAGTGCCGTCATCGAGATCGCGGTGGCGGGCACCGGCGGCCATATTGCCAATTTCGTGCGTCTGCGCACGGCCATCGCTTCGTTATCCGGAGTCAATGAGCTGAAAATGAAAGAGATGTCGGCTGACCGTGCCAATATGGCCGTCACCTACCAGGGTAGTGCGCGGTCTCTGGCCGATGCGCTGTTGCTGAAAACATTCAGCGGTTTCGGTATCGACATCTTCGAGGTTGCGCCCGAGGCCATCCGCATCCGTCTGGTGAACCAGTGATCCTGAAGTCGTAAATTCCTTGACAGCCCCATGAGCAGGTGGTATCTGCTTTTTTTCATGTAGGCGCGTAGCTCAGGGGGAGAGCGCTTCCCTGACACGGAAGAGGTCGTTGGTTCAAATCCAATCGCGCCTACCATCTATGAGTGAAAAAGACCGACCATACTAGATTTCGTATGGTCGGTCTTTTTTTCCGCGTCAGGCCTGCCCAAGGAGCAATCAATGAACTATTGGCTGATGAAATCCGAACCGTCAGCGTTCAGCATCGATGATCTGAAAACAAAACCGGACCAGACGGAACACTGGGACGGCGTGCGCAATTACCAGGCACGCAACATGATGCGCGATCAGATGAAGGAAGGCGATCGCGCATTCTTTTATCACTCCAACTGCCATGTGCCGGGGATCGTCGGGCTGATGGAAGTCGTGCGCGAAGGCTACCCGGACCATACGGCCTTTGACCCCAGCAGCAAGTATTTCGACGAGAAAAGCAATCCGGAACAACCGCGCTGGTATATGGTCGACGTCAAATACATGCGCCACACGAAGCGAGCCATTCCCCTGGCCGAACTGAAGGCACATGCGGCTCTCGAAAATATGCCGCTGGTGCGCAAGGGTAATCGACTCTCGATCATGCCGGTCTCCGAGGCCGAGTGGCGCTATATTCTATCCATCGAGAATCGACCGGTGCGATAACCTGAATCATCTAAAAGACATCTCGCAGCACATTAAGAAACGCATTGGTAAAATGACATTACTGCCGCTTGCAGCGGATGATAAATCAAGGACTCGCTGAAGTGTACCCGATAGACAGGGTTCGGCCCATGGGAATTATTAAAAGATGGCGGATCGCCCTCGGATACGCCACAGGCATTCACGTTCAAGTACCGGGCGTTTTGGGTGAATAAAAAAAGCGGGGCACACCTGAAGGGTGCGCCCCGCTTTTTTAATGTACATCTCACTGCAGAAATCGGTAGATTAATTGCCGGTGGCTGCCTTGTGGGTCTTGATTTCCACCTTTTCGGTGAGGCCTTCGTAGTAGGTGCGCAGGATCGCGACAACTTCGTCGCGGCCGAAGTGATCGGGCAGATCGCCGCCCTCGGAGAGCATCTTGCGCAGCATGGTGCCGGAGAGCAGCACGCGGTCTTCCTTGCCGTGGGGGCAGGTTCTCAGGGAAGCCATGCCGTCGCACTTATAGCAGTAGAAGGTCCAGTCGATTTTCAGGGGCTGGCAGAGCAGGCCCTTGCCGCCGGCCGGGGTCGGGATCTTGTCGAAGATGGTCTGGGCTTCGAACATGCCGTAGAAGTCGCCCACACCGGCATGGTCGCGGCCGATAATCATCTTGGAGCAGCCATAGTTCTGGCGGAAAGCGGCGTGCAGGAGGCCTTCACGAGGACCGGCATAGCGCATATCCAGCGGGTAGCCGCCCTGGACCACGTTTTTTTCCACAAAGTAGCCCTTCACCAGGGCGTCGATGCATTTAACGCGCACGGATGCGGGAATGTCACCGGGTTTCAGGTTGCCCACCAGGGAGTGAATGTAAACGCCGTCGCACACTTCCACGGCGATCTTGCACAGGTATTCGTGAGAGCGGTGCATGGGGTTCCTGAGCTGCAGGGCAGCCACATCGCTCCATCCGCGTTCGTCGAAGATTTTACGGGATTCGGCCGGACGGTAATAAACGCCTTTGTAACGGGTGGGGTACTCGCCTTCGCTGAGCACCTTGACCGGGCCGGCCAGGTTGAAGGCTTTCTGGTCCATAACCATCTGGACGCCGGGGTGATCTTCTTTGGCGATCTTCCAGAAATCTGCGGGCGTCGGGGTGCCTTCACCCATGAAGACTTTTTCGCACTCCCATTTTTTGTCGGCATCGGTCAACTCGTATTTCTCGGTGACCTTCATGGTGGCCATGATCTCTTTGCCCTCGGGATCGTACAGGGCCACTTCGTCGCCGACTTTGATCGCATCGGCGTCTTCCTTGGTCACGTCCAGGCACACCGGCACCGGCCAGAACGTGCCGTCTGCGGTCAGGAAGTTGTCACAAACGCCTTTCCAGTCGGCCTTGGTCATGAATCCGGTCAGGGGGCTGAAGCCGCCGATGCCGATCATGATCAGGTCGCCTTTGACGCGCGGGGAAATTTCGACCTGCTTGAGGCCTGCGGCTTTTTTCAGTTCGGCTTCTTTTTCAGCGCCTTCGAGCAGACAGACAGTGAGGCCTTTGCCGCCATGGGGGGGAATAAGATTGGACATGTGATCTTTCTCCTTTCGATAATGTGATTTTCGCAATCTGTATACACAGATGATTAGCCTGGAAGGAAATAAAATACCAAGTAGAAATAACTATGCGGGAACGGTTTTTTTGTCAAGAATATTTCGGAGCCTTGAGGCTGATCCAGGCAGATAGGCTGGCTGGCGATTTTAAGCTTATGGTCAAAGCGATCACAGGATTCCGATCAGCATGCGGGTCGCCACCACCAACAGCAATATGGCAAAGACGCGCTTGAGCCGGTCGACGGGCAGGCTGTGGGCCAGGCGAACCCCTAGTGGGGCCGTCAGGACACTGGTGACAACGATGCCCAAAAGAGCCGGCAGGTAGATATACCCCAATGAAAATTCAGGTAAGCTTTGGACTGACAGGCCATTGTACAGGTAACCCATGGTGCCGGCAATGGCAATGGGAAAGCCGATGGCCGCAGAGGTGCCGATAGCGTGGTGAACGGACATGTTGCACCAGATCATGAACGGTACGGAAAGGGTCCCGCCGCCAATGCCCACCAGGCTGGACACGATGCCGATGACGTTGCCGACGCCGAACATGGCGCCGTGTCCGGGAATCTGCCGAGAGGGCCTGGGCTTCTTGTTGGACAGCATCTGAACGGCCACGTAGTATAAAAAAACGACAAAGAAGCCTTTTAGAAAGCGGGTAGAGAGCTGGGCGGCAATGCAGCTGCCAAGAAACGTGCCCGAAAATATACCGATAACGATTTTGCGCACCACATCCCAATGGACAGCGCCGCGCTTGTGGTGGGCCCGGAAGCTGGACACGGCGGTAAACATGATGCTGGCCAGAGATGTACCCAAGGCCAGGTGCATGATCACGGCATCGGGGACGCCCTGGCGAACAAAACAAAACACCAGCATGGGTACGATGACCAGCCCGCCGCCGATGCCCAGCAGGCCGGCCAAGACCCCGGCTACCGCTCCGACCAGAACATACATGAATACAATTGCCGTCATATTGGCGCCTCGCAAATCCCTTGGTTTCTGGCAGTGAAATCGGTTGACGAATCGAACGGACCCGTTATCATGTTTGCCCGGGACCCACAAGGTGAATCCCATCTTTTGTCCCACACGCACACCATCGAGGAGTGAAATATGAAAATTCAATGGCTGCAGCATGTTGCGTTTGAGGGTTTGGGACGCATTGCCGGCTGGGCGGCGGAAAACGGCTGCCGGGTGACCGGCTCACGGATGTTCGACGGTGATGCCCCGCCGCCTGTGGCCAACCTGGACATGCTGGTCATCATGGGGGGTCCCATGAGCGTCAACGATGAGGTTGCCTATCCCTGGCTGGTCGGTGAGAAGCGCTTCATCAGCCAGGCCATCCAGGCGGGCAAAATGGTGCTCGGCATCTGCCTGGGTGCGCAGTTGATCGCCAGTGTCGCCGGTGCCCGGATTCGCCCCGCCGACCACAAGGAGATCGGATGGTTTGCGGTGGAGAAAACGCGGGCCGCCAGAAACGCGGCGGTCGGCTGCGCTTTGGCGGACAAGTCGGAGGTCTTCCACTGGCATGGTGAAACCTTCGACCTGCCCCATGGTGCGGTGCACCTGGCCCGCAGTCGGGTCTGCGAAAACCAGGCATTTGCCATGGGGCAACACATCGTCGGCCTCCAATACCATCTGGAGACCACACCGGAATCGGTCAGTGCAATGATCCAGCATTGTCGTCACGAACTGGTGAAGGCGCCCTATGTTCAGACCGCCACCGACATGCAATCCCAACCCGATCGCTTTTATGCACTGAACCTTGAGATGGACCGGCTGTTGGACTATTTTTTGTCCATCCACCGCACACACAAAAAACAGCCAATCAATCATCGGATCGTCAGGGAGGGCTGATTTTGGCGGTCAGATCGACCGGCAGGGGAAGCGGATGTCCGGTGGGGTACCCTCGTTTTTCGGTTAGTTCTTTCAGGCGAGCGATGCGGCGGCGGTTTTCCGGATGGGAGGCGAAATAGTGGCCGAAGCGGCCCGGATCCCCGTCTTCGGGGATTTTGTTGAAAAAGGAGGTGGCGTCCGCCACGTGTCCGTAATGGCAAAACAGCGTTTCCAGGGCAAATTCATCGGCCTGGCTCTCTTGCTTGCGTGAAAAGCTCAGTTCGGTGAGCCCCAACCCCTGCCCGATCATGCGGTTGATGCTGTTGTCCGCGCCCAGCAACATCGTGGATGCACTCATCAGCACCAGGGCCCGCCCCAACCCCCGAAGGTGATCCCTGTTGGCATAGTGTCCCAACTCATGAGCCAGGACAAATGCCAGCTCGTTTTCCGAGGTCATTTCAGCCAGCAGGCCGGTGAAGACAACCATGTGCCCGCCAGGCAGGGCTGCCGCGTTGACGGCATCGGACTCGGTGACATGCACGGTGATGGTATAGGGCAGGAGGGCGCATGGATCCTGGAGGCGATCCACCAGGGCCTGGACGGACCGGGTGACGTCGGCGGCATCTTCTTCAGCGAACTGCCCGATAAAGGCGTCGGCCAGCACTTTCTCCACGTCCATGGAGAGTCGGGGGACAATCAGATCGACCGCCAGGCCGAGGGCCAGGTAAACGCCGACCACGATGGCCAGCAAGCCGCCGGCCAGTATAGCGAACTCTTTGAGCGGATGGGTGGGGGAGACATTGACGTTGATTCTTGGCTGCCGGGCGGTAAATTTCACCTACTCCTCCACGGTAAGCGCCGTGCCGTAAGCCATGGCCTCCAAGCAGCCGATATTTTTTCGCTTGGACTGTTTGCCGATGGCCGATGTTTCGATGCGCACGTTGACAATGACCGTGGAATCCCCGGCCATCTCTTTCATGCGCAGCAAAGCCTCCCGTCGTGCCCGGTCGAGAAGGCTCTCGTAGGATTTTACCTTTCCCCCGAAAATGTTGCGCAGGCCAGCCAGAATCCTCTTGAAATAATCCACGGAAATCACGGCGCTGCCCCACACCAGCCGCGCCGACCGAATTTTATGCTCGGGGATTTCCACGGATTTAAGGGTAACGGCCGGCAGGTTGATGGTTGCATTTTCCCGGTTGGCAATCGAGCGATAATGCCGCTTTTCGGCCCAGCTCCCCGCCGCGTATCCCACCGCCAGCAAAGACAAAAAGATAATCAGGTCAATCATCGACGTTCTCCTATCCCACCCGGACGGCGGTCCCGTAGGCGTAGAGCTCAGCTGCACCCTGGGCTACGGAAGATGTGGAAAAGCGGACGTTAACAATGGCATTGGCGCCCATCAGGCGAGCTTCTTCGATCATCCTGTCCATGGCTTGCTGCCTGGATTCTTGGAGCAGTTGCGTGTACCCTTTGAGTTCTCCGCCAACGAGGTTTTTCAGACTGGCCATGAGGTCGTGGCCGATGTGCTTGGCCCGGATGGTGCTGCCGGAAACCAGTCCGAAATGCTCTGCCACGCTTTTCCCGGGAACCGTTTCGATATTCGTGATTATCATTTTGCCTCCATCAGATGTCGTGGTATGGTGAACCTTGGCTTGAGAAACCGGCGGCTGGGACGGCGGAGCGGGCGACCGCGATTGGCTGGAAGCGTTTGCCTCTGCTGCCGAATCGTCGGAAGGCGGCGCCGGCGCCTGGTTTTCGGGTGCACCGTCCTTGCGAATGTCGCAGAATGCGCCGGCAGCGGCGAATACCTGTTGGAATTTTTCAGCTGTCTCCAGGTCCGTGTCCTTGCGGACGGCAACGGGGCTGCCGACGAATAATTTCGCGATACCCTGGTCGTCGGTTTTGAGTGCGGCCTTCAATCGATCCTTGACCATTCCGGCGCTTTTTCCGGGCATTATTCTGCCTTCGAAGATGACGGTGTATCGATCACTCATGGGTTGCTTTCTCCTTGTCAGAGTGTTGATGACCAACCGCCGAACCGATCCGCGAACCGAAGCTAATGGAAATGATTCGACTTGCTTATATGTCATAGACCGTTATCGGACAACCGCCGATGAAACATGAGGGAAAAATGATACGGCCGTTATCGGTGTCTTGAAGTGGCCAGAATCATGGCACGGACCGGCCCCGGGTAGCCTTCCACGGTCTTTTCCGGATCGTCGGGATCCAGAAAGTCCGCCAGGCTCTCCGAGTCGATCCAGTCGGTTTTGCGCTGTTCCTTGGCGGTGGTCCTGGATACGTCCACGCATCGGATAGCGTCGAATCCGGACCGCGTCAGCCAATGGGTCAGGCAGGCCACGGTCGGGATGAAGAAGATGTTGTTCATTTTAGCATAGCGCTTTTGCGGAAACAGCGCCATCTCACCATCCCCTTCCAGGACCAGGGTTTCCAACACCAACTGCCCGCCTGGCACCATCATCCCATGAATCTGAAGCAGGGTGTCCAGGGGAGACCGCCGGTGATACAAGATGCCCATGCACATCACCATATCGAAACAGCGGTGCATCGACGGCATTTCTTCCAATTTTAAAGGCAGACAGTGAATCTGGGAAAAGGCCAGGAAGCGGGAAAGGGCCAGAAACTGAAAATAATAATTCAGGTAAGGCTCGATTCC
Organism: Desulfosarcina sp.; assembly: GCF_041551955.1. Lineage (GTDB taxonomy): Bacteria > Desulfobacterota > Desulfobacteria > Desulfobacterales > Desulfosarcinaceae > Desulfosarcina. Next base: position 25,958 of record NZ_JBFELV010000002.1, read on the forward strand.
CACAATGACGGACGGCTGTCTGGCGGCTAACCTGAACATGTAGTAGCCGCAGTTGGAACCGATGTCCAGGACCCGCTTTCCGGACAGCGAACCCAGGTGCTCGGCCAGTCGGTTCCATTTGATGGAACTGTCCCATTCGCTGTCTACGTGAATGCCGAAAATCTCGAAGGGGCCCTTTCGCCAGGGTTTCAATTCACCCAGTGCAGCATCGAGAGATGCCATTTGATTGGGGGCAAGATCATCGGCGGTGCCGATGCGGATGCGGGCCTGGTTCACATCGGTTGAAGACGGTCGAACGTCGGGCAGGCGGTCAAGTGCACCCAGCAGCGCAACCCCCTTTTTATCGCAGCCATGGATGCCACGTATTCGCCCGTTGACCGTCGCTGCCAGTTCAGGCAGGTACGGTCCGAGGACCGGATCCCGGGCAAGGTCATCCAGCCGATTCATTTGATGCAGATCCAAGAGCAGAAGTTGAACCATTTCAGCCAGACGTTAATGCGTGAGAAACCGCAGCGGCGCAGACGCTCATGGTGCGTTTCCACCGTTTCCGGAACCAGCACGTTTTCGAGGGCTTCGCGCTTCTGGCTGATTTCCAGCTCGGAATAGCCGTTTTCCCGCTTGAACCGATAGAAAAAGTCGACCTGCAGATCCGACAGCGCCTGATTCGGGTGCATCGTCTTTTCCGAGAAAAGCAGTATCCCGCCAGGCACCAGTGCCTCGTAGATCTTCTGTGTCAGGGCATCCCTGTCCTCCGGTGGAATGAACTGCAAGGTAAAGTTAACCACCACCACGCCGGCCTGCTCTATTTTCACCCGGCGAATATCTCCGCATATTGGCGTGATACTCGTAGACCGGCCGGCGTCAACGATGCGCCTTTTACATACGTCCAGCATGGGCGGGGAACTGTCTACGGCGACCATCTCGAATGCACCGGCAGGCAGGTGTGCGCAAAGGGCGACGGCCAGGTTTCCGGTAGAGCACCCCAGGTCATACACCCGCGTGCCGGGGCGGAGGAACCGTTGCACCAGTTGGGCCTGACGGCGGATGATTTCGCTATACATGGGTACTGATCGGTGGATCATGTCGTCGAACACATCGGCCACTTCCGCGTCAAATTCAAAGGGCGGCACCGGGGTTCTCGGTGCGCGGTAGATTGTGTCTTTGCCCATGGTTTCTCTCCGCTCGTGCAAGCATGCCTGCATACAGCGACTGGATGGTTATCCGGCAGAAAACCGCCTGCGGCCAGGATCCCCATTGCCATAGAAACGCCCCTGCCGGGTCAATTCGAAAGGGGCGCTGGGTGGACATCATCAAAATCAATGACGGCTCAGTTAGGCTGTTTACCCGGCAGTATCAGGTTGAGTAGGACCCCCAAAATTCCGGAAAGGCCAATGCCCCCCAGGGTGAATTTGCCAAAAGGAAGCACCATGCCACCGATGCCGCAGACCAAGATCAGGGCAACGATCGCCAGGTTGCGGGGTTCCGTGAGGTCCTCTCCTGCCTTCACCAGTGTGTTTAGCCCCACGACGGTAATGGCGCCGAAAAGCAGCAGCATAATTCCGCCCATCACCGGCACCGGAATGGTCTGGAGTAGGGCGCCCATCTTGCCGATAAACGCCAGGGCGATGGCGAAAATGGCGGCCCAGGTCATGATGCCGGGATTGAACATCCGGGTGAGGGTCACCGCACCGGTCACCTCGCTGTAGGTGGTGTTGGGCGGCCCCCCTAAAAAAGAGGCAACAGAGGTGGCGATGCCGTCGCCCATCATGGTGCGGTGAATGCCCGGCGCCTTGACGAAATCCTTTCCGGTGACACTGCCGATGGCCAGGATGTCCCCGAAATGTTCGATGGCTGGGGCGATGGCGACCGGTACGATGAAAACGATGGCCTGAAGATTCCATTCGGGTAGGACGAAATCAGGTACGGCAAACCAGGGTGCGTCTGCCAGCGGTTTGAAGCTGACCAGAAGGGGGCCGGTAAAGTTTTCCAGGGCGCCGGCATCGAAACCGGCCTGAATCGAACCGGAAACACCGATAAAGTCGAGAATCAGCGCTGCCGCGTAGCCGGCTCCGACACCGACGAGAATCGGTATCAGACGAAACCAGCCTTTCCCCAATAGCGAGGTGAGAATGGTCACCAGAAGGGACACTCCGGCTACGATCATGGCCGTGCTCTGGGGCACCAGCCATGCCGAACCATCGCCGGTGCGGCCCATGGCCATGTGAACGGCCACCGGTGCCAGAACGAGCCCGATGACCATGATCACCGGGCCCACCACCACCGGCGGCAGCAGTTTGTGCAGAAAACCGGCACCGAAGGCTTTGATGCACAAGCTCAGCACGACGTAAAGCAGTCCGGCAGCCGCCAGGCCGCACATGGTGCCAGGAATGCCCCAGGTGTTTACCCCATAGATGATCGGCGCGATAAACGCAAAAGAGGATGCCAGGAAAATAGGCACCATGCGCTTGGTGATGAACTGGAATATAAGGGTTCCCGCGCCGGCGGTGAACAGGGCGACGTTGGGATTCAAGCCAGTGAGCAGGGGAACCAGCACCAGGGCGCCGAAGGCGACAAACAGCATCTGGGCGCCCACCAGGCTGTGTTTCAGGCTGAATTCGTAATCGGTGGCGGACGGTTGCGCGGACATAACACCTCCTATGGGAAATTGGGATAGCGTGGGGAATACGAGAAAGTTGAACCGGTCTATATGCGGAAACCAAAGTTGTGTCAAGCTTCGTGCCGTCGCCGCAACCGCACCCTTTTTTCTTGCCATGAAGAAGAAAAAACTTTACAAATCGACATGTTGTGCCGATACCATCGGAAATGAAACCAGGATGAAGGTCGTTGCATTACCTTTGATGGCAGAAAACGCATGCGCACGTCGATTCTAAACAATCCGATCTGGAGACCCGGTACCTGGATCGCCGTCTTTCTAATGGTGTTGCTGGCGCTGCCTGCTGCGGCCGATATCTACATGTACATCGACAGCCAAGGGGTCATGCATTTCACCAATGCTCCCACCTCCAGCGACTATCGCATTTACATCAAGGAGCGCCCCAAACGCCAGGGAATCCAGATGGACGCCGATCGGTTCGACCGATATATTGACGAAGCCGCCGGTCTTCACGGGGTGGACTTTCCATTGCTCAAGGCGGTGATTCGCGCCGAATCGGCTTTCGACCCCAAGGCGGTATCCAAAAAGGGAGCGCTGGGGCTTATGCAGATCATGCCGGCGAACCTGGAGGCCTTCAGTGTTTATGACCCGTTCGATCCCTGGCAGAACATCATGGGCGGCGCTCGCTACCTGAAGGCTTTGATTCAGCGGTTTGACGGACAGGTGCCGCTGGCCCTGGCCGCATACAATGCCGGTCCCCGGGCTGTGGATACGCACCGCGGCATCCCGCCCATTGCGGAAACGGAGGCGTATGTTAAAAAGGTGATGAAATTCTTTTACTTGTACAAGAATGGATAAATGGACACTATCTATCGCCGCCCCATATAAACCAACACCAACCCAGCCACCATCATCACCAATCCGAACCGGCGAAGGGATCCAGGAGCCATTTCCATTATTTTGGCCATCCAACCCTTCATCAGATCCGGTGCCGCAAAATAGGGAACGCCTTCGATGATCATCACCATGCCTATCACGCAGAGAAAATAATCCATGATCGTCCGATTTTTCGAATGTTGGCGGGAATGCCGGGACACCGACCGGGTGACAACGGCGGTGTTGGCTGAAGGATCAACGTGACGGCGCTCCGTTTGGATTTTTACCGGTCTTCTCCCGGTGAACGGCATGGCGCACCAGTTCGTTGGCGTGCTTCAGGTTTAACGTCTCTTTGATCCATTCGCGGTAGGTTCCGATGGGCTTGATGCTCAGGTGGAGCGTGGAGGCGATTTCGCGGGTGGAGAAACCCTTCCCGATCATGCAGAACACCTCCAACTCCCGATCCGTCAGCCGCTCCATGGGGGATCGGCCGCCTCCGGTATTACCGTCGGCCAGATTGAAAAGGATTTGATCCTTGACTTGGTCGTTGAGATCGACTTTTCCTGCAAGCACTTGGCGGATCGCGATGACCACCGACTCCATGGCCTCCTGTTTCATGATATATCCCCGTGTGCCGGCGTGAATGGCGCGTTCGGCGCAGAGAAACTGGTCGTGCATGGAAAGGACTAAGACAGGCATGTTTTTGTTGACTCGGTCATGGGTTGGTCGGGGGCGCTGAAACGCGATAGCAAGCGCAATCCCCGCCGCTTACGGCGGAGCTGGCGAGTGAACTGGAAATCGCTTATTTTTTCCTTCCGATGAATCCTTCCAGCGGTAAGCCGCGGGGAGGATTCAATTACCGCTTAAGGGAAACCTGCACCGCGGTTCCGCCGCCTTCGGAGGTCCGGATGTCCAGCGCAACGTGGATCATATTGGCACGAAACCCCATGTTACGCAAGCCCATGCCGTCGGTTTCCGGACCTGGCGGAATGCCCCGCCCGTCGTCGTCAACGGACAACTTCATACGTTCTCTATCACCGTCCAGCGTGATGGTAACCGCTGTTGCTTTCCCATGGCGAACTGCATTGTTCACCATTCCTGAACGATGTGAAACAGGTGGATGATCACCTTGCCCTTGTTGTCGGTGACGAATGCATAGCCGCTCTGGTTGAACTTCAGGGATAGCACGCTGTCCTTGTCATTCTCGATGTTCGCCAGTGTACAGAACGCCTTGCGATAGGAGGGTACGGCAATGATCCAGTCCCTGGGTTCGAAATAGGCCATATACATGGGTTTGGGGCGGGCGTCGGCTTCTCCGGGGTTTTTCCAGCCGCATCCGTCTGACAAATTCGCAGCGATTGATGTCCTGGGTGATCCGTTCGGCCTCCGGATGGACCACGATAACCCCGCCGTTGGAGGCGCAGGCATTGTAGCCCGTGGTGCGATGCGCTGGCTCAACAACAAGGACTCGGTCATCTTTCATCCCCGTGATAAAGATCGACTGCCAGCCTGCACAAAACCGTGAAAAACCTCTCCCGGTATGCTAAGAATACATCTCGATCGACCGCTGCCATGTTTCGGCACCCCCATGCCGGCGGTGCGGGCCCATTAACCATCGGTCAGCACAGGTGGCAGATAACCTGCCGGCCCTGGCATTCCAGGTCAATGGTGGTAATCTCATTCTTAAGGAGACGACGATGAAAATACCAGTGCAATGGGCAGTTGTGCTGACACTGCTGATGACCACCATGGCCTGGTCAGCCGATCTGGAGATGGTGCTGACACCGCCTCGAGAACCGGCCCAGGGTGCGGATACGGTGATGCTGGATCTATATCTGCACAACAACACACCCGTCGCCATCACCCGCGAACTGCCGCCAACAGTGACCTGCCGAATAGACACCGGTCAATCAACGGTCTTTGTCGATGCCGATCTGGTGGGGAGTGAGGTGGATTCCCATGTAGAAATCCCCGGACGGGGATTTGCCAAACGGCAATACGCCATACTTCTGCCGGTCTACGCCATGGGTTCAGTCCGGATCATGCTGGAGACGATCGATACGAATCCACTCATCATCTCGGTGGAGAAAGCCCCCCCGGAAGCGTGGGTCGGCCAGCAAGTGCCCCTGGATGAGGGGCCCACCATGCTCCAGTCTTTTCTGGATGACCTGTCCGTCTATGAACCCATGTATTTTTTGCTGGGTGTGGATCCGGGTTTGGACCAAAGCAAATTCCAGTTCAGCTTCAAATACCGGCTATTCAACCCCAAGGGTTATCTGGCGGAGATAGCTCCCTGGGTGACCGGATTTCATCTCGGATATACCCAGCGGTCTATCTGGGACCTGAAAGGCGATTCCAAGCCATTTGACGACACCAGCTACATGCCGGAAGCTTTCTATCTGCTGCCAACGCTCGATCTGAACCTGGCGCGCATCTCCGCTTTCGGCATCCAAGGTGGCTTTCAGCATGAATCCAACGGCAGGGCCGGTAGCGCCTCCCGCAGCACCAACTACCTATATATCAAGCCCATCATGGGCCTTCACCTGGCCGGCCCCTACCATATGAAAATCGCACCTAAGGTATTTACCTATGTGGAAAACGAAAATGAAAACAATGCTGACCTGTCGGACTATCGGGGGTATGTCGATCTGGAAGTGGGCATCATGAATCCGGAGGGGCTGGCTCTGAATTCCCACCTATGGTGGGCCAGAAAAGGGGCATCGGTGCAGTTGGACCTGACCTATCCCATGGCGCGGCTGCTGGGGAAAAGCCTGAATTTCTACTTGCAGGCCCAATATTTCAGCGGATATGCTGAGACCCTGATTCGTTATGACGAGCGAAGTGACGCCTTCCGGGTAGGTTTTGCCATCGTTCGTTAGCCCGGAATCTATATGAAAGCAAGAATATCTGCTGCCCCAAAGGCCGATCTGCCTTTTCTCTCAGTCGGGATGGCGCCAGTGCTGAAAATGTCGAGGTTCATTGCCCGTCCTGCGGTCATGCAAACCCGTTGGCCCTTTCAATCCAGAAGGACGAATTGCCGCCTGAATGGGGCTTCGGTGAAGAGGGGGAGCTGGAACCGATGGTAGAAGACAGGAAAGATAACCCCTCGAGCCGATCCCTCGCGCCAGGCGACGCCAATCCCGAATCCATCCTCAAGCGGGTCTTCGGTTTTCCATCCTTTCGGGACAACCAGAAAGCGATCGTCGACACCCTGCTTCGCGGCCGTGATGTTTTCGCCCTCATGCCTACCGGCAGCGGCAAGTCCCTCTGCTTTCAGATTCCAGCCATCATCCGGTCTGGTGTCGGTGTGGTGATTTCTCCGCTGATCGCCTTGATGCAGGACCAGGTGACAGACTTACGCCAATATGGGATCCGGGCGCATTTTCTCAATTCCAGCCTTGCCGCGGAGGAGGCCCTGCGGGTGGAAGCAATCGCCGTCCGCGGCGATTGCGACTTGCTCTATGTGGCTCCGGAGCGGCTACTCACCGATCGGTTCCAGCGTCTGCTGACCAACATGAACCTGTCCCTGTTCGCCATCGATGAGGCGCATTGCGTCTCCCACTGGGGACACGATTTTCGGCCGGAGTACCTGCAGATCGCCGACGTCACCCGGCGTTTTCCGGGTGTGCCGCGAATCGCCCTGACCGCCACGGCTGATCCGGCCACCCGACGGGAGATCGTAAGCAAACTCCACCTGGCCGATGCTGCCCGGTTTGTGGCTAGTTTCGACCGTCCCAACATCTTCTACCGTGTCCAGATCAAGCAGAACGACAAACAGCAGCTGCTTGCCGTGCTGCGGGAGCGGCATGACGGGCATGCGGGAATCGTATATGTGCGCACCCGCAAGCGGGCTGATGCCACTGCCCGCTGGCTCAAAGAGAAAGGGTTTTCAGCCTTGCCTTACCATGCCGGGTTGGATGCCGATGTCCGCCGCCGGAATCAGCGGCGGTTTTTAATGCAAGACGGATTGGTGATGGTGGCCACCGTCGCCTTTGGTATGGGCATCGACAAGCCGGACATACGTGTCGTGGTTCACTTGGATCTGCCGTCGAGTATGGAGGCCTACTACCAGGAGACGGGTCGCGCCGGTCGTGACGGGCAACCGGCCGAGGCCTGGCTGTTTTACTCGATGTCCGATGTGGTGGCCATGCGCAACCTGCAGGACCTGTCCAACGCAAACGAGGCATTTAAATCGGTTCAGCAGCGCAAGCTGGGGGCTTTTCTGGGCTTCTGCGAAAGCCCCGAATGCCGGCGAAAAGGGCTTTTGGGCTATTTCGGCGAAACATACGCTCCCCCGTGCGATGGCTGCGACAATTGCACCGAGCCGGTTGACACATGGGACGGCACCGTCGCCGCCCAGAAGGCCCTGTCTTGCGTCTACCGCACCGGCCAGCGTTTCGGCGCGGTCTATCTTATCGATGTGCTGACAGGCAACGCCACCGCACGCATGCAGCGATTCGGTCATCATCGCATTAAAACCTTCGGTATGGGCCAGGAACTGGCACCGAAGCAGTGGCACTCGGTATTTCGTCAGCTGCTGGCAGCGGGCTGTCTGGACACGGACCTGGCCGCCAGAAGCGGGTTTCGCCTGAACGAAAACAGCTGGAAAATTTTAAAGAACGAGGCACCGGTTGTCTTCCGCAGGGATCCGAAACCGATCAAAGCGGCAACCTACCGAAACAACGAAAGCGCGGCGGATGTCGCGGTCAGCGAATCCGTGCCGCCGGCACTCTGGGAACAGTTGAGGCGGCTTCGGCTGGAACTCTCCAGGGAATTGAGCGTCCCTCCCTACGTGATATTCCATGACAAGACTCTCATGGAGATGGCGGCCCGCCGCCCCGTCGCCCGGGAGGACCTGCTGGATATTTCAGGCATCGGTCAGAGCAAGCTGGAACGCTACGGGGATCAGTTTATTGCGGTTTTCAAGCGTTGGCGCAGTCAATAAACACGCTATCGAATCCATGTTTTATGCTCAATCCGATTTTCCTCCCCTCGCTTTAAAAGAAAAGCCGGTCCTGCGAGGGGATCGGACATCCGCAGGAACGGCTTGAATGGCGTACCAGTCCTCTCAAAAGTCAACGGCTACGCTTTTTTATCGTCTTCCAGTTTTTCCGGCGGCTCATTTTCTGCTTCCTTGGAGGCATTTTTAAAATTACGGATGGCCTTTCCCATGCCGCCTCCGATTTCCGGCAGTTTGCCCACTCCAAAGATGATAAGAATGATGACCAGGATAATGATTAATTCCGGCATTCCGATTCCAAACATAGGTTCCTCCTGTGGTAAACCGCATTAAAGCGCAACGCTCCCGGTCCGGCCTGCCGTTGCGTTGGGGGATGTGCCCAATCAGGTCTGATTCGGTTTCAATTCGTCGAGCAGTCGCTCAAATTCTTTTGACTTCAAGTAGCTGTCAACGGCGCCCTGGTGCTCGATCCAGGAGGACCACACATTCATCCAGGCATCGTTGTGCCAATAAAAGTCCTCGTTTTTCTTGCCTTTGAGTGTTTCGATATACTCGACGTACTCTTCCGAACAGCTGTCGCAAAAATTATAGGGGACCCTGTATCCCGGTACTGCCGGATTGGTTCCCGTCGTCATCTGGACACCGCACTTTTCGCATTTGGCAACGCAGTGTGTACATCGGAAAATTTTTCTGACGGCCAACAGCTTTCTTTTTCTGATGATGGCGTCTTGTTTTTTTTGGGTGCACTTAAGTTTTTCGTCAAGGGAGATAATGTTTCCCATGGCTTGCCCACCGTAACCGCGTGAAGTGTTTGATGTAAGGCCAGACAATATCATTGTGTCCCATGGGTGTCAATCCGACCCGTGTGAAAATGCCCGTTGAGGATTCCAAAGGGAGATATTCACCGCATCCTTGTTTAACCGCCGGCGCCATGGTAAAAAGCGGCCTATCCCCAAGTCAGCGAAAGGAACCGCCGATGCTTCAGACGTTCACCCCCGACTGCCTGCCGCTGCTGATTGGCAGTTTTCCCATGAACGACCACCTGGCGGCTTCCCGCCTGATCATGAATTACACGCCGGCCATTCCACTTTGGGTGCAGCTGCCGATTTTCCCGGAAGAGGGTATGCTGATGCAATTTCTGCCGGGAATGCCGGGTGTGGTCAGCCAGGGCGGTAAATTCTTCATCGACGCCGCCGCCGGATCCTTCGACGACGACCTGCTTTTATTTTTCGAAGACTACATGGCAACCCAAGAGGATCCAGACCGGCTGCCCGCTTCCCGTTTTGCGCTGACTGAGACCACCGGAAAGGGTATGGCGGCCTTGCTGGCCGCACTGAGCCGGTTGGCGTCTCAACCCGCCGCGGTCAAAGGGCAGGTGACCGGCCCTGTTACCTTCTGTACCGGGGTTAGGGACCAGGACGGCCGGGCAATTTTCTACAATGAAACCTTGCGCGAGGCGGCGGTCAAGCACCTGGCCCTCAACGCCCGCTGGCAGGTCCGCACCCTCTCCGGGAAGGGATGCCCGGTAATCATCTTTATCGATGAGCCGGCCCTGGCCGGTTTTGGGTCGTCCGAACTGATCAGCATTTCCAAGGAAGAGATTCTCGGTTGCCTCAGGGAGGTGGTTGAGGCCATCCACACCGATGGCGGACTGGCCGGTATCCACGTGTGCGCCAATACGGACTGGTCTCTGGTGCTGGAATCCGGTGCGGATATCGTCAATTTTGACGCCTACGCCTATTTCGACCGATTTGTTCTCTACGGCCCCCAAATCCGCAAGTTTCTGGAATCCGGACGGTTTCTCGCCTGGGGCATCGTTCCCACGTTGAAACCCGAGGAGATTGAGCGGGAGACCGTCGACTCGCTCTATGCCGCGATGACGCGACGATTTTGTCAGATTGAAGCCCTGGGCATCGCTCCAGCGACCTTGCGTGCGCTATCTTTCATCACCCCCAGTTGCGGTCTCGGCTCCCTGACCCTTGACCAGGCTAATCGGGTTCTGGTATTGACCCGGGATCTGTCGGCAACCGTTCGCGAAACGTTCTATAGACTTTAAGATAATGTTTTTGGGTGCGTAATTGGTCGGCGGCGCATTGCAATACAGCCTTCTCCCTCTGGCCTTCCCAAAAACATTATCTTGAAGCCTATAATTCAGTTTACCATTTATTCTTGAGAGAGGTGTTCATGACCGCACTACCATCAGATGCGTCATTTGCCGGGGCGACACGCTACGTGCTGGATGAAGAACTGGCCCAAATCGTCAATATTTCCATGTCCTTGGAAATGCCCCTGCTGCTCAAGGGAGAGCCCGGCACTGGCAAAACCATGCTGGCCCACGCCATCGCTGAGAGCCTCAACATGCCGCTGATTGTGCTCAACGTCAAATCCAGCATGAAGCTGGTGGAGGCGTTGTACCAGTATGATACGCTCACCCGGCTCAACGACAGCCGGTTCGGCGACAGTCGACGGGATGTGAGCAACATCGAAGAGTATATCAAAATGGGAAAAATCGGTCAGGCGTTCGTGGCCGACCAACGCACGGTGCTGCTTATCGATGAAATCGATAAAGCGGACACCGACTTTCAGGACGACATGTTGGATGTCCTGGACCAGATGGAATTCGACATCATCGAGATCGACAAAACCATGTCGGCCCGGCACCGTCCGGTAATCATCATCACCTCCAATGCCAAAAAAGACCTCTCCGATCCATTTCTGGGCCGCTGCAACTTCCACCACATCGCCTTTCCGGATCCCAAGATGATGCGCAAGATCATCGGTGTGCATTTTCCCGACATCCATGATGATCTGGTGGACAATGCCATCGCCGCCTTTTACCACATGCGGGAGTTGGAAGCTGTGGAAAAACGGCCGGCCACCCGGGAGCTGATCAACTGGATCCGCGCCTTGAACGCCGATCCCGATTTCAAACCCAAACGGCTGGCCAAGGGCGACGTGCCCTTTCTCGGTGTGTTGTTCAAAAAAAGCGGCGATTACGAACGGGCCAGCGCCTTTGTCAACCGCCGAAAGATGTTCTGATTATGTTTCTCGCTTTTTTTTACAAGCTGAAGGAGATGGGCGTGCCGGTCAGTCCCACGGCATTTTTAACCCTGCACCGGGCTCTGGCCAACCACCTCATTTCCTCACTGGACGAATTCTATACCGCTTCACGGACCATCCTGGTCAAAAGCGAGCGTTACTTCGACCTTTTCGACCAGGTGTTCGCCCACCATTTTCAGGGAACCGAGCTGCCCGACGCGGAGGGGCTGGCGATCGACGAAATGGCCCGCGCCCTGCTGGAGCAGTGGCTCAAGGATCCCAAGGCCATGGCCGATGCCCTGGGCATGGATGAAGACCAGCTCAACCGCATGACCCCGGAAGAGCTGATTGCCTACTTCAAAGAACGCCTCAAGGACCAGGATGGACGCCACGACGGGGGCAGCAAGTGGATTGGCACCGGTGGCACCTCGCCGGTGGGGCACTCCGGCATTCACCCCGGGGGTATGCGCGTGGGGGGGGTGTCGCGCAACAAATCGGCCGTCAAGGTGGCCCTGGAGCGTCGCTATAAAGACTACTCCCTGTCCGGCCCCTTGACCCAGGCCATGGTGGGCGAAGCGTTGAAGCGGCTGCGCAACATGGTACCCGCCGGCCCCCGTGATGAGTTGAACATCCATGAAAGCATCTACCGGACCATGAAAAACGGCGGAGAGATCGAGATCGCTTTCGACCGCCGCATGAAGGACCGGCTTAAGGTGATCCTGGCGATCGACAACGGCGGGTGGTCCATGGACCCCTATGTGTCCGTTGTGCAGACGCTGTTCGACTATGCCCGTGCCCAGTTCAAGGAGGTCAAGACCTTTTTCTTTCACAACACCATCTACGACACCGTCTGGCAGGATGCGGCCCGCTACCGCAAACCCGTCCGGATGGCCGAACTCTCTCGCATGGACCCGGAAACCCGGCTCATCGTGGTGGGCGACGCCAGCATGGCACCCTACGAACTGATGTCCCGGGATGGATCCATTTACGTCCAGGACCGCACTGGCCAACCCAGCATCGAGTGCCTGCGCATGCTCGTGCAAACCTTTCCCCACAGCGTATGGCTCAACCCGGTATCCGCCGCCATGTGGAATTACACCCGCACCGTTATGATGATTCGCCAGATTTTTCCCATGTTCGAACTGTCCATCGACGGTCTGGAGAAGGCCGTGCAACACCTAATGGCTGCATAATAGGGACGGTTCATAGGTTCACGGTTCAATGAAAACAAACCCAGAAGGGTGAACGCTGAACCGGTGAACATTCACAATGACGGATCGATGCGAAAGAGCCTGCAGGTGTTGTCCCAGATTCGTTCCGCCAGCGCTGCCGGATCTTCCTTGCGAACCTCGGCGACTTTTAACAGAATCTCGCGAACGAATGCAGGTTCGTTGCGCCGAAATTTGTTGCGTTGGGGGGTGGGCGTTAGATAGGGTGCATCGGTCTCGATCAATAGCCGATCCGCCGGAATGGACGGAATGATCTGCCTCAAGGGCTCTCCCCGTTTGCTGACAGTGACGATTCCCGTGATTCCAATATAAAACCCCATGTTAAGGTACCGGTCCAGCTCCGACACTGTCCCGCTAAAGCAGTGGACTACCGCGGGTCGACCGGTGCCGGTGGTGGCCTCGAGAATCTCCAGCAGACGCCCCTGGCTGTCCCGCTCGTGGAAAATCAACGGCAGATCCAGTGTTTCGGCTATCTCCAGCTGGCGGATCAGCCACCGTTCCTGGTCCTTTCTGGGGGAATACATGCGGTTGAAATCCAGGCCAATTTCCCCCCAGGCCACCACTTTTGGGCCGGACGCCAGGAGGCTCAGATGGGCGAGGGTCTCTTCGGTGCAGGCGCGGGCGTCGTGGGGATGAACCCCCACCGATGCAAAAATGCCCGCATGCCTGTTAGCCAGCCGTAAAGCCCGGTCCGAGGTGCGCTTGTCAATGCCGACAACCAGCATCCGGTGGACGTCCGCTTCCGCGGCACGATGCAGCACCGCCTCGAAATCCGGTTCGAACGATCGATCATCCAGGTGGCAGTGGCTGTCAAATATTTTCATAGTCTATCGTCGGCCAATCAATTATTATAATGAAAATAAAAGGTTAATAAGAACCGAGCCAATTCGGGTAAATATCGACATGCTTGTGTTTTGAGCTTGATTTCAAAACCCGGGAATGTATATTAGCCAAGTTCAGTTGATTAATAAAGGATATGTTTTGCGGCAAGGCGGCTGCAACGACAACGAAAAAACTGGAGGACGCGCATGTTCAAGATCGTAAAACGGGAAGAGATGGCCGAAGGGACCGTAATTTTAAATGAAATCGAGGCACCGCTGATTGCCAAGAAGGCAAAGCCCGGGCAATTCGTGATCCTGAAGGCCAATGAGGACGGGGAGCGGATCCCGTTGACCATGGCTGACACGGATCCGGACAAAGGCACCCTTACGATCATATACATGGTCGTGGGAAAATCGACGGCCTTGTTCAAGACCCTCGAGGTCGGCGATGCCTTCCAGGACGTCATCGGCCCGTTGGGCAAGCCCACCCATCTGGAAAAACTGGGTAAAGTGGTCTGTGTGGGCGGTGGCACCGGTGTGGCCGTACTTCATCCCATCACCCGCGCCCTGAAACAGATCGGCAACGAGGTCACCTGCATCATCGGTGCGCGGACAAAAGACCTGCTGATTCTCGAATCACAGATGAAGGCGGCATCCAACGACCTGCGGGTCTGCACCGATGACGGTACCTACGGGCATCACGGGTTTGTCACCGATGTCCTTAAAGAAGTGCTGGAAGCCGGAGACGTCAAGCTGGTGGTGGGCATCGGGCCGGTGCCCATGATGCGGGCCGTGGCCAACCTCACCCGGCCATACGAGGTCAAAACCCTGGTGAGCCTGAATCCCATCATGATCGACGGTACCGGCATGTGTGGGGGATGCCGGGTATCCGTTGGCGATGAAACCAAATTTGCTTGTGTGGACGGCCCGGAATTCGATGGACACCAGGTTAATTTTGATGAATTGATGCTGCGGCTGCAGGCGTATTGTGAAGACGAAAGAGCTTGTTATGAAGATTACTGCACCCTTCGGGATGCGACCTGATCGACGATCTGAAAAAAACCAGTTAAGGTCATGCTTTGAAAATCAAGGCTGGGCTGAAAGGCCTGCCAACAGCACAGCGCTCGGCAATTGTTGAGGCGGAGGAGATCCATGAAGGAAAAAGCGGTAAAAAAAGAAAAGGCATCCCGCGTGGCGATGCCCGAACAAAAACCGGAAATCAGAAAACGGAATTTCGAGGAAGTACCCACCGGCTACACCGTCGTCATGGCCCAGGAAGAGGCCGCCCGATGCCTGCAGTGCAAAAAGCCCGGGTGTGTGGACGGCTGTCCGGTAAGCGTGGACATTCCCGGCTTTATCAACTTGATCAGCCAAGGTGACTTTACCGGTGCCATTCGGCACGTCTGGACCAAAAACGCGCTGCCCGCCGTGTGCGGCCGGGTCTGCCCTCAGGAGATCCAGTGTGAGGGCAAGTGCATCGTGGGCAAACGGGGAGAACCCGTGGCCATCGGCAACCTCGAGCGCTTCGTGGCTGACTGGGAGCGGGAAAACGGTACGGGCGCCCTGCCTCCCCAAGCAGCCTCCACCGGCAAAAAAGTGGCCGTGGTGGGCTCCGGTCCCTCCGGCCTCACGGTGGCCGGCGACCTGATTCAAAAAGGGTACGATGTCACCGTGTTGGAGGCCTTTCACAAGCCCGGCGGCGTGCTGGTCTACGGTATTCCCGAATTCCGTCTGCCCAAGGCCATTGTGGCCCAGGAAATCAACTTCCTGGAGCGTCAGGGGGTCAACCTTGAAGTGAACGCCGTGGTCGGTCGCACTGTCAGCCTGGACGAGCTGTTTGAAGAAGGTTACGAAGCCGTTTATTTAGGTGTGGGGGCGGGTCTGCCGCGGTTCATGAACCTACCCGGCGAGAACCTGATCGGCATCCTGTCCGCCAACGAATACCTCACCCGGGCCAATCTCATGAAAGCCTACCGCTATCCGGATGTGGACACCCCGATTCCCAGGGGGAAAAATGTTGTGGTCCTGGGTGCCGGCAACGTGGCCATGGACTCTGCCCGGACCGCCATGCGCCTGGGAGCGGACAGCGTCAAGATCGTCTACCGCCGATCCCGGGATGAAATGCCGGCCAGGGCCGCCGAGATCCACCATGCCGAGGAGGAGGGCATCGAATTCTTCCTGCTGACCAACCCCACTCAGTTCAAGGGTGACGATAAGGGCCGGCTCACCGGCATGACGTGCCTGAAAATGGAGCTTGGCGAACCCGACGACTCCGGGCGCCGCCGTCCCATCGCCATCAAAGGCTCGGAGTTTCACATGGACACCGACCTAGTCATCGTGGCGGTGGGCTCCGGGGCCAACCCCCTGCTGACCCAATCCACCCCGGACATGCAGTTGAACAAGTGGGGCTACATCGTTGCCGACCCGGAAACCGGCAAAACCACCAAAAAGGGTGTCTGGGCCGGTGGGGACATCGTGACCGGCGCCGCTACGGTGATCTTGGCCATGGGTGCCGGCCGCAAGGCGGCCGATTCCATTCATCATTACCTGACCTGGGGATGGTAGCCGATTGATCAACGCGCGATATCAAAGCCGGCCGGGGAGAAACTTCCCGACCGGCTTTCTTTTGGGACGCCTTGAACCAGGCTGGACAAAATGATGGCGCTTTTATTCGACACATCGCTGATTGTGTGGCTACAGCAGTTCAGCCCGACACTCGATCTGCCCTTTATTCTCATCACCGCTTTGGGCAACGAGTCGTTTTTTCTGCTGTTCCTACCTCTCGTTTACTGGTGCATCCATAGGCGTATCGGGGCCGGGCTGGCCATCCTTTTTCTGACTTCTGCCTCGGTAAACGCCATTGCCAAAGCGTTGTTCGGCATGCCCCGACCCTTTTGGGTGGATCCGTCGGTGATGCAACTGGCAGCGGCCGGTGGCAATGGATTTCCCAGTGGCCACACCCAAGGAGCCGTGGTGGTCTGGAGCTACCTGGCCGTCCGATTCCAGAAAACCTGGCTGTCGTGGCTGGCCGCCGCATTGATCCTTTTCATCCCTCTTTCACGGCTCTACCTCGGCGTCCATTTCCCGGTGGACCTGGCCGGGGGATATTTGATCGGCGGTATGCTTTTAATTGCCGATTTATTATTGGAGCGCCCGGTTGCTGAGAAGATGGAAACGCTTTCACCCTTGAGATCGATTCCCGTTATGTTTGCAGCCACTGTTGTGGGCGCTTTTTTTGTGAAAGACCAGGACCCATATGTGATCAGTACCGTTGCCGCTTTGATGGGAACCAGCCTGGGTGTGGTTTTAGAGCGCCGGTGGATCGGGTTTCAAATCAATCCCGTTCTGGCGAAACGGTTAGCGTGCTACCTGACAGGTATCGGCGGCCTGTCAATAATTTATTTCGGGTTGAAGGTCGGTGGTGCCGGGATAGAACCGACATGGCTGTTTCGATATGTCCGCTATGGTCTGGTGGGATTGTGGATCGCTGCCGGTGCACCGCTGCTGTTTCATCGGTTCATTAAACTGCATAAGCCGATGCTATGATATGAACCGCGGTAACGCCTGCATTCCCCGTTTCCTTCCGGAGCGAAGCAGCGGTCCCGCTCACCGGGGGCCGCGGGGAACGGTCAATCGGCTTTCGTGAGCGCGGGTGTTGGCTGAGCGTGTGCTGTTTCGCTCAGGTGAAAAGATCAATCGCTTTCTGAATTGCGTGATTGGAAATTGAGAGGTTGGTTTGGGATAACTGCTTGGCGGCCTGCTGAGCCACCCGGGCAGCGTCTTCTTCGGAAAGGTCGGCCTTTTCGGCCCCCCGGCCGGGTGCCTGAGCGGGGGGCAGTTCGCCAACGGCCTTTTTAGATGCATTAGACAAGCTGATCCGGTAATCCGGGCTTTGTTCGGACTGCGCTGCCTGCCGGCCCGGCGCGTCTTCTTTTTCACGCTTGACGTCACTGATTTTTGTCGCGGTTTTCAGCTCCTGGACCTGATCGGTTGTATTGATTTCCATGATGCCTCTCCTTTTTATTCATGCCCGATGGTAACTCCTTTGCTTATCCTTCGGGCGGATCCCGCTGGTTGACGAGCAGTTGCCGGCACAGCCGGATGGTTTGCAAACGTATCGAATTTTATATCGGCACCTGGTGGGTGGAACTTTAGTCTTATTTTAATTTTTTTCCGGCGCAGGCGTCCGATGGTTTTCGGCCGGACAGATCAGGACTGCCTTCAGCTCAGTTGACAATACCCAACCACGCCTTAAATTAATCGCTAATGTTTATCGCCTGGCGTTTATGAATCACTATTCACCTTGCATGATGGAGGGCTGTTAATGGCTTTTGAAACCAAAGAAGAAGTTTTCGAGAAGATAATGGGTATGGTCCGGCCTGCCTGCCCCCATTGCAATGCGCAGATGAGCATCTGGGAGGTGCCGTCCATCAACGTCGGCGACGGTTTGGGCTGGGGGACACCCTACCTGTTCATGTGCTTCAATGACGAGTGCCCTTTGTACACCCAGGGCTGGGGCGACATGATGGAAAACTACGCCCATCACGCGTCTTACCGCTGCATGAACTATCCCGGTACGGAGCAATTCGAGCTGATGCCGGTATTCAGCCCGGTTGGGGCAACCGGCCAGGTGATCGATGATCAGGTGCTTGCCGAAGAAGAGGTCCTGAAACAAAACATCAAAAAAGGTTTCTCGATTCTTGCAGACTGTTACGTGAACCAGGACGGGGTGTCGATTCTGAGGCTGCTCATGGATTCGGCTGAACCGGTGCGGGTTCGTCTCAAGGCCGCCGAAATGATAGGGGATATTGGTGAGTTGGAGGCCATCGAACCTATCCGCAACCTTAAATTCGGCAACCAGCGCCTGCAGGAGCAGGTGGATGCCACCGTGAAAAAGATCCACGAACGATTCTACACCCGCGAATGTCCTTTTTGCGCGGAAATCATCAAAAAGCGCGCCAAGGTCTGCAAACATTGCGGTAAAGAAGTGGCTGGCCATTAGAACCCAGGCCTGCTGAACGCCATCCGATGCGCCGTTCCCGATGCCTTTCAGGCAGATGGTGCGGCGCCTTGCCTTTCCTTGTTGGTCCCGCTACAATCACGCTTCCAGTCCTTGGCTTGTCTGAACCTATTTCCCAACTGGGAGGCATGGTGGAAAACGACCATCATCTGGCACCAATGCTGTCCGCCATCGAACGGGTTAAAGCAGATCTTACGGAATATCACCCCAAAGCCCTGCTGTTGTTCGGCTCACTGGCCAGACATCTGGCCGGTGACCCCGGCGACCATCTTCCCAACGACGTGGACCTGCTGGTGGTCACCAACAATACCCCATTTATGGTCATGAGCAAGGATTACGGGTGTGCGACAGAGTTGCACAGCTTCCCGGTGGCTCGGATCGTGGGCATTGCCAAGAGCCTGCGGTACGACAGCCGACCGGTTCTCCTTTCCAAGCTTTACAGCCGGGTGCTGGCCAAAGCCCACGCCATCGACGTGATCGCCGCCGCGATGATGCTGGGTCCGGCTTACGGTGATGTCGGCATCGAACAGATCGAGGTCAATGGCATTCTCGACACCCGGGATTATTCGATCCATCGGGTCCTGACGGGAGGCGGGTGGTGGGAACGGCTTTGTCGCTATGCGGCCGAACGGCGCGGACCGCTGATGCGGTTTACCGATAAGATGGTGCGCAATTATGACTTTGAAGAATGACGGATCCGTAAAAAATCCGATATCTTCGTTACGCTTCATCCCTCGTCATTGCGGAGTAGGGTAAGTACACCTTCATTCCTCGGGATTCGCAAGCCTTGATCTCGGCCTTTTTACGGATCCGTCTAAAATCCGACTATTTACGGGTCCATCAAGAATGAACCGTGAACGCATCTCAGCTGCCCCGGCTGCGTCTATTGACATTCATGGAATCATAGGATCGAAATACCAACCGCTCCCGGGCCAGGTGGTCGGGCGCTAACAGGGGCAGCGGGTCTGTCCGGGATAGGATCACCGCCTCGTCTCTGCTGGGAATGGCGGCAAGTCCATCCCCTGTTTTCCTGCCGGTCGCTGCATCCAGAACCGTAGCGGCAGTCCCGTCGGACACCACCGCCAGCGGCAACGGCGGCGTGCTGAAAAGCCTCGCCGCCGAAAGGATTTCGCGCTCTCTTGATCCCAGTGCGCCGGCCGCGCATTTGACGGCCATTATCGGTCTGTTCTCGATTTGAATGATCAGGTCCACTGCCGACCGATACACGTCCCCGTCGATCTCCACATCGATCGGGGCATCCACGATCACATCTTCACGCCGATAGCCTTTGACGTCGATCAGATATCGTTCCACCTGCTGACGGTTAGCCTCGGCCCCCACATGGGTCACCGGTTCCCCGGTAATAAAATCAACGATGATGTCCGGATTGGTATCTTCTTTCACGAGTCGCTCCAAAAGTAATGGTTGGTTACCGCTGTTGGTGCATTTCACAATCCCATACCATTGTCAAACCACCGCCCGCCGAACCATGGCCAGCAGGGTGGTCATCAGAATCACAGCGCCTCCGGCAAGGGTGTAGACCGACGGTATTTCTTGCAGCAGAAAATAGGCCAAGACAATTCCATATACGGGCTCGAGACAGGCGATCACGGATGCCAGTTGGGCGCGGACAACAGTCAACCCGCGAATAAACAGGGCGTGGGACAGGGCCGTGCAGACCACACCCAACAGGGCCAGCATGCCCAAGTGACCGGCATCGATGTGCAGATTTGCCCATGCCGTCAACGGCAGCAGCAGCAGGGTCACACCGGCATTCTGGTAGAAGGCGATGACGACCGGTGGGTATTGCCTTACCCATTTGCGGTTCAACAGAGAGAGGACGGCAAATGTGAATCCGGAGACGGTCCCCCAACAGACACCGGAAAATACATCTCCGCCGAAAGACGACGGGTAGACCATGATGCACAATCCCAACACGACCAGAAGGGCTGTGGCCATATCCATCGGGCGGCGTTTTTCCTTAAACCACCACGGCTCGAAGCAGGTGATGAACACCGGGAAGGTGGAAAAGGCCAGCAGGCCCACGGCCACGCTGGAAACCTGGATGGCATGAAAAAAGGTGATCCAATGAACCGCCAGGATCAAC
>NZ_JBFELV010000003.1:0-40517 GCF_041551955.1 Desulfosarcina sp.
GACGGACGCACTGGTACAGCCTCAAACAGGATGGTAATCCTATGGATCAGACTGTTTATATATCCAAGAACAATATGGCCACCTTCCGTTGTCCTCAATGCGGCCATGCCAAAACCGCGGATGTGAGCCAATATGCCGCGTCTGACAAGAAAATTTCGGTCAACTGTACCTGTGCCTGCGGCCACCAATTCCGTTGTCGACTGGAAAAACGCAAACAATACCGCCAAGGTTCCGATTTGCCAGGAAAATTCACCCTTTTAGGGACTAACGGGCCTGAAGACACCGGCCTGGCGAAGGTGGTGGATCTTTCCACCACCGGCTTGAAATTGAAATTGACCGTACCCCGAACCTTTCCCGTCGGCGCCAAATTGCTGGTGGAATTTCGTCTGGACGATCGCAAACGAACCCCCATTGAGAAACGGGTGATCGTCCGCAACGTCAGCGGGCCATATGTGGGAGCCTCCTTTCACCCCAACGATCCGGACGACCCTGCCCTGGGATTCTACCTGATGCGTTGACCGTTGCTCTGCATGGATGCCGACCGGTCAATCCCGAAAGTCATGATACAGATGAAAACAGCCGTGCCTCATCGGCCGATAGACCGGGGGTGGATCAAGGATTCCGGGTGCCCCTATGCGGCCCGCTGGGCATTCTCCGTATGGACCGCCGTCTGGCTGTGCCTTGCCTGCACGGCCTGGTCTGCCGATACGCCGCTTCCCAACCAGGCATTTCGCCCGGGTGAACGATTGACCTTTATACTCAAATGGACCATTATCCCGGCCGGGGAAGCGGTGCTGGAAGTGCTGCCGCAGGAGCACATGACGGGTATCGATGCCTATCACTTTGTGCTCACAGCCCGGTCCAATGCCTTTGTGGACGCATTTTACATGGTTCGGGACCGCATCGACGCCTGGGCGGACAGCGGCATGCGTCAATCGCTCTTGTACCGAAAAAAACAGCATGAAGGCAGCACCCGTCGTGACATCACCGTCTCCTTCGACTGGGAGGATATGACCGTCCAATATACCAACCACGGCGAGGTCAGGGAACCGATTCCCATTACTGTCGGTACCTTTGACCCCCTGTCCATTTTTTATTGGTCACGTACGGCAAACCTGGTCGTCGGTGGTCGTATGCAGCGATCGGTGACCGACGGCAAAAAGCACGTCATGGGTGTTGCCGAGGTGATTAGGCGAGAGACGGTGACGGTGCCGGCGGGCACCTTCGACACTTTTTTGATCGAGCCGGACCTGGCGCATGTGGGCGGTGTATTCGATAAGAGCCCGGACGCTAAAATTCAGCTCTGGGTGTCGGCGGACCATCGTCGCTTGCCGGTTAAGTTGAAAAGCAAAGTAATCGTGGGCAGCTTTTCCGGTGAACTGGAGAGCGTGGTGGGAAGCGATAGGCCGCCTTCGGGGACTCAACTAGAAGACTGACGTGGTCGGCAATCACAGACAGTGGCGGTTTTGAACACGGCCACTGGGCGGACGGTGGCATGCCTCAGCGCACCTGTTGCATGACCGTCGTTCTAAACAGTAAACGCATACTGGCGGACATCAGTGATTTTATGGTCGGCCAATTCCAGGGGTGCGACAGCCCCACAACCCATCAAGGAGAAACCGATGATATTTATTCAACCCAAGGCACGTGTCGCCGCAGTCGCCGCCATGGTGGCGATCCTGCTGCTTACACCGGCAGCTATTATCGCCGCTGATGCACCTGCCGGACAGATTGCCCGAGTCAATGATACCGTTCTGCTGCGCGAGGATCTGGACCGTGAGATGAAGCTGGTTTCACTGAAGCTGGCCCGCCAGGGAAGGCCCGTGGATGCCGAGCAACTGAAGCGCTATGAAGGGGAGATCCGTGATACCCTGATCAACCGGACCCTGCTGCTTCAACAGGCCCAATCGGCGGGGATCGATGTCAAAGACGCAGCCGTGGCTAAAGCCCTGGATGAATTCAAGGCCGCATTCAAGGAAGAGAAGGCTTATCAGAATGCGCTGGCGGAAATGGGATTTTCCGAGGAGATGCTGATGCGCCAGATAAATCAGGGGCTGACCATTAAAACGCTCATCGACAAAGAGGTGCTACAGAAGATATCCGTGTCCGACCAGCAGATCCGCGCATTCTATGACGACAACCCAAACCTGTTCCGCAAGCCGGAGCAGGTCAAAGCCTCTCATATTTTGATACAGGTGCCGGCAGACGCCGATGAAGCCAAGCAGGCAGAGGCCCAGGCCGCCATCCAAGCCCTGAAATTGCGTCTCGACAATGGTGAGAACTTTGCCGCCCTGGCTCAGGAGAACTCGGACTGCCCCAGCAAGACCAAGGGGGGCGACCTTGGTTTTTTTAGCCGGGAGCAGATGGTTCCGCCCTTTTCCGAAGCCGCCTTCGCCCTTCAGCCCGGCCAGACGAGCGATGTGGTGCAGACCCAATTCGGATACCACCTGATCCGGGTGACCGAGCGCCAGGGCGAGCAAACTATGGCGTTCAACGAGGTAAAGGATGCCATCTCCGCCCGCCTGCGCCAGGAGCAGGA
This sequence comes from Desulfosarcina sp., assembly GCF_041551955.1. Lineage (GTDB taxonomy): Bacteria > Desulfobacterota > Desulfobacteria > Desulfobacterales > Desulfosarcinaceae > Desulfosarcina. The sequence goes on from NZ_JBFELV010000003.1 coordinate 2,540, forward strand.
GGGGAAAAAGATCGACACCTATCTTGAAAAAATGAAGGAACATGCGGATATTAAACGGTTTCCACTTTAGCTTTTTTCTTGACAATGAGTATTCCATTGGCTAAAAATTTTTTCTGGATGATAGTTTGGCCGATACCACCCCTGATCTGAAATCTTCTGAGCGGCAATCTTCCATGTGCCGGAGTATCGTCTGCAACGGCAAAGGGACATTTTGGAGGGGAACTATTGAGAAGAGGAGGTCAGTACTTTGGCAAACGGTATCGTAAAATGGTTCAATGACAAAAAGGGGTATGGCTTCATCAATGAAAACGAAGGTCGGGACGTCTTTGTGCACTTTTCCGCTATCGACATGACGGGATTCAAGACGCTTTCCGAAGGGGACATGGTAATTTTCGAGGTAGAGGAGAGTGACCGCGGACCCGAAGCCAAGAATGTAAGACGAACAACCTGATAAAATCGAATCGATCTTCAACCGGGGCATTCCGCCGTAAATGGCGGGGTGCCCCGGTTGTTTCGGCTGGAACCCTCACTTGAATGAAAACCGAAATGTCGCGCATCGGGTCAATGGGTTTTCCGAAAATTAGTTGGCCTGCACCCCCGACAATTTTTTTCCCTTTTTTTTAGCTTCTACCGCCCTTCCCAGCAGGCCGGCTACCTCCTCTGGACGGCTTGCATCATTCACCCGCATGAAATCGGTCATCAGAAACCCATAGGAGTGGGATGCCAGCAGCGATCCGTGAGTACCCGCGCGCGAACCGATTATCGGCTGATCGAAAATGGGCGGACCGAATGCATAGCCGTCCTTCAGGCTGACCAAAACGGTTGCGGGGTGTTGCACCAGATCATTCATCCCTTCCCACAGTCGCCTCAGCGGATCCGGGTATATGTGTTCTTTGGTAGCCATCCACCACGCTTTCTCATGAATAAACCCCTGGGCGTCAATTTTGCCGAGATGCTTGAGGCGCAGGATGGTGTCTTTAAGATCAAGGGGATCTCCATCGATCCGGCTGTATTGAAAGCGGTTCTGTCGTTTAGAAATTCGGGCGGTACCTGTTGCTCCTTGAACCAGCAGGGAAAACCCCGAGCGGAATACCGAAAAATCAACCCCTTCAACCGTTGATAACACCTCGGCAATGGTTGACGCATCTTCATTGGCCGAATAGATGGCGGCGAAACTGACAAGGCCGTTCTCCGGCAGCACAAAATCTTTTTTCTCCTCGAGTTGGTCTACATCCCTGAATCCGGCTTCAATCAGCGGGGTTGACAGGTCCAGTCGCCGGTTTTTGGTAAAGTTGTTGGCATGGTCGGAAAACAGCACGACATCGAGCAACCCGCCGATGTCATTTCTCACCGTGTCCAGCAGGTCGCTGACTTTTTTTAGAAATTCCATCAGTGCCGCTTCGCCTTCCACATGCGCAATGGCATCGGAGATGCCCATATAGGCAATGAATTCCTCTCCCTTGAAATGTTTAAGGCGGGTTTTAAAGGCCTCCAGAGCGGTCTGGGTAAAGGTGTCCGGAAACACATAGGCAATGTATCCGGGAAAGCCGAAAAAGTGAATCGTGGGGTGATAGTCTGCATGTTCTTTTTGAGTCGACAACGCTTTTTGAATCAGTGTCGAACCTTCCAGTTGATTGGTCTCGAAATTGTAATAAAGACGTTCGTACCCAAATGGTTTTCCTCCGATGAGCATCTTTGAAAAGGCCGGTCGGGTTAGTGAGGGGAAGGTGCTCGCCAGTCTGCCGGGTGGGTAAAACCCTTTGAAATAACCCTCTTTCTGCAGATCCCTGACCATCGTGTATGGAACCCCGTCGAGGGCAAAGACAAGGCAAAGCCGATTCCTGCGGCCGTTTTGGGTGTCGGGGAGGGTGTTTTCGTTTACCTTCCAGTTTTTTTTCAAGTGATGGCTAAACCAGATTTCAGGAATCGTGCCCAACAGGACGGCAAACAGGCAAAGGACGACACCGGCGAACAATACTTTTTTTATAAGGGCTTTGTCAGGCATTTGGCACCGTGGGTCATGGTCATTGGGCAACCCATCCATTTTACTGATTTAGATTAGAAACGGAAGGTTGAATTGTCATCAGGGTCCAAAATAAGATTGACCGGCTTTCTAGCAGAATTGTCCAAGGCGAATCATTCCAGACAATTGGGATGGTGCCATAGCATGGGATGATGATGAATCAGCGAGACCGATGTTTTCACCGACCGGCATGGATCTGTGATTATTTGATCCCCCGACCGGGAAGGGATCGACTGAAAGTCCTGGTGAATCTGCCTCCAGCAGGCTGTCCGCCTGACCTGGGTGGTGGAATCGGGCCTGTATCACGACATGTTGCCGCTGCGGGGTGGAAAGGTGATCGAGAGCGAGGTCAATCGATCGCCGCTCATCCAGGCCAGACCGAAATTAAGGTCACCTGCCGCTGCAGTTGCATTCCAGAAAAAATCCATTAAATTATGCGATGACGTTTAAAATTCATTTAAACTCAGGAAAAAGCGAAATGCCGTCGAATCGTGTCAGCAGGTCGCAGGTTGGCTTGCAATCGGCATAGTGCTCGGGATTCCGCCAGGAAGGACCCTTTACCATGAAAGTTAGATTCTGGGGTACACGAGGATCCATCCCGAAGCCGGGATCATCGACCGTCCGATTCGGCGGCAACACGTCTTGTGTCGAGGTGCGTTCTGCCTCAGGCACCATGATCGTCCTCGATTGCGGCACCGGGGCGCACGCACTCGGCCAATTCCTCATGGAAAGCGAAGCCCATCCCCTGCGTGGCCATATCCTCATTACCCATACCCATTGGGACCACATCCAAGGAATCCCCTTCTTCGATCCCCTTTTCGTGCCCGGCAACGAATGGGACATTTACGCCCCCCGTGGCCTCGGTTCGTCCCTTCGCGAGTCCCTTGCGGGCCAGATGCAGTACACTTACTTCCCAATAACGCTGGAAGAACTCGGAGCCGCCATCCGCTATCACGATCTCGTCGAAGGCGTCTTCGAAATCGGCGATATCAAGGTTCGAACGCTGTACATGAACCATCCTGCCCTCACACTGGGATATCGACTGGAAGCCGACGGGGTTTCGGTCGTTTATGCCTGTGACCATGAGCCGCACTCCCGTCAGTACGCCCAGGGTACCGGCACCATGAGCGAACAGGACCGCCGCCACATCAAATTCATGAGAGGGGCCGATCTGGTGATCCATGATGCCCAATACACGACGGCGGAGTACACGGACAAGTTCGGTTGGGGGCACACCCCGGTTGATTGTGCGGTTGACATGTCCCGTGCTGCGGGCGTCAGGCGTTTGGCCTTGACGCACCACGATCCATTGCGAAGCGACGACCGTGTCGATGCACTATGTGAGGAGGTACGCGCCAGTCTGCCCCGGGCGGGACGGCCGATGGATGTCTTCGCCGCCGCCGAAGGAATGGTGGTCGAAATGGCAGCCTCGCTGGATACCAGAGAAGAAGAGGGGCCGGAGCGCTTCTCGGCAGTCGATCCGATCGAACCCGCGCTTCAGGACCCCCAGGTCTTGATCGGCATCGCGGACGAAATATTGGCTGAGAAGATTCAGGAGGCCGCTCAGGCCGACAACCTGCAAATATTGAGGGCCGGGACTTCTCAGGACGTCCTTGGGATGGTTCGTTCGACGCGGCTATCTCTGGTCATCCTCGATGACGGAGAGGTGGGTGGCCAGGCCCTTGAAACCTGCCGAGCCATACGGGATATGGATACCGACCATACCAGCGACCTACCGGTAGTCATCGTTGCTGATGCCGATTCCGACGCAGGTGCCGATGCCGGCGTTACCGATTGGCTGATCCAGCCCTTTACCGCAGAATATGCACGCACACGGGTACGTGCTTGGGTTATGCGAAGCATTTGCCGCTGGGGGCGGGCGCCCATTCCGGAAAATGAGCCGCAGCGCATAGAGACGCTTAAACAGCTTCATCTCCTTGATACGGATATTGAAGAACGGTTTGAACAAATCACCCGAATCGCTGCCGCGGCTTTCGATGTACCCATGGCCTTGGTGACGCTCGTCGACCAGGACCGCCAGTGGTTCAAGTCCCACTTCGGCTTGAATGCAACCGAAACGCCGCGGGACCAGGCATTCTGCGCCCATGCCATCCTTGACACGAAAGTCATGATCGTTCGCGATACCCTCCTCGACTCCCGTTTTGCAGACAACCCGCTGGTGGTCAGAGAACCCCGCATCCGCTTTTACGCCGGATACCCACTGACACTGCCCAACGGGACTTCCCCCGGCACCCTGTGCCTGATTGACACCCGGCCCCGCGACCTGGACGAGGTGAGGATTGACTTGCTGCGCGAACTGGGAAAAATGGTTGAGCGGGAGATGGCCGCCAACCTTCGCCCATGAAACCTGGCCTTTGACAGGGTGTCGAAAGACGATGTCGCTTTACAGTGAAGCGTTAAAATGTGGCTCAACGTGTTCATCTCACCATACATGAACGCCGTCTTGTCGCCATATGGCGCCATGTCTTGCCTGCGCTCAGGACATTTTACAACGCCCGGTTATGTAAAGGGTAATTCCCGAGGCAATCAGTTTGGAAAGGTCATTTTTTTGTCTTTTGCGCCCGCCACATATTCATTCTATCCAACAGCTTCATTTGACAAGCCGTTTTGCCAGTTGTCGAATGTGACGATCGTCGGTGCCGCAGCAACCCCCTAATATCTTCATGCCCAGATCGTTTTTAAGATCACCTACGGCCTGACCGAAAGTTACAGGTGCTTCCGTGACCAGGTTTTCACGCTCATCCAGTTCTTCGGGCTTGAGTGCGGCGGTATTGGCCAACAATCCACCGATCCGCTTCCTTACCAGAGGAGATGAATTGACTTCATGGAGAAGCGCCGCCCTAAAAATGGAGGCATGGGTGCAATTGACGATGTAGGCCAGCGGCTTTGGGCTGACTGCGGCATCGATTTGCTGGATGGCCGCTTTCAGTGGGGTGCCGTCAATCAATGTGCCTTCCGGACGCACAACGAAACTGATTATATAGGGAACCCCCGTGTCGGAAAGGGCCGCTGACAGACCGACGGCCTCGCTTAGTGCGGGCAGGGTTGCCGCCAACAAAAAATCGACCCCGGCCTGGGCCAGCCGTTCAGCCTGCCAGGCGTGAAAAGATCGGGCCCTCTGGGCTGAAAGGGCTTCACCCGGGTTGAAGGCATCCCCCCGGCAGCTCAACAATCCGCCGACGGCCACTTTTTTCGCATATGTCCCGCATTGATTGCGTAACTGATCAAGAAAACGAAAATTGTCCCCATTCACGTTTTTATCATCGCAACCGGCATTCGAGATTCGTTCCCGGCTGGCACGCCAGGTCGGGGTGGAAAGGATAAGTGGCAGGTCGAACTGGCGGCCGATGTCCAGATACTGCCGGTATATGGCCGCCAGGGACTTGCGTTTGGACTCATCATAGATGAAAGCGGAATTGACGATGTGGGGGTCTAGTTCGACGTCCCCGTTTCTGCGCAGACGTTCAATAATAGCTCCTTCGCCCAGAATGGAGGCTGAACGTTCATAAAATATCTGGAACGAGGTCGGGGTCACCTTCTGCTCCTTTTGACGTGCATGCCCAAGTCTCGGAACATCTTCCGTGCCTGGCCTGAATGTTCAGCGGATAATTCTCTCTTACCGGACCGGGTATAAAGCTCTTCCAAGAAAAAATGGCCCAGGGCAAGTTCGGGTTTGATGTCGAGACTGCGTAAAATTTCGATTCCCTGGCCTATGAGGGTAGATGCGGTTGCAACGGCCTGCGGGTCAAGTCTGAAATGAATGCGCCCCAGCCAGGTCAGCGCTTTACCGGTGACATACCGCTGACCGGAATCGACGGACAGAACATGGGCGTCGTTCATCGCCTGCATGGCCGGTTGATAATTCGCCAGGCTGAACCGGCAGACGCCCAGATTGAAAAGCAGCTCCGACCGGCGCCACTCGACTCCGATTTTCTGGTTTTCTGCCAATGCCTTTTCGATATGCCCCAGTCCTGATTGGGGGTCGCCGAGAAAAGTTTGCGCAAGGCCAAGCATACTCCGGCCCCAGGGCAGATGCCAGTAAAAGTTCGCCTCCTCTAAATGGCGTACACCGTCGCCGATAAAATTGAATGCCAGCTCATGGCTGCCCTTGAGCAGATGCAGGCAACCCAGCTGAACTTCGCAGACGCCTGTGGTTTCCGGTCCTCCAAAGCGGACAGCAGAGGTAAGGGCGTTCTCGCAGGTGGCCAGCCCATCGGTGAAGTCTCCCAGCACTCCCCTGCTGTAACCGACAAAGGCGCTTATAACAGAATAAATATTGGTCATCCCGCCGAAATAATCAGACTCGCGACCTGCATTTTCGACGGCCTCGACAATCCGTGTGGCCACCTGTATCGTTTCCTTGAATTTCCCGGCGTTCATAAAGTCTTGGCACAGGTCGGGCCCGGTTTGCGCCATGGCATCCACATCGCCGATGCGCTCGGCGGTTTCAAAGGCTCTTTGGGAGTATGCGGTGCCCTGATCATAATCGCCGCGGCTCATGTAAAAGACTCCGATATTACCGTAAAATCGAGTCATGCTGCTATGATCATCCAATGCCTTTGAAACCCGGACACCCTTTTCGAGGTAGACCAGGCTATCCTCGGGCAGCCCCAGGGCGATAATCGGGATAACCATCAAATGGAGTATTTCGAGTTCCTGTTGGCGGGGTTTATCCCCATGGGGAAGACGATCCAGCGCCGCCAATGCTTTCTTGAAGTAGTCGTATGCCTCCCACAAAAAGTGCGTACGAATTGCTTTTTCGCCTGATAACCGTAAGTATTCGTATGCTTTTTGTGCATCTTCGCTTCGGTCATAGTGATAGGCCAGAACTTCGTATGATTCATCGATCCGCTGGGCATTGAGCCGTTCTATTGCACCGGCGACATGTGAGTGGTCGCGCGCGCGTTGGTGGCGTAACAGGCTTTTGTAAGCCACTTCTTGGGTCAGCGCATGTTTGAATGTGAATGCCAGCTCGGGATAGTGGCTTTTCCGATAGATGAATCCCATCTCCTGAAGGATTTCAAGGCCGGCATCCAAATTTTCGCGCCGCTCAATGATGGTTTGCAGCACCTGGTGTGCGAAGTCGCGCCCAATTACCGCCGCCAACTGAATAAGTCGTTTGACCTCATCATCGAGACTGTCCATGCGGGCGGCAATGATGCCGTGGATGGTTTCGGGGATTTTTGCGCTGTCGGCAGACCGGTCCAGCCGATAGCTTCCCGATTCCATGCGTATCGAGCCGTTTTCCAGCAATGTCCGGGTGAGCTCTTCCATGAAGAGCGGATTGCCGTCCGTGCGCTGCAGCACAAAGTGCATCAGCGCTGGGTCGGTACTGGCATTGCCGAGAATCGAGCCGATCACTTCAGTTCCGGTTTCCCGGGGAAGCTGTGCCAGCGTTATCTCGCGAAAGCATGGACGATTCACCCAGTCATGACGGTATTCCGGGCGATATATCAACAGCAGCAGGATAGCGGTGCCGTTTAGAGCCTCGATGAGAAAATCCAGGAACGCTTCGGAGGCCTTGTCAATCCAGTGGAGATCCTCCACAACGATCACAAGGGGATCCTTCCGGCTTGCATAAAGCAGGAAATCCCGAAGCGCTTCGAAGGTTTTTTCCTTGCGTTCATTGGGAGGGAGGGCTGGCCAGGTCTGGGATTCCACCGGCAGGGCAAGAAGATCCTGAAAAGCAGCCAGGGCGTGGTCGGACTCCAGGCCCAGTGTTTCAAAACGATGCTTTATCTTTTGCGTGACGGATTGAGGTGTATCATCGTCGCCGCAATCCAAATAAGTGCGTAAAATCTCCCTGAGCGGCAAAAAGGCCATGGACTTGCCGAACTGCACGCACCGTCCTTCGAAATAAGCGAGTCTTCCACCGAGGGAACGTTTCCATTCAAAGATCAGTCTCGATTTGCCCACACCTGGATCACCCTTGACCCCCACCACCTGTTCGTGCCCGGCTAGGACGCTTTCGTGCGATTCCGTCAAGACTGCCATTTCTTCCCGCCGTCCAGCATAGGTTGTCAATCCAAGTGCTGCTGAGGCATCCAGCCGGCTGGTCACACGACTTGTCCCGCTTAATTCGAAGGTCTCCTGAGGCTCCAATTTGCCTTTTATGTGGGTTGCTCCCAGTGCCCTGAACCTAAAATACTCCCTGACGAGTTTGACCGTATTGCCGGACACACGGATCGTGCCCGGTTCGGCCAGGCTTTCCATCCGGGCGCTCAGATTGGTGGTATCCCCGACAGCCGTGTAATCCATGCGCAGGTCGTCGCCGATGGCGCCAACCACCACCGGGCCGGAGTTGAGTCCGATACGCATGCGGAACTCCATGCCGAATCGTTTTTGGATCTCACCGCTGTAGTCCTTGAGCTTTTTTTGAATGGCCAGGGCGGCATAACAGGCGTGTTGAGCATGGTCCTCATGGGCAAGCGGCGCGCCAAAGAGAGCCATGACCCCATCACCGGTGAACTGATTGATCGTTCCTTCGAAATTGTGGATTTCGTCCATGAGGATGGTAAAACATCCATCCATGATTGCATGCATGTCTTCAGGATCGAGCTTTTCGGCCATGGCCGTAAAACCGGCTACATCGGCGAAGAGCACAGTGACCAGTTTCCGTTCTCCCTCGATGGAAGCCCGGCGGGTGAGGATTTTGTCGGCCAGGTACCTGGGCGTGTAAGCAAGGGGTTGACCCGATCGTCGGTCATGGGTTGCCTCGGAACCGTTCAATCGTTTTCCGCATTGGTTGCAAAATTTGCTGCCAGGCGGGTTAGACTGGGCGCAGACCGAGCACAGTGCCGCCATCGGACTGCCGCACTGGTTGCAAAAACTGGCAGGTTCCAGATTGTCTGTGTCACATGCAGGACATTTCATAAGCTGGGTTTCCCATGCATGAGGGGTAATCTTCGTAAGGGAAAAGATGCTTTGTGTCGTTAACGAATCGGGGTCGAATCGATCGCTTTGGCCTTCATCCATGACGGTTGCCTGCAACGACATACCACGGGTGTGATCCACTCAACCCAATAATTAAATCCAATCTAGTGAATATCGCTGAGGCGGCCTATATCTTCGATGTAGTTGCTGCTCCGGTTGTCAACGGTAACCGGTTTATAACGGCTTTTGGCTTCGACCGGAAAACGAATCGCCTGGCCCGGGTTGACTTCCTTGAGGACGCTGGACCCCTTTACTACCATCGTTCCATTTGCAATCACATAATAGATGTCGGTCGTGGGAATGCCGTTTTTACCGCGTTCATCGCTCGAGTTTTCGGCCACCACTTCGCAACTGAAGATGGTAATGTCAGCAACCATTCCTTCCAGCATGCGTCCCCTGACCGTCATCGACTCGAAACCCGTGTCTCCAAGGTGCTTGGCCGAAGTATACGTCAGCATGCTGAGTGTCTGCACCAGCGGAATTCCGAACGCCCTGCTGAGCGCAGTGCTTTGCCCTGTGTGCCACATGTTCGGGGGTGATACGTACCTTTGTCATAGGGATCATCCCAAGTGAGTATCTTCCCCTCCGCGTCCATTGGCAGCCATCCGTCTCCGGTGATAGCCACTCCTGGCAGCTTCAACCATTCGTCCAACCATTCTTTCTTGCGCATTAAACCAACTACTAATTTTTCTGGATCCTCCTCGACCAACTATAGGTACTCATCGCGGGTCAAATATTTACCTTCAATTGGATCCAATGCGGTTTCCTCGTATTTTAGACCCAGATTCTCCTCCCCGTTTTCCATTCGTAGCATAGCTGACGCAATTTTGGTTGATCCAGCCAGATAGGGGTAGATCTCTCCCCACGCGTTGAGCCCCCGCTACACCGACGAGCAACAATTGCCATACAAATTCATGGCTGATGGTTGTTGCAAAGTTTATCTGCCTTCCGGCTTTTTGTTTTTCACCATACCCCATGTCGATCTCGAGGGCGCCGAGTTCTAAATCCATCCCGGTTGTCACACCGGTGCGCAATGCCAGCTTTACACCATGGGGGGGAGGCGGTGGAAATGAGTATCGATAAAACCAGATGCGACCACAAGCCCCTCGGCGTTGATAGATTTTACCGCCGATGCCTGCGGAGGTAATCGGGACAATTTTTCCGTCCTTGACGCCCACGTTGCGGACGCCATCCAAGCTGGTCTCCGGTTCGATCACCCGTCCATAAAGGATTACGAGATCATGCATGGCAGCCTGAGCCTGCGGCAGTGCCACTGCAACCGCCAGCACTGAAATAATCAAAAATACAGAAAAAGCCTATTGGATGCTTTTCAAATTGCATCTCCACACAGACCACTCGCAAAGGTGCCGGTCGCTGGCAGCCGGCATCCTTAACTGACTGGCTTACCGATTCGATCTCTATTATCGATCCAATCCAAAAAATAGAACCGGAGGGAGGCTGAGACCCGGATCATCAGTTACCTGCACAGCGAACGCTTTCTGGCAAGCCTAAACGAAACGCGATACTCAATTTTAAGAACGGAAAACCGAAAAGCCAGACAGCTTTTAATATTTGCGGTTCTGAAAGCATCTATTCGTTGTTTATTTTGCATATCACCATGAAATGATCGAATCACACGGTGAAAAAAGGCCTTTTCGATTCCCAATACCCTTATTTTAACTACGGGTTTAATCAGTGGATTGACCGTGTTTACAAATAGACCATATTATTTTATGCAATCAGGGTAGGTTTTATTCCTTGGTTTATGGGCCAATGCCAATAAACGACATATTTTACCTCCAGCGACTTCTTCCTGGTTCTTTGCCAATCGTATTATTGATTTGGCGTGCAAGGACGGTTCCCTTCACCAAACTAAACGGCATTTAGTAGTGAATTGGCATATCCGATCAACCGTCCCTGCACGCCAATTTTCCATTGAACCCCGATAGCGATCACATGTCCCCCGATGGTCCGCGCCATGATCGTCTGCATGGCCAGCGTCCGTGAACAAAAAACAGGCGGTGATCAAGCCAATCACGTTTGTATAGTTTAACCATTATTTCCTTTACCAGGGCAGGCTTCTTCAAGGAATTTTATCTGGGGAACAGGTCAAATTTTGGCTAAATCGGCATCGATTTACGAAAAACGACCACCATGACCCTTTCCCGAATGGAGTCTGCCTGATACAATCACTGGCAGGCGAAGGCATATGTATTCTCCAGACGCCAGCTTGCCTACCTGAGGCGATTTTTCAGATCGATAGTCTTTATCTAAGTCGTGATTTATATTTAGTTGATCAAGAAGACCAATTGCATTCCATACCTTGTGTATTGCAGGGTAATCACAAGAAGGAGGAAAACCATGTCTGTGATCGCAAAAATAAATTGCCGGGGTCAGCTTATGCACGTAATCATCGTCTGGCTGACCCTGTGCTTCGGAATCGTGACCGCAGCTTGTGGCGGGTGGCTGGACAAAGGGTCCGACGTGTTGAAATCGCTCGGTGGAACAACGGGACAAACGGGGCTTTCCAATGCGGATATCGCCTCCGCGTTCAAGGAGGCCCTCCACATCGGTACCGAAAATGTGGTGACTAGGCTGGGTCGGACAGATGGGTTCAACGCCGATCAGGCGATTCATATCCCGCTACCCGGACAGATGGAAACCGTAAGGTCGGCGTTGGCCAAAGTCGGAATGTCTCAACCTCTTGACGATTTGGAGCTCAAGCTCAACCGGGCTGCAGAAAACGCCACCCCTAAGGCCAAGTCCCTCTTCGTTGACGCCATCAGCGCCATGACCTTCGACGATGTCAAGCGCATCTATAACGGCCCCGAGGATTCGGCTACCCGATATTTCCGGGGTAAGATGACACCCGGCCTGACCCGGGAAATCGAGCCGGTCGTGACGGAAAGCCTCTCCCAGGTGGGCGCGATCCAGACCTATGAGCATATCATGGGCCAGTATCGGGCCCTGCCGTTTGTGCCTGATATCAAAGCTGACCTGAACGGCCACGTCATCCAAAAGAGTCTGGACGGTATATTCTATTATGTGGCCAAGGAGGAGGCGGCCATCCGCCAGGACCCGATCAGGCAGACCACCGATCTCTTGAAGCGGGTTTTTGGAGGGCAATAATAGAGACGACCCGGGAATGTCATTAGACGCCCGATATTATGCATCATGCCGGTTGCAGGCGCTTTGTGAAGAAGGGGCTTGTGGTGTTCGGTCAATTTTTTCTGGATTTATCGGCGCAATTGAGCCGGTAGGCGGTTATGCTAACATCATTATTTCACCCTCTCAATGAAAAGCCACCGCAAAGAACTCTGGTTCGAGGTGCCCACCCGACGGGCATTTGTCAATATTACTTCCGACGTGGAACAGTGCATCGATGAGAGCAGGGTGAAGGAAGGCCTCGTGCTCGTCAATACCACGCATATTTCGTTTACCACCAAAATAATCAAAATTCCTTAGCATTTAATTAAGTTGGGAGATATCAAAAAAGCAATTTCAAGATAAAAGAAAAAACGGCGGTCCCAACTGATGTCCCGATTGGTTGTATGGTGGGTTTCTGTCGTTTGGAGCAAAGCTCATAGGCACCAATTTATAAGTGATGTCTTCCCGGGATTAAGGAGTGATCAGCAGTTGAATTTGATGAGCTACTGTTTGGCGGATTTCATCGATGTTTCGGTCGACTGATCGGGGGGCGAAATCAGAAGGGTTAAATTGTCTATGTCCCGGATAATTGTCACGCTTCCTGGAACCAGTGGTGATGGGCTGCTTGCATTCCACAACTCCCCGCCAACACAGACCTTGCCGCGGGTACCGCGCCACTGCTTGACCACACATTTTTTTCCAATCATGCCAGATGGACCGTAGGCAGATTTGCGCTTTCGATATCGAATCGTCCAGAACAGGGGCAGAATGATGTGCTCGAAGATTTCATAGATGACGACACAAACCAGCAGCGTGATCATCACTTCTTTCATAATGATGTTCGTCCTGGCCTTAAGACAACATGGATTTGTTTTTCAATCACAGGTCAATTGATGGGATTTTACCTTTTTCCGCCGGACTTAATCGACAATCAGGTGGCCGATAGTCAGTACCATCACCATGGCAAGGAATAACAGCGGTTGGGTGTGAAGCCGGTAAACACGTTTTCGAAGCGGTTTTGGACTCAGCTTGAATTTTACGATCAGCCCCAAAGCAATCAGGGCAACCATCACGATAAATCCCCATTCCGGCAGAGCCGTGGACCTGCATCGGGACGATAGCCAATGCCACAGGGCCACTCCCAGGACTATCGGGTTGATAAAATAATGCAATCGCATGAGATGCTTTTTCTGGAGCCGGTTGAATCGGGTCAGTGCATCCTTTAATCCATTCACCATTGGGACAAACTTATTGGTCCATCTGATCAGCATACTCAAGACAACGGGCAAGTTGGCTGCCGCCAGAAGCCATGCCGCCATCTGGCCTGCGGTTTCGTTACCTTCGTCATCACGGCCAAAAAGTGACGGGCGGTGCTGTCCCTCCCGTTCGAACCAGCCCCTTTCCTTGCCGTGGTTATCTGCCTGGCTTGTGCCGGTGAATAAGAAACAGGCGAAAATCAAGCCAATCACGATGAAACCGATGGGTGTTATCTTTAATCTATTTATTCGCATACCCTTTTTCCATGTGTGAATGTGCCGTATTTCGCCTTTTTAATTGATGAACCCGTAAAAAGTCGAGATGTCCTCTTTTTTATCATCCCCGCGAAGGCGGAGATCTATAAGTTTCAGACAGTTATGGACAGCGCTGAAAAAGCTTCACTACGTGCCCCGCCTTCGTGGGAGTGACACCACTTGTGACTTTTTACGGAACCATCTTAATTGAACGATAAATACCATTCGGTTCGATATCGGCAAATACGTCTATTTTAGTCCAGTATCTAACTGAGCAAGGCAGGTTCCTTCAAGAAAAATTAACCGATAAACACGTCGAATCGAATAATTTTGCATCAATTTGCGAAAAAATCTACCGCCATGACCCTTTCCTGATTGGAGACTGCCTGATACAATCAACGATCATCGGTGGATTGTTTGTTTTTCATGATTCGCATTTCAAATGGCGGGAGTCAAAGATGAAAAGTTATAGAAAAGAACTCTGGTTCAACGTGCCCACCCGGCGTGCCTTCATCAACATCACATCCGATGTTCAGCAGTGCATCGACGAAAGCGGCATCAAGGAAGGCCTCGTGCTTATTAATGCGATGCACATAACGGCGTCGGTTTTCATCAACGACGATGAATCCGGCCTGCATCATGACTACGATGTCTGGCTGGAAAAGCTGGCCCCCCACGCGCCGGTGTCACAGTATCGGCACAATGTGGGCGAGGACAATGCCGACGCTCACATGAAGCGCCAGATCATGGGCCGGGAAGTCGTGGTGGCCATCACCGACGGCCGGCTGGATTTCGGAACCTGGGAACGCATTTTCTACGGTGAGTTTGACGGCCGTCGAAAAAAACGGGTGCTGGTTAAAATTATTGGGGATTAGGTTGGGGGCTGTGTGTTTAGGCCGATGCGGATTCATCGTTTCATCTGACCTCCATCATTTCGACGCGCCAGTTGGTAAAGCAGCTGTTTTCTTAATTCCCGGCATTATTGTATAGTTGATGATGGTTGCCGGAGGTGCCCGATGAACGAGGAAACTGTTTTTCAATGGCCCATGCTGCTGTTTATTCTGGCAGCCCTGCTTTACTTCGAGTTGATGCGCCGGTTGGACAAATACTGGGCCAACCGGTCGCCTTTGTCGGATGAGGAGCGCCTGTGGAACCACGCCCGCAATCAGGCGATCAGCGAGTATGAGGTTTTCAAGCGGGCGGCGGCTACGTGGACGCTCAATCCGGAAATCGCCCATGCGGATTTCAATGCCTATTTAAAGGAGGGCATTTTGCCACACTATGTCCGCGACTACCTGCGCAAGTTGAAGACCTTATGAAGGAACGATTCACCCACGCGCAGTCTTTTTCAATCCTCTGTTAGCGGGGACCCACGATGCTCGATGCATTGAGAACACCGGATGAACGTTTCGACGGCCTGCCCGATTTCCCGTTTGCCGCCAACTACCTGGACAACCTGAAAGGCTTCGAAGGGCTTCGCCTGCACTACCTGGATGAGCGGCCTGAAGCGGCCGGAGCGACTTTTTTGTGCCTGCACGGCGAGCCAACCTGGAGCTATCTATACCGCCGTATGATAACGGTTTTCGTTGGGGCCCGGGGACGTGTTGTCGCACCCGATTTTTTCGGATTCGGACGATCGGACAAACCGGTTGACCCATCTGCATACCATTTCGATTTCCACCGCAATACGCTGCTTTCCTTCATCGAACAGTTGAATTTGACCGATATCACCCTGGTCTGCCAGGACTGGGGCGGGATTATCGGCCTGACGCTGCCGATGGCGATGCCCGAGCGATTCTCCCGTCTGCTGGTCATGAACACGACCCTCGGATCCGGCGATCATCAGCTCTCCAAGGGATTTATCGATTGGCGGGCCTGGGTCAAAAAAAACCCCGACCTATCTCCGGGAGGACTCCTCAAACGGAGCTGCCCCCAGCTTTCCCCGGCCGAATGCAGCGCTTACGATGCGCCGTTTCCCGATGGCCGCTATAAGACAGGCGTACGGCGATTTCCGGAAATGGTGCCGGATCACGCCGATGCACCCGGCGCCCGGTTGTCCCGCGATGCCAGGCGCTGGCTGGGCCAATCGTGGCGCGGCCGGACGTTCATGGCCATCGGCATGCAGGACCCGGTGCTGGGCCCGCCGGTGATGCGGGCGCTGAAAAACGACATCCGCAATTGCCCAGACCCCATTGAAATCGACGAGGCGGGGCACTTTGTACCCGAATGGGGTGAAATCGTCGCCAAAAAAGCGCTGGCGGCATTCAATCGTTGACGGTTCCGTCAACAGTCCGATATTGGCGTTACACCTCATCCCTATTGGATGGCGCAAGCCTTGATCCCGCGCCTTTCATGAAACGGTGTTCGATGTGCGCCATATGCGTCCATCTATTGTTGTGAAACAGATGAAAATAGAATAAAATATCACTGTCCACGTTCAGAAATGACGCGATTTTTGAAATCGGTGTTGAACCGCTTTAACGGCCCCGGCCGGCAACCCGCACTAGTTGGGATGCTATCATGAAACTCATTTTCTGCCTGATTGTCAGCTTTTTCTGGTTCGTCGGCAGCGCTGCGATTGATCCGTCCATGGCGCAGGATTCAACCGCAGAACCACTGATCAGCCTGACGGCCCAAAACGAACCGCTGGGTAATGTGCTTGAAACCATCACCCGGGACACCGGCTACCGGTTCAATCTCAACGGCAAGTGGAATCAGCATCCGGTGAGTGCCACCATTAACGGTCTGGCGCTGGAAAAGGGGCTCAAGCGTTTGCTGCGCAGCCTGAACCACTCGATCGTCTGGGAGTCGGACAAGATCGTCACTATCACGGTGTTCGGCAAGGCTGACCCCGGCAATACCGGCAGCGCTATTTCGTTTCCATCGCCGCCCCAGACCTACCAGGAAGAAACCGAACCGGCCATCGAGCCAGAGCCAGCATCGGCAGACGACCCAGAACCGGCCGATGCCGGAGCGGAAGCAGCGGAGACCGAAGCCGCTGCCGCAGAGGAAGCCAATCGTGAACTGGGCGAAGATGCCTCAACTGCGGAGGTCGTCACCCCGGACGACACATCCGCTGCAGAAAGCGCCGGGGCGGTCGATAAACCTATCGTGGAATGACCCTTGTACCATCGATGCCGGCCACCCGATTTTTTCTGCGCCCCCCTGAGTCTTTCCAACCCGCTTCCCGCAGCCCCAGTCCCCTCGTTTTTAGTCTGCGGGATGGCACCATCTGCGTTCAGTGCTTATCTTAAAAAAATCTTTCTGATTAGAAACTAAAACACCGGCCATCAGCGCAAGCCATTCTGGCAAGATTATCGGAAAATCTGATGACGGTCTGTGATATGCCGACGGGCGAAGGGACGGTCCGGATGAACTTACTTGAAGCACAAGATTTCATTGCACCCAGTCAGACTCCCACGAAAGCACAGGAAACCCTGGACGCGCTGCGTTTTGACAACCGCTTCACCCGTGACCTGCCGGCCGATCCTGATCGTCAAAACCGGCGCCGTCAGGTAACGGGCGCGTGCTATTCCCGGGTCGACCCCACACCCGTGGCAGCGCCCCGACTGGTCGCTTACTCGCCGGAGGTGGCGAACCTGCTGGGTCTTTCAATCCACACCTGCGAATCCGATGCGTTCACCCAGGTGTTCACCGGCAACCGCCTGCTGCCGGGTATGCAACCCTTCGCCATGTGCTACGGCGGCCATCAGTTCGGCAACTGGGCCGGGCAACTGGGCGACGGCCGGGCCATCAACCTGGGCGAAATCGTCAATAGTGATTCGCAGCGTTGGATGCTGCAGCTGAAAGGGGCTGGCCCCACGCCCTATTCACGAACGGCTGACGGCCTGGCGGTGCTCCGCTCGTCAGTGCGCGAGTTCCTGTGCAGCGAAGCCATGTTCCACCTGGGCGTGCCCACCACTCGCGCACTGAGTCTGACCTTGACCGGCGAGGAAGTGGAGCGGGACATGTTCTACGATGGCCATCCCAAACTGGAACCGGGGGCCGTGGTCTGCCGGGTTTCACCGTCGTTTACGCGTTTCGGCAGCTTTCAGATCTTTGCCGCCCGGGGTGAAATGGATGTGTTGAAGCAGCTGGCGGACCATACGATTCGCACCGATTTCCCCCACCTGGGTGAACCGTCACCGGCGGTTTATCTGCGGTGGTTCGAGGAGGTGTGCCGCCGCACCGCCGAAATGATCGTCCACTGGATGCGGGTGGGATTCGTGCACGGCGTGATGAACACGGACAACATGTCGATCCTTGGCCTGACCATCGACTACGGCCCTTACGGCTGGCTGGAAAATTACGATCCCGACTGGACACCCAACACAACCGACGCAGCTGGGCGCCGCTATCGTTTTGGTCACCAACCGGCCATTGCCCAGTGGAACCTCGCCCAGCTGGCCAACGCCATCCACCCGCTGATCGGGCAGGTCGAACCCCTGCAGGGGGTGCTGGACGATTACGTGAACCTATACCAGGAGGGATGGCGGCAGATGATGTCCCGCAAGCTGGGATTCAACGCATTCGATCCGGCAACGGACGACGCCCTGATTTCCGAGCTGCTGGCCATTTTACCGCTGGTCGAAACGGACATGACGATCTTTTTTCGCCGGCTCGCCCGGCTGGATGGGCATGATCCCTCCCTGGCTGCGGTCGGCGATGAAGCGCTCATGGCCCCTCTCATGGACGCCTACTATGTCCCCGACCAGTTGACGGGAGACATGCGCAGCCGGACTGCCAACTGGCTTCGACGCTACCTTGAACGAGCCGGCCGGGACAATATCCCCCACCCGGTTCGGCGACGTCGCATGAATGCGGTCAACCCCAAATACGTGCTGCGCAACTACATGGCGCAAATGGCCATCGACAAGGCCGAACAGGATGATTTTTCGCTGATTCACGAACTGCTCGACTTAGTGCGCCGCCCTTACGACGAACAGCCGGAAAAGGAAGCCTTTGCCGCCAGACGTCCGGACTGGGCCCGCCATCGCCCCGGCTGTTCAATGCTGTCGTGCAGTTCATGATGTGCAGACGGGCCGCACTCATTTTTGACTTACATAAAACCGTGCGGCATGATTCATCATCGAAGTAGGCGGGGATGCGTTCAAGGCGTGCATCCCTTGCTGACAAAAATACCCAAGGAGAAATGCAATGATCAACAATCCAGTCGGTTGGTTTGAAATATATGTACAAGACATCGCCCGCGCCAAAGCCTTCTACGAATCGGTGTTTCAGGTCAAACTGGAGCGCCTGGACAGTCCGGCCGCTACCATGTGGAGTTTTCCGATGGCCATGGACCGAATGGGTGCCCCCGGTGCGTTGGTTCAGATGGACGGCGTCTCTTCGGGCGGCAACAGCACGATGGTCTATTTCAGTTGCCAGGACTGTGCCGTCGAGGCTGCGCGCGCCAAAGCGCATGGAGGTCAGGTGCATCGCGAAAAAATGTCCATTGGTGAATACGGATTTATTGCCATGGTGACCGATACCGAGGGCAATATGGTGGGTCTGCATTCCCAAAAATAATTGAACTACTGGGGTGTGCCCTGGCCCAATCCATGATTGAGCCGGACCGCCCAGAATATGCACGATTGGCTATGCGTAGAGATACTACTTCATCGTTCATCAATTGCTATGATCCCAATCAACGGAGGACACCGGATGCGCGACAAAACCGAACCCAACGATCAGACCCAGGACCTGAAATGCCCGGAGTGCCGTGCCGAGCTGAAGCGCCGCCGGTCACGCAAGGCCGACCAGTGCGAGATGGTTTGCGGGGGATGCGGGCAGATCTTCGATGTGTGCGACGTGGATACCGTCGCCCGGTTGAAAACACCGGAAAAGGATTGATCATCTATTTATTGAACGGCTTCGGCGATAGCCTCGAACGCACGAATCAGCGTAAAGTCGGTATCCTCATCCACCGGATCTTTTTGGGCGGACACCTTGGCGATGACAACCTCTCTTTGGGGGTCGACCCACAGCCACTGCCCATGAATGCCGATCGCACAGAAGGCGCCCGATGGGCTGCCCGATTGATACCATTGGCTACGGTAGCGGCCGGTCGGAAGCATATGGTAAAACTCGCCTACCTTCCACGGCTCACTGTCGCCGCCGCTGCGAATGTCCTGAACCCACCAATCGGGCAGTATATGATTGCCCCCCAGGCGCATGATTTCACCGAATCGGGCCAAATCACGGGGAAGCGCACAGATTCCGCCTGCCGTGCGCGGCGATCCGATCGCATCGACGGTTATATAAGCCCCGGCTTCAGCCCCCATGGGTTTCCAGATCAGGTCGGAAAACAGGCTGGCAAAATCCCGGCCCGAGGCACGTTCGACCAACCAGCCCAGAAGGTCCGAATTCGGTGACAGATAACGAAAGACCGCTCCATGGGGTTCAGGTGCCGGGCGGACGGATGCCAGAAATTCGTGTAGGGTGCCGGTATCTTCTCCCGGCTCGGCCGGGTTCCATAGCATGGCGCGCCGGTAGCGGGCGAAGTCGCCCGATTTGTCCAGGTATGCTTCGGAGAAAGACGAACTGACCGTCATGTCGAGCACATGGCGCACCGTGCAGTCACCATAGGCTGAACCGGACACCTCCGGGATGTACCGGGTCACCGGGCTGTCCGGGTCGATCCGTCCCCGGCCAACCAGGATCCCGGTCAATGCCCCGGTGAGGGACTTGCTGACCGAGAACAAAATATGTGGGCATGTCCCGTCATAACCGTTGAGATAGCGTTCAGCGACCAGTCGTCCCCCCCGCAGCACCACCAGTCCCCGGGTGGCGGTTGCGTCGAGCACCTCGGTCAATCGTCGCTGCTGCCCGTGCTGATCTTCGAACACGACGGCGTCTAGGGATGTCGGATCAGCTGAAAGGCCGCTGGGGCGCCCCGACGCGTCGATGAAGGCCACCGGGATGATCTGGTCCACACGATGAAAGGACTGCGTGCTATACGGTGCAGTCCGCCAGTTGGCCAGCGTGACCGTCGATTCCATGCCTTCCTCACGCCACGGTTCATTGATAGGGGGTTGGCACACCATATCATTAATTTAAGCCGTCAGTAGCCTGAAACGGTCCTGATGGGATCCACATCGGGGTCGCTGTCGGGATCGGAATCAATGCAAAGGCAGTGTCTGTCGATTTCGATAGCGATTCCGATGGATTCTCCCCATAGGAATACTTCTTAAGTCAACGACATCGGCTGAATGAAAACAAGAGGATCCGGCAACCGGATCCTCTTGTTTGTTTAGATGCCAGGTCATAACCGGCCGAACGGCTACTTGGTCAACTCCGTCCAAATAGCGGTGTAGTACTCGGTGGCCTCTTTGGAACAGGCGGGGAAAAACATGCCGGCATCCTTGAACTCGTCGGGGATATTGATCGCCGACGCGGTTTTCATCTCATCCGGCATGAACGCTTCCGATCCGCTGATGCCATTGGCGTAACGGGCAAAGATGGAATTCAGGGCGGCATTTTCCGGTGCCATGATAAAGTTCAGGAATTTTTTAGCATTATCGACGTTTTTGGCGTCTTTGAGCACAATCGCATTGTCCATCCAGATTTCGTAGCCTTCACGCGGGTAACCGAATTTGATCGACGGTTTTGCCAGTCCCGCACGATAGACTGCGCCATTCCAGTAGAGCGCCGCAGAAAAGTCGCCGCGCGGCATTTTTTCCGTCAGGCCATAGTCCATGGACACCCACTTCGGTTTGGCGGCCATCAAAAGGTCACGCGCTTTTTTCAAGGCGACCTTGTCGGTGGTGCAGGGCTCGCTGCCGATATACTTCAAGGCCATACCCATAACATCGCCCATTTCAGGCGCCATGTTGATCTTGCCCGCCAGCTCTTCGGGCGGGTCGAAAACGATGGAAGAGGTATTGATGTCGCCTTTATAAACATCGGTGTCCACCGCGATGCCAACCGTTCCCCACAACCACGGGACGCTGTAGCGGCGGCCCGGGTCGAACGATGGGTTGCGCCATTGGGGGGCGACATGCTTGAAGTTCTCCATCTGATCCGGACGAACCTCGAGCGCCAGACCCTCTTCGAGAAATACCTTCACGTAGTTGGCAGACGGGACCACGATATCGAAGCCGTGTCCGCCGGCTTTTACTTTTGCCAGAGCAGTCGTGTTCGAGTCATAGTCGGTGATGGTGACCTTGACGTTGTACGTTGTCTCGAATTTCTTGATCAGGTCGGGACTGGTATAATTCCCCCAGTTGTACAGGTTCAATTCACTTGAATGCACAACACCCGCAAAGAAGAGTCCGACTGCGGCAACGGCGGCAATAACCAACTTGATCTTCATTGTAAAACCTCCCTTGTTGTGGTTGGAATGCTACTGCTGATCTCCTTGATGTGAAAAGCCACTATTTTCCAAACTTCCTTTCGACGAAAAACAAAAGACACACCACCAATATGGACAGCCCGAGCAACAGGGTAGAGATGGCGTTGATTTCCGGCGTCACCACCCGGCGGAGCTGACCCAGCATGTAGGTTGGCAGGGTTTCTTGTCCGGATGATTTGACAAATTCGGTGATCACCACGTCATCCAAAGAGATGACGAAAGCCAACATCGACCCGGCAATGATTCCCGGCCAGAGCAGGGGCAGCGTGATGCGCCAGAAGGTTTTCCAGGGCGTGGCATAAAGGTCGGCCGCCGCCGTTTCCAGGATCAGATCCATGCCTTCCAGGCGCGCCCGGATGGGCAGGTAGGCGAACGGAATGCAAAAGGCGGTGTGGGCGATGACGAGGTAAACCATGCCCTGAATGCCAGTCAGCGATTTGATCATCGCAAAGAGGATCAACAGTGCCACCGCGGTCACAATTTCCGGTACCATCAGCGGCTGGTTGATCATGGCGTAGATGGCCGTCAATCCCCGAAAGGGAGGTGTGCGGGTTGTGCCCAGTGCGGCCATGGTCGCCAGTATGGTCGAATAGACCGACGCCTGGGCGGCCAGATAAAGCGAGCGAACCGTCGCATCCTGCACGGCTTCGTTCCCCCAGGCCGCAACATACCATTGCAGGGAAAACCCCTCCCACAGTGAAATGTATTTGCCCGCATTGAACGAATAAACAACCAGGGTAATAATCGGGGCGTAGAGCATCACGAAACACAGGCCGGCGATCGTGCCGAACCCGGGCTGGGCTTTCAGGGAAAAGGGCGGGCGTTTCCTGTTAAAATAGGTCATCGCACGTTCCCCGAATAGCGCTGTGTCGATCGGACATAGAATAACAGGGCGGCCATGACGAGGGCCAGCAGGGTGACGGAGAGCGCGGCACCCAGCGGCCAGTTGCGGCCTGCGCCAAACTGCAGCTCGATCAGGTTGCCCAGCATCATCTTCTTGCCCCCGCCCAGCACCCGCGGGGTGACAAATGCACCCAGTGACGGGATGAACACCAGTATGGACCCGGCAATGATCCCCGGTTTGACCAGGGGAATGATAATCCGGTGCAGCACTTTACGGCGTGTGGCATAAAGGTCGTAAGCCGCCTCGACCAGGCTGAAGTCCAGGCGCTCCATGGATGCGTACAACGGCAATACCATCAGGGGCAGGTAAACATACGTCATGCCGACCATGATGGCGAAATCGGTATATAGCATCTGGATCGGCGTGTCGATAATCCCGAGCATTTGCAGGCCGATGTTGATCAGGCCCTCGTTGCGAATGACTTCGAGTATGGCAAATGTTCGGATCAGCAGGTTGGTCCAGAACGGGACAGTAATCAGGAACAACCAGAAGCTGCGGGTTTGCCGCGGTCGGGTGGCGATGACATAGGCGGTCGGGAAGCCGACGGCCAGCGTGATCAAGGTGGTCATAAAGGACAGCCGGACCGATCGCCAGAGGATCTTCATATGCGCATCGGCCAACGTGGTTGTTCCATCGAAAATGTCACGAAAAAAAACCACATTGAACCAGGCATCGGTTGAAAACTTCCAGACCACACCGCCATAGTCACCGGCACTTAGAAACGAATAGACGAGTACAATCAACAGCGGCCCCGAAGCGGCTGTGCCCAGAACCACCAACGCAGGCGCACTTAATAGCCAGTTCCTCCTGGTTCTGTCTCTTTGGATGTCTCTGACCGGACCGGATGCGGTCTTCGTGTTAGTCACATCAGGACCTCAACATTTGAACGGACTCAGGCTTGAAAACGATGCTGACCGATTGTCCGGCCTTAAACGCTTCTGTCACTTTACATTGGTTTTGGCTTCGCGTCACGAACATCGACTCGTCCGGCAAGCGGATATGATAATGGGTATCCGTGCCCAAATAAACGATGTTTTCGAGTACTCCCTGCAGATCGGCCACGTCCTTCGATCCTGAAAAGAGTTGCGTGTATTCCGGCCTTACCACGACAGTCACGCTGCCGTCAGGATCCATGCCCTCAGGAATGGATACACTGACTTTTCTCCCCGAAGAAAGCTTTAACTGGGCGCGCCGCCCCTCCACAGCAAGAACCTCAGCTGAAAGGAAGTTGGATTTGCCGATAAAATCAGCCACAAAGCGTTCGCACGGTTGATTGTATATCTGTCGAGGGGTGCCGATCTGCAGGATCCGGCCAAGGTGCATCACCGCAATCCGGTCGGACATGGTCAACGCTTCTTCCTGGTCATGGGTCACGAAAATAAAGGTGATTCCGGTGTCGTGCTGCAGCTGCTTGAGCTCGATCTGCATCTCCTTTCGAAGCTTGTAATCGAGTGCTGAAAGCGGTTCATCGAGCAGCAATACCTGGGGGCGCGGGGCCAGGGCCCTGGCCAGGGCGACGCGCTGCTGCTGTCCGCCGGAGAGTTGGTCGGTGCGACGGTCCCGAAGCGCCTCCATCTTGACCAGTGTCAACATGTCGCCAACCGTTTTTTCAATGACATCATGTGGCTGGCCCAGCATCTCGAGCCCGAAGGAGATGTTTTTGGCGACCGTCATGTGCGGGAACAACGCATAATTTTGAAACACGGTGTTGACCGAACGCTGATTGGGCGGCAGATGTGAGATCTCCTCACCCCTGAGCATGATTGCCCCCGAGGTCGGCTGGTCAAACCCGGCAATCAGACGCAGTAGGGTCGTCTTGCCGCAACCTGAAGGCCCCAGCAAGGTAAAAAACTCATTTTCTTCGATGGTCAGTGAAATATCGTCAAGCGCCAGAACCTTGTTTTTGCCTTCACCAAACACCTTGGTGACGCGCTGGGCACTGATTGCCGCCGTCAAGGAATGGTCAGCATATTCTTGTCCTGTTCCTTGCTGTTCAACCATGCGGCGCCCTCTTTTTGTTACCGGCCGGTTTTCGTTTGTTTGCCGTCTTATTAGTATGTGTAAATCAAAGCTCTGCGAAATGATGATCGTAGCGCGTAGGTTGAAGGATAAGGGGGAAAAAGTGAGATCTTTCGTTCCACGCGAATGAGCATATCGGACCGGTATTTATGTGTCAATCCTCTTTTTGACTCAGTACAAAGGCCGCCCGGGAGAGCCGCTCATCAATGGGAGCGCCCGAATCGACCGAATATAGACCGATCAGCAGGGCTGACTGATCCCGGGTTCGATGGCAGCATCGCCTTATTCTGATCGGCAGGCGGCTGGATGCATGTTTGATTGTCGATCAAGAAACAACGGACGCCTTGACAAATGCGTTGCGGACGGTTGACAATGAATGCGATTCAATTTGATTATCGTTTTCTTCCTAGACCAAGCGTAGCGAACCATGATCCGGACGATTACCGCACTGTTTACGATTTTTTTCTGCCTGACCGCCTTCACACCGGTAGGGGCTCAGGATGTCGATGCGAGCCATCCCCTCGATGCACACCTGACCGACAGGTACACCGAAGATCTGGACGCGTTGCTGAAGAGAAAATATATCCGTGTCCTGACCACCTATAACCGGACCAATTTCTTCCTGTCCCACGGCAAGCTCCGCGGTTTCGAATATGCCCTGCTCAGGCAATACCAGAAGGCCTTGAACAAGGGTGTCACCCGCAGGGAGCTCCAGGTTGTGTTCGAGTTCATACCGGTCGCTCGGGATCGCCTGATTCCCGACCTGGTCGAGGGATACGGAGACATCGCTGCTGCAGGCCTTACGGTAACGTCGGAGCGGTTGAAACAAATCGATTTCACCAAACCCTATTTGACCGGCATCGATGAGGTGCTGGTCACGCACAAGTCGGTCGCCCCCATTCAAGACGTCACGGCGCTTTCCGGAAATAGCCTATTCGTTCGCCGGAGCAGCAGCTATTACGAGAGCCTCCTGGACCTTAACCGGCAGTTGGTTGCACAGGGGCTGCGGCCGGCCAAAATCGTTCCGGCAGATGAAAACCTGGAAACCGAAGACATCCTGGAGCTGGTCAACTCCGGAGCGATCGCGCGTACGGTTTGCGACAGCCACATTGCCGCCGCCTGGGCCGAGATTCTCACCGACATCCGGATCGTAGGCGATTTGACCTTTCGAAAGGGCGCAGATATCGCCTGGGCCGTGCGCAAAACCAGCCCGGCGCTCAAGATTAGCCTGGATCGTTTTGCCAAGAACCATAAGAAAGGGACTCGTCTGGGGAACATTCTGTTTAGGCGCTATTACGAACAAACGACTTGGATCAAAAATCCGCTGGCGGGCAACCCGGGGAAAAAATTGGTGGCTTATGCCCCGCTTTTCAAGGAATATGCCGCCGAATATGGCTTCGACTGGCGGTTGATCAGCGCCATGGCCTTTCAGGAATCCGGTTTCGACCACAAAAAAGTCAGCCCGCAGGGAGCGGTTGGTATTATGCAGGTCCGCCCCGAAACCGCTGCTGATCCGAAGGTCGGGATTCCGGATATCAGCAGCGTGGCAAACAACATCCAGGCGGGGGTCAAGTATTTGAAGTTTCTGCAAGACCAATATTTTAATGACGCGGCGATTCTTCCCCAGGATCAGGTGCGTTTCAGCCTGGCCGCATACAACGCTGGTCCGGGCAGAATGCGTCGGGCGAGGAAAAAGGCCCTACGCATGCAACTGGACCCCAACCGGTGGTTCCGAAACGTGGAAATGGCCATGCTGAAAATCGTCGGCCAGGAGACCGTTCGCTATGTCAGCAATATCAATAAATACTACGTCATCTACAGCAATGCCTACCAGCAGGTCGAGAAGCGGGAAGCGGCCATCCAGCGGGTTAAGAAATACCCATGATCAAATTCATCCACAGCGCCGATATCCACCTGGACAGCCCGCTGCAGCGCCTCGAAGCCTACGAGGGGGCACCCGTCGAGGAAATACGCCAGGCGTCGAGACGCGCGTTTGAGAACCTGGTTGACCTGGCCATCGATGAAGCCGTGGATTTCGTGCTGATTGTCGGCGACCTGTTCGATGGCGATTGGAAAGACTACAACACCGGCCTCTATTTTATCAAGCAGATCAAGCGGCTCAGCGAGACCCGGATTCAGGTGTTCATTGTTTCGGGCAACCACGATGCGGCCGGCAAGATGACGCGAACCCTGCCGTATCCTGACAACGTCCACGTGTTATCATCCAGAAAACCCGAAACCCAAATCATCGAAGACTTGAAAGTGGCGGTTCACGGGCAAAGCTTTGCACAGGTTGCCATTACGGACAACCTCGCACTCGACTATCCGGACCCGGTTCCCGGGCATTTCAACATCGGCCTGCTGCACACCAGCCTCACCGGTAGGGAGGGGCACGAAAACTACGCCCCGTGCTCGCTCGATGACTTAACCAACAAAGGCTACGACTACTGGGCCCTGGGGCACGTGCACCAGTTTGAGCGGGTTGCGGAGGATCCGCCGGTCGTGTTTCCCGGATGTGCCCAGGGACGCCACATTCGGGAGTCCGGCGCCAAGGGGTGTGTGCTGGTGACCGCGGAAGAGGGGACACCCCCTGAGATAATCCGCCACGACATCGATGTGATCCGCTGGGAACGGGTGCCTGTCGATCTGGACGGGGTGACCCGCGTCGATGAGATCATTGAACGGTTTCTGACGATCTTCGAAAACGTCATCGATCGGCATGATCCCAAACCGGTGATTGCCCGAGTGGAATTTAGCGGTGAAACAGACGTTCACGACCCAATCGCTGCCGACCCCGAACACCTCAAGAACGCGATCCGGTCCATGGCGATTGCCCATTTTGGTGACCGGGCCTGGATCGAAAAAGTAATCGTTAGAACCCGGCCCAAGGCCAGGTCGGTTGCCGATCCGGGGCCATTGCGCGAGTTGAGCGCGCTGGTGGACGACCTGATGTCCAATGACCCGGAATTACTGAATATAGGCAAGGCGTTGTCGACCCTTTTTCAAAAACTGCCGCCGGAATACCGCCAGGGAGACGCAAGGCTCCAGCCGGACGATCCGGAGCAGCTGCGCGAACTGGTGGCGCAGGCCCATGCACTGCTGGTGAACAGCATGAAAAAGGAGACCGCTGCGTCATGAAAATCAGGAGCATCCGGCTGGCCGCCTATGGACCTTTTACCGACGTGACCATTGATCTGCCCAATAGCGGAGCCGATTTTCACATGCTGTTTGGACCCAACGAAGCGGGTAAAAGCTCGGCCTTGAAAGCGATCCGGCACATGCTGTTCGGCATACCGGCACGGGAGCCGGTAAATTTTCTTCACGGCTACCCCAAACTTCGCGTCGGGGCCAGGCTGGTCAACGGCAGCGGCGACGAAATCGAGTTTCTTCGCCGCAAAGGGCGAGTCAAGACACTGCGCGGCCTTGACGATGAAACCGTGCTGGATGAGGCGGCGCTGGCTCCCTTTTTGGGCGGTGTCAGCCCTGAGGTGTTCGAGCAGATGTTTGCCATCGGACACGACGACCTGATCCAGGGCGGAAAAGAGATCATATCCGGCAAAGGCAACATCGGGGAGGCCCTCTTCGCTGCCGGTGCGGGCCTGGTCAGGCTTCAGAACGTTCAAAAGGATCTTGAAAGCGCATGCGGCGCGCTCTTCAAGCCCAGCGGGTCGACGCCATCGATCAACCTGGCGATCAAGGCGATCAAGACTGCACGCCAGGAGCAAAAGGATGCCTTCTTGCTGCCAAAGACATGGAAGGCGCACCATCTCGAGCTGAGCGATGCCCAAAATCGGATGGATAAAATAAAAGCAACGCTCGGGGACCACAAACAAAGGCAGGCCAGGCTCGCGCGCATCCAAGAGGCGCTGCCGTCGATTGCCCGCAAAAAAGAGATCGACAGTGCCCTTGTGGCTTATCGAGGGGTGCCGGATCTTGCGGAGGATTTCGGAGACCAGCGACGTGACGCGGAAAAAGAACTAAAAATGGCTACCCGGGATGTGGCACGTTCCCGGGAGGCCATCGAGAAAATCAACCGGGAGATAGAGGCCCTGCCGGTTCACCAGGCCCTGCTTGACCATGCCGCCGCCATCGAGTCGCTCCAGCAGGAGCTGGGCGGCTTTCGCAAGGCCCAGAAAGATCGGCCTGGACTCCACGGCCGCATGCGCACGCTGCAAAAACAGGCCGCCGACACGCTTGAGGAGATCCGCGCAGACATCTCGGGTGAAGCGTCCGGGGATTTCAGGCTGCCGCCATCGACCGTGGGTGAGATCCAGGAACTTGGAAAGGCCTACGAACGGTTGAGCGTCAGGCTGGAATCAGCCGCCGAGCAGCAGCGCAAACGCAAAATTCGGTTCAGCCAGCTGTTCGATCAACGCCGTGCGATGGTGGCGCCTGTGGATGTGTCCGATCTCGAACAGGCCCTGCAGGCAGCAATGGCCGCCGGTCCCATCGAAACACAGATAGAAGAGATGCGTACCATCAGCGATGCGCTCGAGGGGGACCTGAGCCGCACCTTGATACGACAGACGCTCTGGGCTGGTGCATTGGCGGACGTCGACCAACTGCCGCTGCCAACCCAAGCGACCATCGATCGGTTCGACGTCGGCTTTGACGCGTTACAGCGCACGCTTGAAAAACAGCGTGAGGCAAAGGCCTCGACGGAAGGCGAGATCGCCGGGACCCAGGCCGATATTCAAACCATTGATCGAATCCGGGAAGTTCCCACCGAAACGGATCTGAAAACCATCAGGGCCCTGCGGGACAAAGGGTGGGGGGTGATTCGACAGACCCTGGATGGCCAGGCGCCCCCACCGGAAGCATCCCGGGACTATTTAAGCCATTTTGAGGATGCCTCGGGCCTGTCGGATGCATTCGAAAAGAGCATGGTTCGGGCGGATCACGTCTCGGATCGTCTCCGGCGCGAAGCCGACCAGGTCAGCAAGAAAGGGTTGCTCGAGGCACAAAAAGAGAAGCTGGAAAAAGCGCTTGTCGATGTGAACGCTGCGCTTGAAACCTCTCTGGCGCAGCACCGTGAACTGGAAACCGGTTGGCAGCAGGTGTGGCAGCCGGCGGGCATAACCCCGCAAACACCGAAGGAGATGCGGGGCTGGCTGGCCGAGATTGGATTGCTGCGGGACAAACTGGTCGACTGGCAATCCGGAAAGCGCCAGTCGGAGACGCTTGCCGCCCGCTTGGCGGACCTCAAATCGGACCTGATGACCGCGCTCGAGGCCGCCGGGGTTCCCCGGGACCCAACGTATCCGCTGTCCGGGCTGATACGGACGGCCCAGGCGCACATCAAGGCCCAACAGGACCTCGAATCCGGGATCGACGCAGTCGACAAGGAATTGATCCGCCTCAAGGCGGAACTGGAAGAAGGGAAATCCACTGGTGCGGAGCTGGCGGATACCCTTTCCCGGTGGACGTCCAGCTGGGAAAAAAGTGTCAAAAAAATTGGCATCCGTGCCGATGCCAATCCGACTGCGGCGCTGGCCGTCATCGAGAGCATCCGTGAATTCAGGAACACAATTAGTGAAGCCGACGTGTTGCGCAAACGTATCGACGGTATCGATCGGGATTCGGCAGTATTCACGTCCCGGGTGGATGAACTGGTCGAGGCCCTCGCACCGGATCTCAAAGCCGAATCCAGGGATCGGGCAGCCGAACTGCTTAATGGCCGGTTGACCCATGCCCGCAAAGATGAGTCCCGGCACGCAGGCCTCGTCGAACGGTTGGAATCTTCAAAGAAAGAGCTGGAGGGTGCGCAGCGGCGACTTTATGAATGCGAGGCGCTGATCGAGTCCCTGTGCAAATCGGCTCATTGCGCCAGTGCCGACCTGCTGGCCGAAACGGAAAAACGGGCCCGGGAACGCAGGACCTTGGTTACCGATCTAAGCGGCATCGAGCAGCAGCTGCGCAGGTTGAGTGCCGGGGCAACGGTGGACGCCTTTATTGATGAGGCGTCGTCCATGGATGCCGACAGCATCGCGCCTGAACTTCAGGTGCTGGAAGAGGCAACCCAAGCCTTGGAAAAAGAACGTTCGGCGCTCGACCAGCAAATCGGCGCCCTGAACGCCAGGCTCCAACAGATGGACGGCAGATCCGCGGCTGCCAGGCACGCTGAGAATGCCGAGCGCCTGCTGGCCAACCTCGAGTCGGACGTCGAAAAATATGCCCGCTTGAAAATTGCCTCGATTATTCTTTCCCGCACTGTCGAGCAGTACCGTGAAAAGCACCAGGGGCCGCTGATCTCCCGGGCCAGCCAGCTGTTCTCACAGATGACCCTCGGCGCCTTCAGCCGGCTGCGGGCGGATTACGATGAACGGGGCAACCCGGTCCTGGTCGGCATCCGCCCGCAAAGCGAAGCCCAAGTAACCGTCGACGGCATGAGTGACGGCACCGCCGACCAGCTTTACCTGGCGCTGCGCCTGGCCAGCCTGGAGCAGTACCTGGAACGCAACGAACCGCTGCCTTTCGTGGTGGACGACATCCTCCTGCGCTTCGATGACGAGCGGTCCCTGGCCACTTTGACCGTATTGAGCGAACTGTCCCGAAAAACCCAGGTGATTTTTTTTACCCATCACCACCACCTGGTCGAATTGGTCGAAACGCGGTCACCGGACCTGGCCATCGCGCAGTATAGGCTGGGTTGAGGGTTCTGAGTTCTGAGTTCGGGGTTCGGGGTTCAGGGTTTGAGCTTTTCAGCTCACCCGCTCAATAGCTTATCGGCTATCTCCGTCAGTTGTTGTCCTGCTTCTGTTTCAGCATCTTCATCACTTGCTCCATCTGCTCCGGTGTCAACGTTTTACCGGAGGTGCCCATAGCGCCCATGTCGGCGTTCATCTGGCGATAGTCGGCGGGTACGACAAACAACTGTGGATCCTGACGGGCGACGACAATATTGGCGTATTCAATCTCGATATCCTGGCGAAGGCCGTTTTCACTGGCCGTTCCTTCAAAACGCAAGGGAATATTCTGCTTGTTGAACCAGGCATATCCAGAAAAATCCTCATCAGCCTTGTCGGTGGACGCGATCTTATACTTGGTGGCCTTCTGGCCGCCGACCGTCTCCGTGCCCATTTGGGTCATTTTAAGCTCCCCGTCGCGGATCATGCTCGCCGGGTCCTTCCGGGCCCCTGGATGCGCATTGGCCATAACCATCTTTTGATCGGGCATGAGCGTCCACATCTGGTCGTTGTCCCGGTCATTGATGATGGCCGTCTGGCGGCCGAAGCTGTAGATCTCCCGTCGCTCTTTCCCCTTGATGGAATAGATCTTCCCTTGGATGACATGGGGCTGGGGCGTGCCCGCCTGTTTGATGGTCATGGTCATGTCGGCCGAGAATTCCACTTTTGGGAAGGGGAACGTATCTACCGCTCCGGAAGGTGCCGCCAGGAAAAGGACCAGGGTTGCGAAAAAGGCTGTTTTTATCTGTTTTTGTATCATCATCGGATGTCCTCCATCTTTAAACGAATGCGGGTTTCTCGACGTGTAAAACAAAAAATAGACATTCAGGCGGTAAAATCAATCTTGATCCCGCGGTGGTGTGGCACGGTGAATCCGCGAACAGACGATAGGAGTTGATTTTCGGTAAACGGTGCACCAGAAAATGCCAAGCGGGCACCATAAGCCGATCGGCAAGGGTCGCATATGATTCCGGATTCGGAATTCGCTGATTGGCGGCAATGCATCCAATGGACAGAAATGCGGTATTGGAGATGTCTCTGGCAGCCGAATCACCGCGGTCTTCAAAGCGGCGCCACAGGTCGTTCAGTGCTGCTTGCGATGGCTCTTGAACACCTCCCAGGGCAACGGTGGCCCGGATGCGGTTAAGATGGTCAGCCGTTGAGTCTTTCACTAAAGTAACCAGCGCCCTTTGCGCTGCCTCATGCCCGGCCAATTCTAACAGGTGAATCAGATCCGCTGCGGTACGATCGGTCCGATGATGTTGAGCGATCAATTCAGGGATGCGATCGGAAAGCTCAGGGTATTGTTCGATCAGCGCACGCAATTGGTGCCTGGCAGACAAGGGCTCTTGTGCGCCAAGAATAAATGCGTCGATTACATCATTCAGTGCCTCACCGGCTTGTCTGATTTCATCAATACTTAACCTTTCCTTTATGGGGTGATCCAAATTGCCTGGGAAGGTATGACTCAATGGCAATCCCTGTATGGAAAAAATTAACGTAAAACAGGCTGGACAACGCCTGATCCAGGGACGAGTCAGAGGATCCGGAAACATCAAGATTTGCCGGTGACAATTGAAATCCCACTTTGACCTGTGCGCCGGTTACCTCAAAAACGCGCATGTGCAGCGTTCCCGACAACTTATGACTGATTGAATTAGAAGGTGGAGGGGCATTTCCCAGGGTGATGTCTGACCGCATTTCAAGCTGGTATGCTTGACGGTTACCGGTTGTCCAGTTTATGTTGGCCTTTGGGGAAGATTTAAATGTGCTGTTCGATTCAACCGGTGAAACCGAAGCGGATGTTGGCGGCCTAAATCTAAATACGCCCATACATATGATGATGATTGACGCGGTAGCAAGACCATACCGGAACGCTTTCATCCCGCCCCCCCATGATAATATGCTGTACGCCGACTATCGTGCCTTGCCCCAAAAATATCCCCGCCAGGGCCCAGGGGCCGGGGCTTTCAGTCCGGGCCCGGATTTTCGTGATTTCTAATTTCTCGTTGTAGACTTAATTAACCGCAAAAGGAGTCCCTTGGCTCTTTGAAAGGATCGTGTCTGTACGTGAGAAAGATTGCCAATTGACCAAGGTCTGGCTAACGGTTTGTTGATTCACCCCGCAAGGGTACCAGTATGACCACCAACTGCGGCCGCCCTTGCACCACTTTACACCATCTGGGTAGGAGGCATACAGGGCGACCTTGCCTGTCGGTCCGTCAAGTTCGTTATAGATGTCCTCGTTTAACGTGCCGGACAGCAGGAAGGCGCCGCCACCAGCGTCTGTCAGGGTCATGTCGGCCGATGCCTCACCTGTAAACGCATCCGAAATAAGTGTTATATCCGCCGTGATACCGCCACTTGCGACAAGAAGCTTTACTTCAGCCGTAACGCTGCCGTCCACAGCTACATAGGGAGCGGCACTTGTCAAAAAGTTATCTTCCATTTTACCGTCGACAACGAAACCAAGCGTACCGGTCGCCTCCGCACTAACCGATAAGGGTACAATCCCCAGCCAGAACAAGGTCGTGTATGATTTGGATTTTGAAACACTCCAATCCTTTTCCCACGCAAAACCGGCATCACCGGATTGACTGTACAAGGTTTGGCCGGCAAATTGAAAATCCAGATTGAACCCGGAGTCCTGAGCAGACGGTGGGGTCGCCTGCCCAAACGCCTCAAACTTAGCGAAGTCAAACGTATTGCCAAAAAGGGTCAACGGAACACGTCCCAAAACATGTCCGACGGCTCCATTCGTATCCAGTGACGCCAGCGCGCTGAATTTTACGCCTGTTCCAAAATACCTGCTTGCAAACATTTTATTGTATTCTTTGGAAAAATAGAGGCCGGCGCTGTTGCTGGCCAAGGGTGTTACGATCGATCGAACATCGACCAAATCACTTCCCAAGGGGCTCTAGGGTTCTATCTCTGCGGGGGTAAAAATATTCAGGCTGGCCACCATGGTGTTGTCGTCAACCAAGGGATCTTCGTGTTCGGTGATGTTATTCTGCGCATCAACCGACACTTTTACATTAAACGTATTGTCAGCTCCACCGACAACTTGATTTTCAATCAGTGCACGCACGCCATCAGGAATATGTGCACCGAGGTGCACGGATGTTGGTTCACCCGGGCTGATGGTTGCCACGACAAGTTGATGCTCATACTGTGATGTCTCGGAATTCCAAATCTCCACAGGCTCACATCCCGACCCGGGGACTTCAATACACATCGTAAGAAGGACATCCGCAACGTCAGCGATCCCGCTAATTGAAAGTTTTGCGGTAGCACCGAAATCTTCCACATCGGGGTCAGTGGGTTCAGGCGGGTACGGATCTCCCGGGAGGTAATCAATGACTTCCTCTTCGGACCCGAGTAAAACAGCGTCTCGATCCAGGATTACACTTTCCAAAACAATATTGGGTGTCTTCGTTGCTATTGTGTCGTTGGCAATCTGGATCTCGCCACTAATATAAACCGAATTATTTTTACCCTCATCGATTTCAGCAATTGCATTGGCAGGGTCGACATGTACAATGATGTAGTATTCGCCTGCGGGAACGTCTTCCGGCACATCCATCGTTGCATGGTAAGGGTGATTTCCAGCCTTTAAGGATGCGAACGTTATACTTCCCCAATGGTATTGTTCGACTTCCGCTTGGCCTGTTTCGACTTGGACCGTTTGGATCGAATGGTAGGATGCCTGGACGTCAGCGTCATTGCCTTCAGCCGCGTCGGCTTGGCCTTTATTGAGCAGGTAAAATGAAACCGGGACATCGGTAACGTCTTCAACTGAGCTAATCCCAACGGTCATATTAACGGGATACCCGGCCTGCGTATCGGAAGTTAAAACTTGAGTTTCGTGGGATTCGAGGCTGGGTAGCACGACGCCATCACCGCTGACGCCATCCGAACCGGAATCCAAACACCCGACGGCGAAAAACAGGATCATCAATAGGGTCAAAAGCAATCGACCCAACGCACCGATGCCAATCGATACTTTAGTCATGGTTGCTTCCAAAGTGATCTCCCTGTAAATTGGTTTTTCTTGTCCCGGCCCGAAATAGGCTGATAAAAGGTCCTTCGACATCGGCCGGATGATTATCACCTGACCCAATCAGGACTGAGTTCAGGGAAATGCCCCCTGCCGGGGTCGTATCGTTCCGGTCGGATTGGATTGGCATCGGAAAGAAACCAGGGTGCCGGAAGGCGATAGGCCTTGATTAACAAAAAAAGACCGCTATACTCGGGAAGACAAACGGACAAATTTAATATTAAAGGTCATCCTCACATGAAAATTACGGAAAAAGTAAAACACGAAGGGGTGGTTCTGGATGGAGGCATGGGATCCATGCTTATCTCCCGGGGGCTCCAGGGGGGCGATTGCGCAGAAAAATGGAATATTGACCACCCTGAGGTTATACGGGAAATACACCAGGCATATTTTGATGCGGGGGCAGATGTGGCAACCGCCAATACCTTCGGCGCCTCATCCTTTAAGCTGGAAAAAATGGGCGTCAAGGAGGGTGTTGAGATCATCAACACAGAAGCGGTTAATAACGCAAGGGCGGCGGCGAAACCGGGACAATACGTAGCAGGGGATTTAGGTCCCGTGGGGGAGATGCTTGCCCCCATGGGCAGCATGACGGTCGAGAGGGCCAAAGCCATCTATGTCCACCAGGCCGGAATGATCGAGGCAGCCGGCGTGGATCTGTTTCTTATCGAAACCATCTTTGACCTTAACGAAGCCATCGCTGCATTGGAGGCGGTGCAGACGGTCTCTTCCAAACCGGTGTTTTGTTCCCTCACATTCAATCAAACGAAAAAGGGCTTTTTTACCTTAATGGGCAATCCGGTTGACGTGAGCATGCAGCGGCTTCGCGATGCAGGTGCGGCAGCAGTGGGTGCCAATTGCTCGCTGGGCAGTGACCGTATGATCGGTCTGGCGAAACAGATCAGAGAGAGTGTTGAAATCCCCGTCATCGTCCAGCCCAACGCAGGCATGCCCCAGACCAGGCCCGATGGAATTGCATTCTATCCCGAGGATGAGAACCTTTTTGCCAAAAACATAAAGAAAATAAAGGCGCTCGGCGTCGACATCGTGGGCGGCTGCTGCGGTACGACACCGGCGTTCATCAACAAGATCAGGGCGTCCATTTGAGTTTGATGAAATCGGAGAAGGCATGTTCGAAAACATCCTGGCCGCAAAAAAACGACTAAACGGGTACGCCCATGTAACGCCAATCATGGTTTCCCGGACCCTGAACCGGATGGTTGGTGCGGACGTTTTTTTTAAATGTGAAAATTTCCAGAGGATCGGCGCTTTCAAGTTTCGCGGTGCATTCAACAGCATCTCGCAACTTTCAGAACCGGAGAAAGCACGTGGCGTGATCACTTACTCCTCGGGCAATCACGCCCAGGCGGTCGCTTTAGTCGGACGGATGCTGAATGCCAAAACGACCATCGTGATGCCTAACAATGCCCCGGCAACCAAACGGGCCGCCACCGAAGCATACGGCGCAACCATTCTTGACTACGACCCTGCCAAAGCCAATCGTGAAGACATCGCCGGGGAACTCGAAAGCGAGCATGGTTATGTGATGATTCCACCGTTTGACCACCTGGACGTGGTCGCAGGCCAAGGTACGGCCGCTTTGGAGATGTTCGAAGCGGTTGGCCATCTCGACATGCTTTTGGTGCCCTGTGGCGGCGGCGGGCTGTTGAGCGGTTGTGCAGTTGCGGCAAAAGGGGCCTCGGGGAATTGCAAAACAATCGGCATCGAACCTGCGCTTGCCGATGATGCGACCAGGTCTTTTCATTCCAAAATACTTCACCGGATCGACAACCCGCCTACGATTGCCGATGGAACCCGCACCCCGTCATTGGGAAAAATTACTTTCCCTTTGGTCCTTGAATATGTAGACGATATGAAAACGGTTTCGGAGCAGGCGATTATCGAAGCGGTGAAATTTCTGTTTTACCGGATGAAACTGGTTGTTGAACCGTCAGGCGCACTCGGATTGGCGGCCCTGCTCAGCCGGGCGGTGGCGCCGAAAGGCAGGATTGGAGTCATTTTGAGTGGCGGCAATATTGATTCGGCGACAATGATTAAAGTATTGTCGTCTTGATGGGGATGCATCGAAGCGGGCGGAAGCGGGATGTATGTCTTCAATATATGTTTACAGGCCCTGCCAACCATGACTGATCATAACATAAAGCAGTGCCCGACATGTGGCCAGCAGTTGCGGTTTCCTGAGAATATCGGCGGGATGCTCATGGCCTGTCCTTCATGTGGCACGAAATTCCAGTCCGATTTCAAGCTGGGTCGTACCGGGAAAAGTGACCATCGTAACCTGTTGATCAAGGTCTTCGAGATGC
>NZ_JBFELV010000004.1:0-39140 GCF_041551955.1 Desulfosarcina sp.
AACACGCTCACGTTCTACCTTTAGGCTGCCCTATTCGCCATTGGACAGATGCCCTTCCAGAGTGCCTATCTACCTCCCATCGTGGTTCAGAATCAGGCGCTCGGCCTCTGTTTTGCCGGACGACCTAAAGGGGATGGCTTCAATGAACGGGAGGGTGGATGGATTGATCAGATCGTGGACCGCATTGCTGGTGAATTCGCAACCATCCGGGGCGGCGGAAAAAGGGGGCCGGGCTTCGGCAGCCTGGTGAAAAATTGACCCTTGAGCCTGAACCATAACAGATCTAAAAATAGTCCATCTGCCCACGGTAAAACGGCTCGACAAGCTCACAACCTGCATGGTTAAAGGGCTTTTTCGTCACTACCATTCTGCAGGCTCAATTTTTCCCACATGGGGGGGGTTGAACTGCCAACATCGGGTCTGCCGCCTCACCTTGCCCGAGACTATTTCTTTTACAAACCGCGCGGATGCATCCCACCAACCCACCACCCTATAAAACCGGTTGCCGCTTCACGCTGGACATTGTAAGTTAACATCTATCCGACAATTGCTGTGACGCATGAAACCGGTGGATCCGGTGCCTTTTCTCGCACCGCCATCGCAGGACCAAAACACGGCTAAATTAGCTTGGGCCTTCATCGTCACCTTTGGGCTTGTCTTTTGGTCATCTGTTGCGGTGCCTGGTGGCTGCAGATATCACCTACGCGTCATCGCATGAACCGTCGTATGGAGAAGTGCCGGGAAAGCCAAATGAAAAAGACAGATATTCTTGCAAGATTTCCGCCCAGGATGGAAAACCTGCTCCTCATACTCAACGATTTGCAGAACCAGAGCCGGATGAATTGCCTGTCGAAAAAAGATCTGACACGGGTCGCCAAATACCTGAATACGACCTTAAGCACCATTTACGGGGTCGCCAGCTATTACAGCATGTTCAGCTTGACCCCACGGGGAAGACACATCATCAGGATGTGCCGCTCCCCGGTTTGTCATTGTGCCGGGGTGAGCGATATGTTCGACGAACTGACCCGTCTTTTGAAAATCGAAGTCGGTGCAACGACGCCTGACCGGCTGTTCACCCTGGAAACGGCTGAGTGCCTGGGCCAATGCGATCTGGCACCGGCGATGATGATCGATGACGTTGCATACGGGAATCTGACAGCGGCCAGCCTCGCGACGATCATTGGGAGGTATCGAAATAAAAGCGCTTCGCAGGGAGACTGAACCGGTGATCGAACAACACCGTATCGCGCTGAGGAATGTGGGGAGAATCGATCCTGCCAGCATCCAGGACTACATGGACAGGGGCGGTTACGACGCCTTGAAAAAGGCCCTGCAGACCCCCTCCGATCAGGTCGTCCACGATATCACGCAATCCGGTTTGAGAGGGCGGGGGGGCGCCGGGTTTTCGACGGGGTTGAAGAAGAAGTATACCAGCCAGGCGTCCTGCGTCCTTTTGGAATGCATGCGCTACATCGTCTGCAACGCCGATGAAGGTGAACCCGGAACCTTCAAGGATCGTATTATCATGGAAGGGGACCCCCATCTGCTGGTCGAGGGAATGGTGATCGCGGCTTATGCGGTCGGCGCCGAGCGAGGTTATATCTATATTCGCGGTGAATACCATCAATCCATCACCATGATCCGCAGCGCGCTGGTGCAGGCCCGCAGGCACGGCTTTTTGGGCAACAACATTCTGGGCTCCGGGTTTTCGTTGGATATTGAAGTCAAACTTGGGGCTGGATCGTACCTGTGCGGGGAGGAGTTGACCCTGCTTGAATCCCTGGAAGGCCGAAGAGGCTATCCACGGGTCAAACCGCCATTTCCGGCCGAAAGCGGTTTGTTCGGCAAACCTACCTTGATCAACAATGTCGAGACGCTCTCCCATATCCCAGCCATTGTGATCAATGGCGCCCGGTGGTATCGGCAACTCGGCACCGAAACGTCTCCCGGGACCAAAATTTTTACGATCAGCGGCGAGGTAAACCACCCCGGATACGCAGAAGTCGAAATGGGGATCCCCCTCAGAGAGCTGATTGACCGTGGCGCCGGAGGGATGAAGGACGGGAAACGATTCAAGGCGGCGCTGCTGGGCGGGGCAGCCGGGACATTCGTGCCTGAGTCGCTGCTGGATGTGTGCATGGACTTTGACGCGTTGAAAGAAAAAGACGCGGTGTTGGGTTCCGGCGCCGTTATCGTCATGTCCACCGACCAGTCCATCCTGACCATGCTCGATTCGATATTGCGTTTTTTCGAACACGAATCCTGCGGTAAATGCGTTCCCTGTCGTGTCGGGACCAGACAGCTGGTCGATTTGCTGAAAAGGCTCAAGGGTGCTGAGGGCAAGCGGCCGGATCATGTTGACGCGTTGGTTTATCAGTCCGAACTGATGGCCAACACCTCATTGTGCCCGCTGGGCCAATCCCCGGTTCTGGCGATCAAAAGCGCCGTGCGTTATTTTCGCGATGAGCTGGAGA
This sequence comes from Desulfosarcina sp., assembly GCF_041551955.1. GTDB lineage: Bacteria > Desulfobacterota > Desulfobacteria > Desulfobacterales > Desulfosarcinaceae > Desulfosarcina. Next base: position 2,478 of record NZ_JBFELV010000004.1, read on the forward strand.
CACCGCAGATTTCTCAATCCAGGTGGCGATGATGGACGACAGGGTCAGCATTTTCATTGACGGGGAAGAAATAAGCGCCAGGCAAGGAGAGAATGTCTTGGCCGTGGCGCAGCGAAACAACATCCCGATTCCCAGCCTCTGCTACCACCGCAAACTTACGCCTACCGGGGCGTGCCGGTTGTGCATCGTCAAAATTAAAGGCAAGGGCGGCCTGATCGCCGCCTGCACGCTGACCGCTGCCGAGGGCATGGAAGTGACCGCGTTCGATGCGGAATTGGAAGCGGCCCGCCGGGACATATTGGATTATCTGCTGTGCGAACACAATGAATCTGCCGATCGCAGCTATCAGGATGAATTCAAGGCGTTGGTCGTTCGATACGGCCTCGATGACCCGGTACGCAGGCGATTCCCCTCCGTCTGGAGAAAGCTGGACCAGCCGATCGATGACAGTTCGCCGGTGCTCGTTTACGACGCCTCCAAATGTATCAAGTGCTTCCGATGCATCAAGGCCTGCGGTGAAGTTCAGGGCAAGCATGTGTTGTCCATGGCCAACCGGGGCATCCAATCATACGTCATCGCCGGTCTGGGTGTGTGGGGTGCTTCGGAATGTGACGGCTGCGGCGAATGCATCCAGCTTTGTCCCACGGGCGCTATCGTTGAAAAACCAAACAGAGATCTTCTCAGCACAGAAAAACCGGAGAAGCGGGTCGTCTCGGTCTGCCCTTACTGTGGCGTCGGATGCCAGATCGAGCTGGTGGTCAAGGAGGGACGGATTGCCAGGGTAAACGGTGTGGAAGGCGTCAAACCCAATGACGGTAGGTTGTGCGTCAAGGGACGCTTCGGTTACGCGTATGTCGGCCACAAGGATCGGTTGACCCAACCGCTGATCAAACGCAATGGACGATTCCAACCGGCCGGATGGGATGAAGCGCTGGACCTGATTGCGAGTCAATTCAAAGCGATCAAAGCCAAATACGGCAACGACGCCCTGGCAGGCTATGCATCCGCCAAGGCCACCAATGAAGACAATTACCTGTTTCAAAAGTTTATCCGTACCGCATTCGGCAACAACAACGTGGATTACTGCACCCGGCTGTGCCACGCGTCCACGGTTACGGCCATGCTGCGTTCACTGGGATCGGGGGCCGGGTCCAACTCGATCGAAGATTACGAAACCGCCGACTGCATGCTGGTCACCGGCAACAATATGATCGAAACCCACCCGGTTACGGCAACTTTCGTCAAGCGAGGGGTTGCCGCCGGCGGCAAACTGATCGTCATCGACCCCCGATGGACTCCCCTGGTGAAGTATGCGGATGTCTGGCTTCAGCCCAAACTGGGAACCGACATCGCGCTGCTCAACGGCCTCATGAATATCATTATCCGAGAGAATTGGATCGATGAGGATTTTATCATCAGCCGGGTGGAAAGGGGGCTGGACGCTTTCGAGGAGCTCAAACTGGTTGTCGCCGACTACCCGCCCGATAGCGTTGAAGCCATTACGGGGGTTGCCCAGGGTAAACTACTCACGGCCGCCCGGTTGTTCGCCAGGGCAGACAAAGCGCTGGTTGCCACGGGTATGGGGTGCAGCCAGCAGACCACCGGAACCCAGTTGGTGTTTTCGCTGATCAATCTGTGCCTGATCAGCGGACAGATTGGGAAAGTCGGCGCAGGATTGAATCCGCCGCGTGGGCAGAACAACGTCCAGGGCGCATCCGATGTGGGCTGCCTGCCCATGTCCTATCCGGGATACATCACGGTTGCCGATGGGGCCAACCGAAAAAAAGTAGCTGACGTATGGAATGTTTCCCATGAGGCGCTCAGCGGGAAAGTCGGGCTGACCACGGTCGAGATCATGCAGGCGGCCTACGCCGGGGGCATCAAAGGGATGTACATCATGGGCGAAAATCCGATGCTGACCGATCCCAACTTGAACCATACCCGTGAATCCATCCAACGGCTGGAGTTTTTGGTGGTGCAGGATATTTTTCCCACCGAGACCACCGCCTATGCCGATGTCATTCTCCCCGGGGTGGCTTTTGCAGAAAAAAACGGCACCTTCGTGAACAGCGACAGGCGGGTAAGTCGCGTGAGAAAAGCGGTCGATCCTCCCGGGGAAGCCCGCCAGGACTGGAAGATCATCGAGGACCTTGCGCGACGAATGGGTTGCCCGATGAAGCCCTATGCGGACGAAGCTGAGATCTTTGACGAGATTGCAGCCGTGACGCCCTTAATGGCCGGCATCGCATACGACCGGATTGAAGGGGAGGGCATCCAGTGGCCATGTCCGACCAACACGCATCCAGGCACGCCCACCTTGTTTCTAAAACAGTTCGACACCGCCAGCGGACGGGCGATCCTGCACCCGGCGGCCTATGTGCCGCAAACGGAAAAGGCAGATGCCGACTACCCTTTTTTGCTGAACACCGGCCGCATCCTTTACCACTATCACACCTGTACCATGTCCAGGCGCAACCGGGCGCTGACGGCTTTCTCCAACCGGTCCTACGTCCTCATCCATCCCGATGATATCATAAAGATCGGCTTAAAAAATGGTGCACGGGTGAGGATCGCCTCCAGACAGGGCGAGATCTCGACGCGGCTGAAAGTCAGCAGTGGTGTTCTGCCGGGAGAACTCTTCATGCCGTTTCACTTTGGCGAATCACCGGTGAACGAACTGACCCGCGATGAACTCGATCCCGACTCAAAGATTGCACCCTTTAAGCTGACGGCCTGCAGGGTAAGCGCGTATCGATAGATGAGAAGTGAGGACTGCTTGACCATCAAGTATGTAACCATGGGCAGGGTTCCAAAACTCGAGCGAATCTGGGCGTGCCAAATGAAAAAATGGTATTATAGTTATACAGTCAGCAAAAGCGGCCAAAGCATTACATTCAGCAATCCTTTACGTGCAAGGAGGTTGTCTCATGACCCAAACCAACACGATTCCGGAAACCGCCGTGGATCCCGTCTGCGGCAAAACATTCGATCCGCGCAAGGTGCAATTTTCCGCCAATGACGACAAAGGCACCCATTATTTCTGCTCGGACGAGTGCCGGCGCCAATTTGACGCTGCGGACGCAAAAACCAAAAAGGGGTTCTGGGAGAGATACACCGATCGTCTGAAAAAGACCCATTGTACCCAAACACCCCCCGAGTGTCGGTGATCGGCGGGGGTGAGTAAGGCCAACCGGGCATGGGCATCATGGTTGGAGAGATCGTAAAGATGACTGCCGGTGGGATCGCCACCACACCACGGTTATTGAAACAGGCAAACCGTTTCCTACCCTTTGGCGCCCGGTTCCAATGGTCGTAAGTTGCCCGGCCGGTTAACCTTTGCCGAATTGACCTGTTTGGAAACGGGAACACTTTTGAGTTCGGTGTAGGCCTTGTTCTGGATGATATCCTGCAGTGACCGGACGTCCTGGTTGCCGCGACTGAGCCACATCTCAAATCCCTCCGGTTTCAAGATCACCGGCATGCGGTTGTGTATCGGCATGACCGATACACTGGCCTCCCTGGTAAGGATAGTGCAGGAACGATAGGCGGTGGGTTCTTTCCCCCTGTTGTCCCAGGCTTCCCACAGACCTGCAAATGCGAATGGGCGGCCGTCGGGCAGCGTTAGGAACATTGGCTGCTTGTGGCCTTTTTCGCCCTTCCACTCGTAAAACCCATCGGCGAGGATTAGGCATCTGCGCCACTTGAATGCCGTTCGAAAGCTGGGTTTGGCAGCCACGGTTTCAGACCGGGCGTTGATCATCCGGCTGCCGTTGCTGGTGTCTTTCGCCCAGAATGGAACCAGTCCCCAGTGAAGTTTCTCCAGGTGGTTCTGCGCGTCATGCCTGACAACGGCGAGTATCTCTTGGGTGGGCGCGATGTTGTAACTGGGCGTAGGCTCGACGTTGGCCACATGGATGGGGAAGTGTTCAATCAATTCTTCAACGCTTCTGAAACCAACGAATCTTCCGCACATGTCTGTCCCCCATCGCCAGAAAAAAAAATCTTCTCGTCAATCGGTTTGTCGAACCTCATCGCAAAGCCGGCGGCATCGCAGCGCACCACGGTGCCCATCAGACTCAGCCTTTTATCGAACACCAAGATCGGGATCTGGAGGTTGATGGTCCGGCCCTGAACCATCTTTCGCCGGGTGCTTACAAATACACCGCCGGGGCCTATATCTTTGACCAGATCCCGATAGGTTCCCTCTTTGGCTGTATATTTCGCACTGAATTGCGCCGTGCGGCGAGGGTATCGGCGGCGATTATGTGCTGTCTTCATTTCCCGTCCACCTTTTGCCTTAATTTGCCAGACCACTTAAACGTAACCCCCCGTCTTGGTTTCAACATCAGGTCTTCTCCGGTAGCCGGGTTGCGGCCCTTTCGGGCTTTTTTTTCCTTCACACAGAATTTGCCGAAGCTGGAAACCAGGACATCATCACCAGATTCCAGGGTCGCCTTGATGCGCTCAAGAAGGGATTCGGTGGTCTCAATGGATTTATTGCTCAGAAAACCGAGTTCCACTTGCATACGGTCGACGATGTCTTTTTTTGCCAGTGCCATGCATGAATCTCCAATCGGTTATATCCAGGTCAGAATTGCGGTCCCAAAGATGATGCCGATGATTCCGAACAATCGGTTCGTCTGATCGGATACATTCTGAAAGTACCAGTCGAGCATTCGGCTGTAGATGTGTTGCGGGTCTGTGAATGCCACGGCCGCTTCACAAAAGGCCAGCAGAGCAATTATGCGGAATACCCATGGGTAGGTGGTGGCGGATGCGGAGATCAAAAACAGGAGACCAAACACGGCGGGGATGGCTGACAGGCATTTAAGCGAATAAGTCTGGATACCACCTTTGAGTGCAGCGACGGCCTCCCTGGTATACAGGACCCAATAAGAACAGATGGCGACGTGTCCGAAGCCAAGCAGATAGACAATCCCTTTCATGGTCACCGACTCCTTTGGTCGTTGAGTGGTCCTACCGAAGGTAAGCGGTCTACACGTTTGCAAAAATTCCTTTTCCTGTCAAGGGGTTGCTACGTTGTTGACAATCATGACCCGCCAGGCTTACCTAATAGTCGGCCATCCTCTTTTGAGCGCTGCCGCCAACCGTATGACCAACGGGTTAAGATTCAAAAAAATAATAAGGATGTCAATTCAGCTGATCAAGCTGCGCGGTCTGCCATATCAAAAAAAGGCGATTGCCACTTGACAAGGAAATCAATGTTTTTATATTTGAACAGATGTTCATATATATTTCCATAGGAGATCGGCATGGTTAATAAAAAAGCTGTTGCCCCATGTACAGATGAAACCTGCGATGTGCGTGTGGTGCATCTGGAACGGGTCGCTCGGGCCAAAACGGAAGCCATCGCGCCAAATGACATGGAACGTTTGGCACTGACCTACAAGATCATGGGCGATCCCACCCGGCTCAAAATCATCCTGGCCCTGCGAGGCGGCGAAATGTGCGTTTGTGACATCGCCGCTTTCTTAGGGCTGAGCGAATCGGCTGTCTCCCACCAACTCAGGCGTTTACGGGAGTCTTCGCTGGTCCGCGCCCGCCGAGATGGCCAGATTCTCTATTACTCACTCGACGACAGCCATGTGCTCGATCTGGTCACCGTCGGCCTGCACCACATCGAGGAGAATTAAATCCCCACAACCTGGCTTGGATATGGAGGTCATACCCATCTGCCATTAAAAGGAGCGGTGCGCAATGAATCTGGTGCTAGACATCCTGCTTCAATCTTGGAACATTCTTCTCGAATCATCGGCCTTCATCCTGCTGGGATTGATCGTCAGCGGGCTGCTGCGGGTCTTTCTCAATCCCGGATCGGTTTCCCGGCACTTAGGCCAGGGACGATTTAAATCGGTGTTCAAGGCTTCGCTTATGGGAATCCCCATTCCGTTGTGCTCCTGCGGCGTACTGCCGGCGGCTGCCGCCTTGAAAAAACAAGGGGCCAACAACGGTGCCGTGACTTCGTTTCTCATTTCGACGCCGGAATCCGGCGTGGATTCCATCGCCATTACCTACGCGCTGATGGACCCGATCATGACCGTGGTGCGGCCGGTGGCGGCGTTCGTCACCGCATTTGCCGCGGGCATCACCGAGAATCTGATCGGCAAGCCGGATATGGCCGGCCCCATCGTCCCGGACCTCTCCTGTCCGGTGGACGGCTGTTGCGACGGGCAGAACTGCAGGCCGGAGGTGCACCGCAACCACCACAGCTTTACTGAAAAGATACAGGCAGGCTTCCGGTTTGCCTTTACCGATGTGTGGGCGGATCTGGCGGTCTGGTTCCTGTTCGGTCTGCTGCTGTCCGGCATCATCACGGTGCTGATCCCCGAATCGGTCTTCAGCCGGTACATGGGCGGCGGCTTTGGCGCCATGCTGATCATGCTGGGGGTGGGCATTCCCATTTACATCTGTGCCACGGCTTCCACGCCCATTGCCGCAGCCCTGATCCTGCAGGGGGTCAGCCCCGGTGCGGCCTTGGTTTTTTTGATGACCGGGCCGGCCACCAATGTCACCTCCCTGACCGTGCTGATCCGGGTGCTGGGCAAACGGGCTACGGGCATCTATCTGGCGGCCATCGCAATTTGCGCGGTGGGTTTCGGCCTGCTGGTGGACTGGATTTATGCGGCCATGGGCGTCTCGGCACAGGCCGTGGTGGGGCAGGCCGGGGAGGCCATACCACATGCTGTCGAACTGGTCGGCGCCATCCTCATCCTGGCCTTGTCGGTGAAACCGGTGTGGCGGTTCGTTCGCAGCCGATTTTTCAGGCCGGGACCGCCCTGTGAATCGCTGGCGACGAATGCCACGACCATCAACACGCCGGAACCCATCGCCGGCAGCACATGAGGATGCAGTCACTGACCCGTTGGGTCAGTTAGCCAAAGGACAGAAGACCAAAATCGGAGAACGGTGACGGACGTCGGACATCCGACATCAGGATGCCGTATTTTTCTGTTGACACCATTGAAAGTTTGGCATACCTAACTTTTTACGAAACGTACAATTTTTCATGATTCATGGAGCTCCAATGGCAAGGATCAACATTCGTAAAATGCAAGTCAACCAGGAAGGGACCATTGCCAGCGTCAAGGTTGGCGGTGAACTAGGGCGCCGGCTCCGGGATATGGGGTTGGTGCCGGGGACCCCAATCAAAATACAGGGCCGGGCACCGCTTTTCGATCCGGTGGCCTTGCGGGTTAAAGGCTTTACCCTGACCCTTCGCAATAACGAAGCCGATCTCATCGACGTCGAGGTTAACGGATAACAATGAAATTTTGTGTCGCACTGGGTGGTAATCCCAATGCCGGGAAGACCACCCTTTTTAATGCCCTAACCGGTTCACGGCAGCACGTGGGCAACTATCCCGGGGTGACGGTGGACCGCAAGGAGGGCCGCTATGTGCAAAACGGCCACGATATGCATATCGTGGATCTTCCCGGTACCTATTCACTCACCGCCTACAGCGTCGAAGAGGTGGTGGCCAGAGATTTTCTGGTCAGCGAGCGCCCGCGGGTGACAATCAATATTGTCGACGCCTCCAATCTGGAACGCAACCTTTACCTGACCATCCAGTTTCTTGAACTGGGCATTCCCACCTGTGTGGCACTGAACATGATCGACGTGGCCAGAGGGCGGGGAATCGAGGTTGACGATAAAAAGCTTTCCCGCCTGCTCGGCGTGCCGGTCGTTCCCATCGTGGCTCGCAGCGGGTTTGGGAAAAAGGCCCTGATGGACGCCGTGGAAACGGTAGCCGAATCACCCCTTCCTCAGCCCCTGCGGGTTTCCTATGGCCCCGACCTGGAGACCGCAATCCAGGAAATGGAGGCAATCATCACCGGGAGTGAATTTCTCACGAACCTTTATCCGTCGCGCTGGATTGCCATCAAGTTTCTGGAGAACGACGAGCAGATTATGGAAAGGGGGAGGGCGGCCGACCCGCCAATCGCAGATCGTCTGGAGGCCATCACCCGCAAGGTGGGCGCCCACATCGAGGAGACCCTGGAAACCTATCCGGAGGCCATGATCGCCGATCATCGCTACGGGTTCATCAGTTCCATGCTCAAGCAGGGAGTGGTCAAGGAGCGCCATGACCGGAACCGGCTCTTTCTCTCCGACCGCATCGACAAGGTCCTGGTGAACCGCTTTGCCGGACCTATAATCATGCTGCTGGTGCTCATGGGGCTGTACCATTTTGTCTTCACCTACAGCGAAATGCCTGTCGCCTGGTGCGAGAGGGCCTTTGAATGGCTTTCGGCCATGGCGTCCGCCAGCCTGTCCGACGGGCTGCTCAAATCTCTGATTGTCTCCGGTGTCATCGATGGGGTGGGCGGTGTGCTCGGTTTCGTGCCGCTGATCATGTTCATGTTTTTCGGCATCGCCATGTTGGAAGACTCGGGCTACCTGGCGCGGGTGGCCTTCATGCTCGATCGCGTGTTCCAGATGTTCGGGCTGCACGGCAGTTCGGTGATGGCCTACATCGTCTCCGGCGGGATTGCCGGCGGCTGTGCCGTGCCCGGCGTGATGGCTACCCGCACCCTGCGGTCGCCCAAAGAGCGCATCGCCACCTTGCTGACTGCACCGTTTATGAACTGCGGGGCCAAACTGCCCGTATTCGCACTGCTCATCGCCGCTTTTTTCCCTCACAGCCGTGCCCGGATGATGTTCATTCTCACTCTGATCTCCTGGGCCGGGGCCCTGCTGGCCGCCAAGTTCCTGCGGGTGACCGTGGTTACAGGTGCCTCCACACCATTTGTCATGGAGCTGCCTCCCTATCGTCTGCCGACCTTCCGGGGGCTGGTGATTCATACCTGGGAGCGGACCTGGCAGTATGCCAAAAAGGCCGGGACGGTGATTCTGGGCATTTCCGTGCTGCTGTGGGCGGGCATGACCTTTCCCCGGCTGCCCGATGCGCAGGTTGAAACCTTTGCCAACCAGCGGATTGGATTTATCTCGGCGGCGGCGCCCCAGGTGGTTGAAGAACTCGAGACCGCCTCGGGGTCCCGGCCGCTCTCCACTGCCGCCGCTGAATTGAAGAAAGCGTTGATGGCCGTGGATGCCAGGCAAACCGGTGCTGCCCTGCGCCACTCGCTGGCAGGCCGTGTCGGTACGGGTCTGGAATCGATCACTCGCTGGGCCGGCTTTGACTGGCGCACGAACATTGCCCTGCTGGGCGGGTTTGCCGCCAAGGAGGTGATTGTCTCCACCCTGGGGACGGCTTATTCACTGGGTACGGTGGACGCCGAAGCCGCTGACAGCCTGGCCGTCAAACTGGCCGCTGAACCGGGATGGCGCACCCTCACCGCCTGGAGCCTGATGATTTTTGTCATGTTTTACGCCCCCTGTTTTGTCACCGTGGTGTGTATCGCCAGGGAATCCTCATGGAAATGGGGCGCCTTTTCCATGGTTTTCAACACCTCGATGGCATTTTTCCTGGCCGTGATCATCTACCAGGTCGGCGCCGCCTTCGGATACTGATTCCCGGGTACCCGTCCTTGTCCGGCGAGGGCCACGCAAACCGATACCAAGGTATGACACCATGGAAATCCTGATTGTCATTTTGATTGTCGCTGCCGCTGCCTTCTATGTGGGGAGGATTTTCTACAAAGGATTCAAGCAGAAGGATGGTTGCTCCTGTGGCTGCACCTGCTGCAGCGTTTCCGATTCATGCAGCCAGCCGGCGGCAGGCAGCGCCGCTGACCCCGTCCCGGTCGAGAAAGATCGGTAAGCGTCCATTTGCCGGTTGATGCCCTTGGCCACCAGGTTTTAATATTGACTCCGTATTTTGACTCTTCTATCATCGACTTCTCGATAGCCAGCACATCGACATCCCGGCGGTGGCAGCACCTCCGGCGTCGAATTCGATAGGCGGTGCGATCTAACCGCCGCTAAACCGCTTCCGGCAAAGAGGCCTGGCCCATGGACAAACGCGTAATCGTGATGGTGTGGGTAACCTTGATGGTTCTGGCCGGTTCTCCGCCAGCGGTGGCCGCCGAGGATGAGCAGGACTTTTTGGGCATCATTACCGGCGATGTGAAAAGCACCGCCCACCAGATCGGCATGGATATTAAAGCCCTGGTCATGCGCAGCAACATTCACCTGGCGGTGTTCACTTCACGTGGGTCTGTGGAAAACGTCTACGCCGTTTACCAGCGCCCCGGCAATCACATGGGCCTGGTGCAGTCCGACGTGCTGGCCTTTGTGGCCAAGGTTGACAGCGACCCTCGGCTTAGGCTGATCGCCGATAAAATCAAATGGGTTTACCCACTGTACAACCAGGAGATCCACATCCTCGGCAAAGGGGAGATCCGCCTTCTCAGCGACCTTGACGACAAGCGGGTGGCCATCGGCCATGCGGAGAGCGGCACCCATCTGACCAGCCGGCTGATTTTTGAAATCTCAGGTGTCCGGCCCCGGCAGATGCTGGCTATCAGTGATTCCCAGGCGCTGGCGGCGCTCAAAGCCGGCAGCATCGATGCCATGGTAACCGTAGACGGGTTTCCGGTTGAACGTTTGGTGCTGGAGGTTGCCCCCGCAGACGGGTTGCACCTGATTCCGATCACCCATGACGGTATCCGCGCCTTCTACCCGGCATCCCGGATTCCTGCCGGCAGCTACCCATGGCAGGTGGCCGATGTGGATACCGTGTCCGTCATGGCCCTATTGGTGGCCTACGATTTTCGCAACCACCATTGCAAGACCATCGGGAATGTGGGCTGGCTGATTAAAGAAAACCTTGACTGGCTCCGATTCAACGGCCATCCCAAATGGAAATCGGTGGATTTGGGCCAACCGGTGAGCGGCTGGGAACAATATTCGTGCATGGCAGATTTCACTCCAGCCGCGGTTGAAGCAGAAACCGAGTCATCGCCCACCCGGAAACCCAACCCGGTGGCCGATGCCATCGAGGCGGTATTTCGCCCCTGACACGCCGAAACGGAAGCAACCATGTATGAATCCTTTTATGGACTGAGCAAAAAACCCTTTCAGATCACCACGGATCCCAGTTTCCTGTGGATGGGTAAAAAACATCGCGAGGCCCTCTCCACCCTCAAGTACGGGGTGATGGACAACAAGGGATTTTTGCTGTTGACCGGCGAGGTGGGCACCGGCAAGACAACATTGATCAACCGCTTGGTGGAAGACGTCCATGGCAAGGCCTACACAGCCAAAATCCCCGATCCGGGGCTCAGCAAGTACGATTTTTACCGCATGGTTTCCCGATACTTCGGACTCCCCATCGAAGTGCGAACCAAGAGCGACTTCATCGAGCCCTTCAGCCGATTTCTCAACGATGCCCATGAAGAAAAAAAATCGGTCCTGCTGCTCATCGACGAAGCCCAGCGGCTCAAGCACGACCTGATGGAGGAGATCCGCCTGCTGTCCAATCTTGAACGGCAGGATGCCAAACTGCTCAATATCTTTTTCGTGGGTCAGAACGAATTCAACAGCATCCTGCTTCTGCCGGAAAATCGTGCACTGATGCGCCGTATCACCATCACTTACAACATCGACCCACTGGACCAGGCAGAAACCTGCGCGTACATCCGCCACCGCCTGAAAACCGCCGGTGCCGATTACGAAATTTTCTCAGGTGCGGCCATGGAAGCGGTTTTTGAATTCTCCAAAGGGTATCCACGACAGATCAATATCATATGCGACCTGGCCATGTTTTTTTCCTCCCAGGTGTCCCGGCGCACCATCAGCCGCAAGATTGTCGACCAGTGCCGCGAGCGAATTTCATTTTCCGTGGAGGAACTGCCCGTGGAAAGCAGCCATTCGCAACGGGTGCCGGCGCCAAAGACCTATTACCAGCCCATAAAAAGAGAGCGCTGGCCGTGGTTTACCGCAGCGCATGCATTATATGCAGCGGTGGTGTTGTTGGTGCTGGGCAGCGGCGTTTATTTCGCACCGGTTTCATTGAAGGACCGCGCCGGGCGGTGGGTGCGTGAAATCTACCAGACCTATTTTCCTGTGTCCGGCAAGCCCGCTGCAACGGAGCAGCCGGTTGTCAATGCCGCCACGTCCGGCAATTCCGAATCCGAAGCGGTTGTTTCCGACACGTCGCGTCAGGCGGTGAGAACGCCCCCTGCCGTCGAGCGGTTGCTGCCTATGCCCAATCGGCCCCCGGACCTCGACATACCCCAAACCCTCGACGATCTCCCCCGGGCATCGGCCCCAGCCGCGCAACGTGCAGTTCATGCCGAGTCGCCAGCCGCCGCCGTGACGACATCCGTGGCGGAACCTCCCGACCCTGCCGATGCCATTGACTGGCTGTTGAATAAACGCAAGCAGGAACCCAGCCAATAGATCATGCGTCGATGATTTGATTGGACGGGGCACATGCCTTCAACGGGCCGGATGGGGTGGGTCGGAAGGGCGCAGAAAGAACCTACCGTAGGCAACCCGTCCTCTTCGGTTTTGGGTCGCCCGCCTGTCCTTTCCAACTGGTTGACAAACCGGAATCAACCCATTATGATCGCCGCCGACAATTAACATTATAAATGAATCTGGATTGTTGCATATGTTTAAGATTGCTGTCCTGCCCGGAGATGGCATTGGTCCCGAGGTGATGGAAGAAGCGCTGAAGGTGCTCGCGGCGGCTCAGGAAACCTTCGGTTTCCAATTGACCTACACCCCCGCCGATGTCGGCGGTATCGCCATCGACCGTCACGGTCGGGCCTTGCCCGATGGTACCCTGCGCTTGTGTGAAGCCAGCGATGCCATACTTTTTGGATCCGTGGGCGGGCCCAAGTGGGAAAAACTGCCTCCGGCGCAGCAGCCCGAGCGGGGGGCCCTGCTGCCCCTGAGAAAGCATTTCAACCTGTTTTGCAACCTTCGCCCGGCAAAGGTGTTTCCCGCCTTGGCCGGGGCCAGCCCCCTCCATCCATCAATCGTCAGGAACGGATTCGACATCCTGTGCGTCCGGGAACTGACCGGCGATATCTATTTCGGGCAGCCCAAAGGCCGTGAGGGCAGCGGTCCCGACGAGCGCGCCTTCGACACCATGGTCTATACCCGCCGAGAGATCGAGCGCATCGCCCGAGCCGCTTTTGATGCTGCCCGTTTGAGAAGCCGGCGGGTGGCGTCGGTAGACAAGGCCAATGTGCTGACCACCATGGTGCTGTGGCGTGAGGTGGTCAGCCAGACGGCCGAGGCCTATCCGGATGTGTCCCTGAGTCACATTTACGTGGACAACGCCACCATGCAGCTGGTGAAAGATCCCCACCAATTCGACGTACTTTTGTGCGGCAATATGTTCGGAGACATCATATCCGACGAGTGCGCCATGATTACCGGTTCCATGGGCCTGTTGCCCTCGGCCAGCATCAGTGAAAGCGGATTCGGCCTATACGAGCCGGCAGGCGGGAGTGCCCCGGACATTGCCGGACAGGGAATCGCCAACCCCATTGCCCAAATTCTGTCTGCGGCCATGATGCTGCGCTACAGTCTGGATCTGGCCGAGGCCGCCGAGGCCGTGGAAACCGCTGTGGCGCGCGTACTGGAAGCGGGACTCCGAACTCCCGATATCGCCGCCGGCGGCAGTGCGGTAAGCTCCCAGGAAATGGGTGATGCGGTTGCTCGTCAGCTGCGCGAAGGTCAATCTTGATAAATCACAATAATCAAATTCAAAATTCTAAACCTAATGATATTGAAGCGAAAACATTCCAACTATCCATGATTTGTTTTTTTTGATATTGTAATTTGAAATTTGTTTGGAATTGGGTTTGTGTAATTTGTCATTTTATTAAACAGTTGGTGCTTTCCATTCGTTATTTCAGGTTTTCCCAGATCATATGATGTCCCTGCCGTTGATCACCCTCGATCGTATCGCCGTCAGACAGCGCAGCCGGTGGCTGCTCAACGGCTCGTCGTGGCAGATCAGATCTGGCGAGCAGTGGATGGTGATCGGTCCCAACGGGGCGGGAAAGACCACCTTGGTAAAGGCCATCGCCGGCATTTTACCTGTCGTTCAGGGAAAAATCCAATACCATGCCTTTGGCGGTATGTCACCCACCGAGGCGATATCATACGTGGCCAGCGATGCCCGCCGAGACATCTGGCATCGCGAAAGCGACCTGGACCACGCACGAAGCTTTGCCGGCCGATTCAATCAAGCGACCACTGTCCGGGAGCTGATCTACGGCAACCCCATCGACCCTCTGGTGCCCTTCGACATGCAATCCCGCTTGGCCGATGTTGCCGTACGCTTTAATCTGGATGCCTTGCTGGACAAACCGGCCTTGGCCGTCTCCACTGGAGAGATGAGCCGGGTGCTGGTTGCCCGTGAACTGATCCGCCGCCCCAAGATGCTGATCCTCGATGAACCCTTCGACGGTCTCGACCGTTTGGGTCGACAGGACCTGATAGAGATGCTCGACCGGCTGGCGACCTCAGGCCTGCCCATCATATTGGTTTCCCACCGTCCCGAGGAGATGCTTTCCGCCACCACCCATGTTCTCACTGTCGATGGTGGTCGGATCTCGGGAGCCCGATCCGTGGACGATGGTTCCCCCCCGATTGATGCCGCCTCGACAGCCGTGGCAAGGAATCGTCGCCGGTACCGCTTCAACCATCGACCGGCACATCGTGAAGCCAGCCGGCGCGTTTCCGCAGGGCCGTTGATCGACATGAAAACGGTAACGGTTCGTTACGGCGACACGATCGTGCTGGACCGGTTCACCTGGGCGGTGAAGGCGGGTGAGCATTGGGCCATCACCGGCCCCAACGGCGCGGGGAAATCCACCGTCCTCAAACTGATCAGCGGTGACTGCCTGCAGGTGTACGCCAACCGAATTCGCCTGTTCGGCAAGGATCGTGGCGTCGGACAGACCTTGTGGGAGACCCGGGGAAGGCTGGGGATGGTGAGTCACGATCTGTCCAGCGGGTATCAGAAGCGAATGTCTGCCTTGGATGTGGTCTGCTCAGGATTTTTCGACTCGGTGGGGCTGTACCGCCGCTGTGATGCCGTGCAGATCGCAACTGCCCAATCGTGGCTGGCACAGATGGGCCTTTCAGGCCTTTCCCAGACCCTGTTCAACCAGCTTTCCCGAGGTCAGCGGCAGATGATCCTCATCGTCCGAGCGATGGTAAAAAATCCGGAGCTGCTGATTCTGGATGAACCGTGCGCTGGCCTGGACCCTGAAAACCGCCGTGCCGTCCTCAGTCTGCTGGAGCAGATCGGCCGCAGTGGCACCACCGGGCTGATCGTTGTCTCCCACCATGAAGACGACATCCCCGCCTGTATCACCCACCGTTTATTGTTGGACCAGGGAATCGTCCAGAACAGCGGGGCCGTTAGCCGTCAACCACCGCCCTTGCCGCCTTCTTTCAAGCCGTCGTCATAGCGCTTGTCTCCGTAACGACGAATCTGCCGGCAGATGCCGCGGATAATGCTGGTTTCGCCGGCCCGCAGTGACAGCCGGGAGAAGAACCGGCGGATGCGGACCATCCAATAGTCCGGGTTTTCCGGATTCAGGTATCCAATTTGCACCAGTGAGGTCGTCAATTCCTCGTACATCTGGTCCAATTCGACCCGTTTGGCCAGACGGGGCGTGAAGTCGGCGGGCGCGGCCTGGACGGCAGCAGAAAGGCAGTAGCACACCACCATTACGGCCTGGGCCAGGTTCAGGGAGGTGAATCCCACCGTGGGGATGTTGACCAACTGGTGGCAGTATTTCAGATCGTCGTTGGTCAGCCCACGATCCTCCGGGCCGAAAAGGATGGCCACCGGGTTGTTTCTGGAAACGGGGATCAGGCTTCGGGCCAGAACTTCTGGAGACCTGATCACCGGACGTTGGCCTCCCAGCCGAGCGGTGGTGCCGACCACATGACCGAAGGGCGCCAGGGCTTCCTCGAGCGAATCGAAGCGCCGAATCCCGTCGACCACGGATCCGGCTTCATGGGTGGCCAGCCGACGGATGCGTGTTTCGTCCCAGCCCTCGGCGTCTACCGCGATCAGGCGGGTCAACCCCATGTTGCACATCGCCCGCGCCGCTGACCCGATATTTTCCGCATAGCGGGGCCGCTGCAGGACGATGGTGATGTTGTCACGGGTGACACCGACGGTCATCGGGTATGGATTTCAAAGGCATTGAAAAAGTAACCGAGTTCAAACGCCGCCGTTTCCGGGGCGTCTGAACCGTGGACCACGTTTTTTTCGATATCGGTGGCAAAATCTCGCCGGATGGTGCCTTCGGCCGCGTCCTTGTAATTCGTGGCGCCCATGAGTTCACGATAACGGGAAATGGCATTCTCCCCCTCGAGGATCATGACCACTGCCGGACCGGAAGACATGAAGGCGGTGAGGCTGTCGAAAAAGGGCCGCTCGCGATGCACGGCGTAAAAGCCTTCGGCCTGGGCCTTGGTCATGTGGATCATCTTCATGACTATGATATTCAAGCCATTGGCCTCCAGTCGTTTGACCACTTCTCCGATCACGCCCCGGGCCACGCCGTCGGGCTTGATGATTGACAATGTTCTTTCCATATCGGGTTTCCTTTCATCGGGTGTTGGTTCGACGCTGGCATAACAGAAGGCCGATACCAAGTCAACCGGTTCCACCGGTTGGACATTTCTATTATCTATGTTTCAACAAACTGATATCTTGATATTAATTTTAAGCGATAACCATATGCCATGACTGCCGTACCCGTTGACATCATGGGGTTGGCGGTCTATTATTTTGACCGCCCAGATTTGATTCATTCTTTGCAAAAACCATCCGTCAGCATTCAATAACAAGTGAAATGTGGAGTACCTATGCCGATCTATGAGTTTTACTGTCCGGATTGCAACACGCTTTTCAATTTCTTTTCTAAAACCATCAACACCTCCAAAAAACCCCAATGTCCTCGATGCAGGACCCGCACCCTCGATCGGCAGATGTCCGCCTTCGCCTTTACCGGAAAGGCCAAGGCGGCGGGTGAGGGTGAAGATTTGCCCTTTAACGAGGCCAAGATGGAAAAAGCCATGCAGATGCTGGCCGGCGAAGCCGGCCGGATCAATGAAGATGACCCGCGCCAGGCTGCCGATCTCATGCGAAAACTCACCGACATGACCGGTATGGAAATGGGTGCGGGCATGGAAGAAGCCTTGCGGCGCATGGAGCGCGGCGAGGATCCGGAGCAGGTAGAGGCGGAGATGGGTGACCTGTTGGAGGGAGAGGATCCCTTTGTGATGCCAGATAAAAAAGGTAAAGGGGCCGCAGTCGTCAGACAAGCCCCCACGCGTGATGAAACCCTTTATGATCTGTAACGAGGACCATCCCATGACCCTGAAAGACCGCCTGGAAGCACGACGGGGAGACATCACGCAATTGGCTGTGGACGCCATCGTCAATGCTGCAAACTCGTCGCTGCTCGGCGGTGGCGGGGTGGACGGGGCCATCCACCGGGCCGCCGGACCCGAACTTCTTGAAGCATGCCGAACCATCGGCGGGTGCCCCACCGGGGAAGCCCGTTTAACCGGGGGCTACCGATTGCCTGCCCGATACGTGATTCACACCGTGGGGCCTGTCTACCGGGGCCGGACCGAAGACAGCCGCCTGCTGGCCGAATGCTACAGCAACAGCCTGGCGATGGCCATGGCCCACGGGATCCGAAGCCTGGCATTTCCCGCCATCAGTTGCGGTGTTTATGGTTACCCGATTGCCGATGCCAGTAAAATTGCCGTGGACGTCTGCGCAACCTTCTTGGACACTCATGATGTTCCGGAGAAGGTGATCTTTATGCTCTTCTCGGCAAGCGATCTGGACACATACGCCCGTTATCTTTCCAGGCGGGTGGGATAGGGGACCTGCGGTCGACGACCCAACGGGATTTCATGGGAATTCATTCAGGACGGAAAGCGATGGAACCGGTGTGTCCATATCCCTTGTCGATGCCGGTCGGAATTAGGATTGACAAACCGGTTGGACATGGTTAAGTTCCAGCCCTGAAAGCAATTAGGCGTTTCCGGTCCATGCTCGTTTAGGGCCGATTTTATTATTCACAAGGAGGGAATCATGCTTGAGGTCACACAACCGGCGGTTGAGCAAATTGCCGAGTATTTCAAAGGGAAGGATGTCAAACCGATCCGGATTTTCCTCAACGAAGGTGGTTGAGGGGGCCCCGGCCTGGCCATGGCTCTGGATGAGCTTGCCGATACGGACAAGGCGTTTGACATCGACGGTTTTCAATTCATCGTCAACACGGAATTTCTTGAAAAAGCCCAGCCGATTAAGGTTGATTTCCATCAGTACGGTTTCAAGCTGGACTGCGGGATAGATTTCGGTGCCGGCTGTACCAGCTGCGGTACCAAGGGCTCTTGCTGCTCCTGATCGACCCGGACCACAATATAACTGAAAGGCGACCTGCTGAAGGTCGCCTTTTTTAGTTGATTCAACGGCCCTGCCGGTTGCTTTCTTTTACTTGCAGCTCTGTCGCTGTCTTGTTATAACGCGTTGAAACCCGATCGCAGGATGTATCCATGATCGCCGCCAGGCGGGTATTGCGGTTGTCGATCGTCGACCCCCCATCCACGACCAGGCATCGACGAAAATTCAGGAGCTGACCATGACACTGGTGAAGTACAACGTAGATGCGCATGTTGCCACAATTACCCTGAATGACGGGGAAAACCGGTTTAATCCGGAATTTATCAAAGCCTATCTGGGCGTTCTGGATGAAATCGAAGGTGCCACCGATGCCACCACCCTGGTGGTGACGTCCGCCCATGAAAAGATATTCTCCAACGGGATCGATCTTGAGTGGCTGGTGCCGGTCATTCAAAACAACGACATCGCCCTGGCCAAAGATTACTTTTACCTGCTTAACCGCATGTTCAAACGCATCGTCACCTATCCTCTGGTAACCGTGGCCGCCATCTCCGGCCACGCCTTCGCCGGCGGTGCCATCATGTGTTGTGCGTTTGATTTTCGTTTCATGCGGTCAGACCGCGGCTTTTTCTGTTTTCCCGAAGTGGACCTGGGCATCCCATTTCTACCGGGCATGAACGAGCTGTTGAAAAAGGCCATGCCCATGTACATGGTGGAGTACATGGAGTACACCGGCATCCGGTTGACCGCCGATCAATGTGTGGACCATCATATGGTTCACAAGGCCTGTCCCATCGATACACTCATGGAGGAAACCATGACCTTCGCCATGGCCATCAACAAAAGACGTCCGGTGGTGGCGGAGATGAAAAAACGGCTGAATGAAGCCATCGTCCAGGCCATCGATGTCAAGGATGTCGCTTATATCGAATCGGGCCAATTCAATATCAGCTGATCGACATTCCTGCAGAAACAGGGGAAAATGAAAAGACCTCCCCGGCATGACCCGCCGACACCTTTTCCGGACGAACCGTTTCCGGACAAGGACGCACTGATCCGTGCCCTCTTTGACCAGGCGGGCACAGGAATGGCCATCACGCTTCTCGACGGCCGTTTCATCAAGGTCAATTCAGCCTTGTGCACCCTGCTTGGATATTCGGAAGAAACACTTCTGGACCGATGCCTGGAAGACATCATGGCGGCGGACCAGTGGCGCCTGCTGTCCGAATTGTCCCGGGACATGTTAACCGGCAAATCAGGCCACAAACAGCTCACGCTCGAATGCCGACATAAGGCTGGAAAAGCGGTCCGAGGGCTGTTGAACCTCGCCGTGGTCGCTGACCGGGCGGGCACTGCCCGCCATTTTAGTGTCCAGATCCAGGACATCAGCAATCTGATCCGCACGGAAAGCGAATTGGAAGAGAGCCGGCAGCGATACCGTGCGCTGGCCGATGCGACCTTTGAAGCGGTGTTCATTTCCAGAAAAGGGATTTGCATTGACACCAATCGCGCGGCATCCATCATGTTCGATACCCCTCGCAAAGCGTTGATCGGCATCTTCGGTACCGACGTCATCGCACCGGAGTTTCAGTCCCGGGTCAGGGAAAACATGCTTTCCGGCTACGAGAAGCCATACCATGCCGTGGCCATAAAAAAGGGCGGCACCCGGTTTCATGTGATGATCCAGGGAAAGATGATCCAAATCGGCGGACGTGAGGTCCGGGTGACGGTGCTGCGGGATATTGACGCACAGGTGACGGCGGAGGCCGCGCTCAGGGAAAACGAGCGTCACCTGCGCTCCCTCATGGAAAGCGCCTCCAACTTCATCCTGTTCCGCTTGTGCCACCGGCCAGAGACCCCATTCCGGCCAAGGCGTATTTTTATCAGCCCGTCGATTACCGAAATCGTCGACCTGAGTCAGGTGACCGACTTTCAATCCTGGCTCGATATGCTCCGCCCGGATGACCGGGAACGCCTGCTGGCCGCTGGACTGAAGATGCTCGACACCCACAAGCTAGATGAAACGGTTCGGATTCGCGACCGCTCGGGCAGCGGGTGGCGCTGGCTGCACATCATTTCCGTCGCGGTGCCCGACGAAACCGACAACAACTTGTTTTTCAACGGCATCGTTCTGGATATTACCAAAGAGGTGGAAGCCACTGCAGCACTCAAGGCCAGGGAAAAGGAGCTCAAGGAGAGAACCGAAAGCCTGTCCGAGGTCAACACAGCGTTAGAGGTGCTTCTTCAAAAGCGGGAAGCGGATCGCACGGAAGTGGAAGAGAAGATGCTGACCAACGCCAAGAGCCTGATTCTGCCATACCTGGAAAAGCTCAAGGCCAGTCGGATGGATGAGCGTCAGCGGATTTATCTGAACCTGGTGGAGTCCAATCTCAACGAAATCATATCACCCCTGTCCCGGCGCATGTCCAGGCACTACCTGAATTTCACACCCTCTGAAATCCAGGTGGCCAACCTGGTCAAACAGGGAAAGACCACCAAAGATATTGCCCAGATCCTGGGGTTGTCCACCCGAACCATCGAAGCGGTCCGCTATACCATTCGCAGGAAATTGGGCATCAAGAAAAAGCGCTCCAACCTCAGGTCATACCTGCTCGCCATTGACGGGTCCGACACCATTCCCGGCGGCAGCGGCCAGATTCGATAGCCCGCCCTCGGGATCTTTTTCAATCTTTACAAAGCCGTCCATCTTGGCCTACCGATATATGTTGTCCGACGTCAAACCGCTGTCATCCGACTGCTTTATCACGCGGCCAGTTCACGGGTTTTATGGAAACGGATCGTCGGCCACTCTTCCATGGCGTTTTCCAAACGCCACAAGCTGGCGGCCAGGTAGGTCAGTTTCCCCTGAGAATCATGGGCCAGGCTCGCGTACTTCTCCTTTTCAAAGGCCTCCAGTTTTTTTTTGTCTTCGCAGGTTACCCACCGGGCGGCAGCAAATGTCACCGGTTCATAGTCGGCATCGACCGTGTACTCGGCTTTTAGCCGTGCCATGGTCACGTCGAACTGAAGCATGCCGACGGCGCCGAGGATGTAGTGGTTTCCCGTCAACGGGCGGAAGAACTGGACAGCTCCCTCCTCGGCCAGCTGGGTAAGTCCCTTGAGCAGCTGCTTGGCTTTCAGGGGGTTTTTCAGCTGGACGCGGCGGAAGTGGTCGGGTGCGAAATTGGGAATGCCGGTGAAACTGAGCGGTTCTTTTTCGTAAAAGGTGTCCCCGATGCTGATGGTGCCGTGGTTGTGGATGCCAATGATGTCGCCGGGGTAGGCCTCGTCAACATGGGCGCGATCCTGAGCCATGAAAATGGTGGCGTTGGACAAAGTGACCTGCTTGCCGATGCGGGTCTGATACACCTTCATGCCGCGGGTGAACTTGCCGGAACAGATGCGTACAAAGGCGATACGGTCCCGATGGGCGGGGTCCATGTTGGCCTGAATCTTAAATGCGAAGCCGGAAAAAGTGTCCTCCTCGGGCTTAACCTGGCGGGTCGTGGTCGCCCGCGCCCGAGGCGGCGGCGCCATTTCCACGAAGGCATCCAACAGTTCCCGCACGCCGAAGTTGTTGATCGCGCTGCCGAAAAACACCGGCGTCTGGCTGCCTTTGAGGTACTGGTCCAGTTCGAAGGGGTTGGCGGCACCCTCGAGCAGTTCCACATCTTCGCGCAATTCTTTTGCCTGGCTGCCCAGCACTTCGTCCAGCCGGGGGTCGGCCAGATCAGTGATCATAATTCCTTCCTGGTGGCGGGTCTGCCCGCCAGGGCTGAACAAATGAAGCTGCCGGTGATACCGATTGTAGACCCCCCGAAATCGCTTGCCCATGCCGATGGGCCAGGACAGGGGGGCGCATTCGATTTGTAATTTTTCTTCGATATCCGAAAGGATGTCCAGCGGAGACAACCCGTCGCGGTCCAGTTTGTTGATGAAGGTCATGATGGGGGTGTTGCGCATACGGCACACCTCCATGAGCTTTTCGGTTTGCGTTTCCACGCCTTTTGCGCTGTCGATGACCATGAGCGCGCTGTCCACGGCGGTGAGGACCCGGTAGGTATCCTCAGAAAAATCCTGGTGGCCGGGTGTGTCCAGCAGATTGACTTCATAGCCGCTGTAGTTGAATTTCATGACCGAGGTCGTCACTGAGATACCGCGCTCTTTTTCGATAGCCATCCAGTCGCTGGTAGCATAGCGTCCGGCCCGTTTGGCCTTTACGGCACCGGCCATCTGGATCGCACCACCGAACAGGAGCAGTTTTTCCGTCAACGTGGTCTTGCCGGCATCCGGATGGCTAATGATGCCGAACGTTCGTCGTTTACTGATTTCTGCTAAGAAATGTCGATCCATTTGCAGTTCGTCTTTATTCGGTTGGCCAAAAAAAACAGGCCGAATCCGGCCTGCTAACGATTGGCTCAAACATCATGAGTATCCTGCGTCTTGTATTACCTGGCGTTGCATCCGGCGGCCGAACGAACCAATCGACGGGCACGCAGCGGGTCGAGGCCGGGGTCCTGAATGATCCCGTTCTCTTCGATCTCTTCAATGAACGTCTCTACGTACTCTTCACAGAAAAAACGGCGGCAGCCTTTGCGAAGGATCTCATATGCCGTGGCCGCCGACTGCCCCTTCTGATAGGGGCGGTCCGTGGTAACCGCATCAAAGCAGTCCGCAATACTGACAATTTTGGCGCCTGGCGGAATTTCCCCGGCTCTGAGGCCAAAGGGATAGCCGTTCCCGTCCTCCTGCTCGTGGTGAAACAGCACAAAATCCACCGCCGGTTTCAGAAAATCGATATCCTTGAGCAGGGCAGCGCCAATCAACGGGTGGCAGCGTACCTCTTGTTGAAGATCACTGGGAAGGTGGGATTCACGGTTGGTAAATATTCGATCGCTCAGGGCCAGTTTGCCCACGTCATGAAACAAGCCGCCGATACCCACGTTCCGGACCTCATCAGGGGAACATCCCAGCCGCCGGGCAAGACGCATGGCATACAGGGAGACCCGGTAGCCGTGTGCCTGGGTATAGCGATCTTTTTCCCCCAGGGCGCGGAAAATCTCATTCAACGTGTGCAGATGCTGCTCACAAAGCCGTTTCCGGCGCTTCAATTCTTGTCGCATGGATGCCTGACTGCCTCCGGGTTGACCCGCGTACGTGCCGATATGACCAATTTGCTGCCCATTCCTTGGGCATGGCCTCCAATATGCCGGCACGATAATTCATTAACATGGCAAGGTGGAAACGACCATCGGGCGGTTTCAAACGCGTCGTCTCGCCTCAGGCGGGGTCGTGTTAGGCATCAAACTGAATCCGGTCTTCAAACGGCGCTTAATATAAGGCAGCGCAGAAAACGTGTCAAACGAAAACCGATGTTTCAACCGGACCCTGGGGGCACGGCGCAAAACCATTCCTGCCGTTCGATTCGAGATAGGAGCTCCGACGGCTAAACGGTTTCATTCCGCAGCCTTGATAGACCGTTGTTTCAAATGTTGAAAAACCGCCAGCGCCGCTCTCCGGCTATCATCCGGGGTTCCGCTGTTATCGATGACGAGCGTGGCTCGTTTGCGTTTCTCCTCGATGGGCATCTGTGACCGGATCCGTGCCATGGCTGCCGGTTCATCGATCCCATCCCGATTCATGAGCCGCTCCAATTGAAGGGTTTCGGGCACATAAACGACGATCACCTCTTCGAGGTCCCTTGCCATACCCGCCTCAATGAGCAGGGGGACGTCCATGATCACCACTGCATTGGGCGTCTCAGCGGTGATTTGGGCGATCATTTCCGCTGACCGTTCAACGACCAGCGGGTGAACGATGGCATCCAGGCGGGCCTTTTTGTCCGGGTCATTGAAGATAATTTCACCCAACCGCTTGCGATCGATGTTCCCGTCGGGAAGAATAATGGTGCGGCCAAAAAAGGCCAGTATCGCATCGTAGCCAGGCGTGCCCGGTTCGACGACCTCCCTGGCGATTTTGTCGGCGTCGACGACCCGGGCGCCGGCAGCGGAAAGAAATCTGGAAATCGTCGATTTGCCGCTGGCAATACCTCCGGTGAGACCGGCGATGATCACGAGGTGTCCTTTTGAATAGAATTGCGTATCGACCATTGGACCGGGACGGAGGGGGGCTCCGCCCCGATCCCGGCTATTTTACGGTGACGACGGGGCAGGGGGCCTTTATGATGATATACTGTGCGTTGGATCCGAAGAGCAGCTTGCCGACCTTGGAGCGGCGTTTGATGCCGATGATGATTTCATCGATCGCCTTTTCCTTGGCGTAGTCGACAATATCTTCTCCCGGGGTCATGCCGCGTACGAGAAGTTTGGTCTCACATGGGATGCCGTCCTCATCAAACATTTTTTTGGCCACTTCCAGGTTTTCGGTGGCATGTTCAACTTCAACGGCGTGAGTGACGCTTCCACCGGTCAGCGATGATACGATGACCACCGTCGCATCGAATGCGGCGGCGTGTTTTTTCGCCAGCGCCAAGGCATCCTTGGCGGAATTGGACCCGTCGAAACCGACCAGGATTTTCATTAATCTCTCCTTTTCTGTTGCGGTGGCATCATGCAAGACAGGGCATCATGCCGGAATCTGAGTGTTGGGGCGGTGAAACCTGTCAAAACCACGTTTAAAACCATCTGTCAAGAAAACAGTCGTTCGGTGTTGGTTCATTCAGCGCATGCTTTTCATCCGCTCCTTGCGACTGACAATTTCGCTGATACGAATGCCGTATTTCTCTTTTTCGACCACCACGAAACCTTTGGCGATCAGGGTCTGGTTGATCAGAATGTGAACCGGTTCTCCTTCCATCTGCTCCAGTTCGACCACCGAGCCCGGCCCCATTTTAAGGACATCGTTGATCCGTTTTCGTGAGCGTCCCAGTTCCACGGTCACCTGCAGGGGAATATCCATGACCAGGCCGAGATTCTTGAATTGATCGATTTCGCTGTCAGTGACGGCCGGTTCAACCAGTGTATCGTCTTGCGCCGGTGCGCTTTTTTCTGCGGCCTCATCCGATCCTTCAATGGCAGCGGCTTTTTCGCGCTTGACGCCGGCCTCAACGACGATGACGCTACCCTTATGAGAAAAGAGAAATCGGGCGGGTGTGATCAAGCTAGAGGGACTCACTTTGAAGTCCCGTCCGTTGGTGATGGAGGGGGTGAACAAGACGCAGGAAAGCCCCGCATCCGCAAAATTGGATTTGAGGTTGCCGCCGATGATGTTGCTCACTTCACGGATGGCATCGTAGACTTCTTCTTTGCTCTCGACCTTATCGACGTCCACGCCCAGCATGGCCGCTGTCATCTCCTTGCCAAAATCGTCATTGACCTGGACGTTGAGCACACCGTCCACTTCACCGGTGAAGTTGACCGTCCCTGCGGTTCGCATCCCTTCAACAAAGGACTCGGGAGTCTGCCCAATGGCTTCCACCTCCATATCCAGCATGGTGTCGAAGACGTCGATGACTGAGTTGACGAGGGCCGTCTGGATGTCCACACTGGCGATCCGCTCCAGGACGACCTCGTCGGACAGATCACTCGTCGTAACCGCTTTGGCGCCGATTTCCTCCTTGGTGCATAATTCTACCTGTAACAATTCATCTGCTTGCCGGAAGGTGAACGTCGCCGGTGGGGCGATATCTGCCGGATCGATCTTGAAATCACTTCCCGATGTGATGGATGGCGTCGATGTGACGCAGGTGAGTCCGGCATCGCGGAATTCCGTACCGAGATTTTCGGCCAGGATGGTGGCCAGTTCGCCGATCACATCCTTGATCTCCTCGTCACTCTTGATTTCATCGGCCTTTATGGCCAGCATGGCGGAAGCCACCGTCCGGGCGAACGCCTCGGAGAGATGAAGACGCATCACGCCGGCTACTTCGCCGCCGAAATGGATCGTTCCCACCATCCGGCCGTCATCGAGACCGGTGGTTGCACTGTCCTCGACCGCTTCCAATTCCATGGACATCATGGTGTCAAAGGTTTCGATGAGCGTGGACGCGATCGTCTGGCGTATGGTGTCGTCGCTGATTTTTTCCATCGGTTCCCCGGGGGTGCAGCGGTTTTTAGTAGCCCCCATTGTATGGCTGTTTTCCGATTTTTGTCAATGATTTACGACAAAAAAAGCCCGGGCGAAACGCCCGGGCCGATGTGGGTTGAACGGGTTGAATCGATCTAGAACAGACCGGTTACCTTTCCTGTTGCCGGGTCGACGTCGATACGGCGGAAAGCCGGGTTGGAACTGGTTCCCGGCATCAGGCTGATGGTGCCTGCGCAGGGGCAGAGGAACTTGGCACCGGAGTAGATCAGCACGTCGCGGATGGGCAGCCGCCAGCCCTTGGGAACTCCCTTTTTGACCGGGTCGTGGCTCAGAGAGAGGTGGGACTTGACCATCATGGTGGCAAAGTCGGCGTACTTGGAATCGTTTTCCAGCATTTCGGCCTTGGCGTTGGCTTCCGGTGACCAATCCACGCCATCGGCACCGTAGACTTCCTTGGCGATAGTTGCCACGCGGTCGCGCAGCTTCATCTCAAGCGGGTAGAGGAACTTGAAGTCGTTCTTTTCGTTGCAGGCATCAATGACCGCATCGGCGAATTCCAGGGCGCCGTCGCCACCTTTTTCCCAGTGCTTGGACTCGGCGCAGCGGGCGCCGGCGGCTTCGGCCGCCTTTTTGACGATGGCCACTTCGGCGTCGGTGTCCGTATAGAAGCGGTTGACGCAGACCACCGGGTTGATGCCGGCCTTGCGGATGACCCCGATCATGTGGACCATGTTTTCACAGCCCTTTTCCACCAATTCAAGGTTCTCTTTGGTGTAGGCTTCGTCCATGGCTTTGCCGGCAACGACTTTGGGTCCGCCGCCGTGCATCTTCAGGGCGCGGATGGTAGAGGTTAGCACCGAGACGTGGGGCTTGAGGCCGGAGAAGCGGCATTTCACGTTCCAGAACTTCTCGAAACCGATGTCGGCGGCGAATCCGGACTCGGTGACATGGTAGTCAAAACACTTCAAGCCTACCCGGTCGGCGATGATGGAGCTCTGGCCCACGGCGATGTTGGCAAAGGGCCCGGCGTGCACGAAGCAGGGGTTGTACTCGGCGGTGCACATCAGCGTCGGGTTGACGGTATTGCGCATGAAGGCCGCCATGGCGTTGCCCACTTCCAGGTCGCGGCAGGTGACCGGTTTGCCGCTCTTGTCGAAGGCAACCGTAATATTGTTGATGCGTTCTTTCAGGTCGCCCAGGTCGGTGGCAACGGCCAGGATGGCCATCAGCTCGGAACCCACAGCGATGCCGAACTTGCTCTGCATGGTGAAACCGTCGGTGCGGCCGCCGAGGCCGATGACGATGTTGCGCAGGGCCTGAGCGCAGAAATCGATGATCCAACCCATTTCCACGCGGGTGGGGTCGATGTCCAGGCGGCGCATGCCGGTGAGGCGGGCCAACTGCTCGTCGTTGTAGTTGCGCTCATGCTGCATGCGGGCGGTCATGGCCACCATGGCCAGGTTGTGGGCATTCATAATGTCGTTGATGTCGCCGGTGAGGCCCAAGGAAAACTCGGTCATGGGGATCAGCAGTGAGTTGCCGCCGCCGGCAGCCGTTCCCTTGACGTTCATGGTGGGTCCGCCCGAGGGTTGACGCAGGGCGCCGCCCACATTAACACCACGTTTGCCCAGGCCTTCCATGAGACCGCAAGAAGTGGTGCTTTTGCCTTCGCCCAGCGGAGTCGGGGTGATGGCGGTGACTTCGATGTACTTGCCGTCGGGCTTGTCTTTCAGCCGATCGATCACTTTCAGGAAATCAATTTTGGCCAGACGCCCCATGGGAAGCATTTCATCCTTCTGGAGCCCCAGCTTCTCCTGCCATTGTTCCGGCGTCGGCATATTTTCTTCTGCTGCTTCTGAAATCTGCCAGTCCGCCATATTAACCGCATCGTAAGCCATCTATCCAATCCTCCTTTAGTTAATGATTAACAATGGGGGGCCCTGATGGCCCATCACCAGGTGCCGGTGCACCGTTGGGTCACATGAAATACCAAAACGAATTGATGTCAGATTAGAATGATCGACATTTTTCCGGGAACCAGAAAAACGCGCTCAATCTAACATGCTTATGCATTTTTGGCAAGACTTATATGGTTGCTGAAGCTCAGGTTGAAGAAGAGAAAAACATATTTAAATTACAGTTGTTTACGTATCCGTAAAATTCGGTTTTGAAGCCGTCGGCCACCCCTTACGATGCGTTGCTCTGAAGATGATAGAGCCGGTAATAAAACCCTTGCCCGGCCATCAGCGAGTCATGATCGCCGGTCTCCACCATCACGCCATTGTTGAGCACCACAATCCGGTCAGCCGTTCGGGCGGTGGTGAGACGGTGGGCCACCACCACGCAGGTGCGACCCCGCATCAGGTTGGCGATGGCATCCTGCAAGTGGACTTCCGTCTGGGAGTCCACATAGGAGGTGGCTTCATCGAAGATGATCATTTCCGGATCCGCTGAGAAAGCGCGGGCTACCGAGATCAACTGGCGCTCGCCGCTGGACAGGGAGGCGCCTCCCTCCGAGATGCGGGTATCCAGCCCGTCCGGGAAGTGGGCGACCAGGTCCATGCACCGGGAGGCGTCAAGGATAGTTGCCTGCTGCTGAGGGGCAATCTCGTTGGCAGCAAAGAAAATATTCGCCCGCAAGGTGCCGGTGAACAGGAACGGGTCCTGCATCACCAGAGCGATCCGTCTTCTCAGCACTGCCGGCTGAATCTGTCTGCAGTCAATGCCGTTGAAGTATATGGAGCCTGATGTGGGTTCGTAAAAGCGCACCAGCAGATTGACCAACGAGGTCTTGCCGGATCCGGTGGCCCCGACAATGGCAATCGTCTCCCCGGCATCGATCGTCAGATCGATCGCTTTGAGGACGGGTTCGCCTGCGTTGTAGGCCAGGGATACGGATGCGAAACGGATTTGTTCCAGCGGCCCGGGGATTTGAACCGCGATAGCGCTCGCATTCCCCGTGGCTTGCCGCGGAGAGGGTTCAATCGTGCGTCTCTCCGACACGGTGTCGGTCCGCGTGTCCAGGAGCAGAAAAATCCGTTCGGCGGAAGCCATGGCGTTTTGCATGATGTTGTACTTTTCCGCCAAGTCTCGGATGGGGCGAAAGAACATCTTCATGTAGGCGATAAATGCGGTCAGTACCCCTATGCTCACCGTCTGGTCCAGCACATGGGCGCCCCCGAAAAAGATCACGATGGCGATGGCGGTGACGCCCAGCATTTCGATGATGGGCATGAACACGGCAAAGATGTTTATCTGGCGCATGCCCGCTAGATAGTTATCGTGGTTCAGTTGGGCAAACGTATCGAAGTTTTCCTGCTCACGGCGAAACGTTTGGATCACCTTGATGCCGGCGATGGTTTCGGAGAAACGGGTGTTGATTTGGGCCACCTTGATGCGCAACTCCCGGAACACGTCGCGAACCTTCCTGGAAAATCCGAATGCCGTTGCCGCCACCAGCGGCAATACCGTAAAGGTCAGCAATGCCAGACGCCAATCCATGGCAAGCAGCACGATGGCAATGCCTGCCAGCAAAAACAAGTCCTTGAACACCATTGAGATAAAGGAGGTGAACAGGTCATGCATGTTCTGGATGTCATTGGTCACCCGGGTCACCAGCCGGGCTACGGGATTGCGGGTGAAAAAGCGCAGGGGCATGTCCTGGATGTGGCGGTACAGGTTAACACGCAGATCGTGCATGATCCGGTGGCCGGCAAGTTCCATGATCATGTTCTGGGCAAAGGTGAAAATGAAAATGGCCACCACCACCCCCATGAACAGACCGGCGATTTGCAGCAGACCGGACAGATCCGCGTGCCGCAATCGACTCAGGCTGGTCCGGTCGAGACGGTCTAAATCTGTCAGTCGGATTACCGCCCGATCTCCCCGGATCTGGAACAGTTTTTTTTCCCGGTCAACGATCCCGGCAACCACAGGATCTTTCAGGTCAACGGACATCCACCGTCCACCCGACAGTTCCCCACCGCCCGTGTCGCCGGCGATACGGTCCTGGGGCACGATATGGCGGTCGATGATCTCCTTGGTGATATAGGGAACGGACAACTCCAGCAGGGTGATGGCCACCACCAACGCCACGGATACAGCCAGCTTGGTCCGATGAGAAGCCGCGTAGGGAAGGATGCGGCGAAGCAGGCTCAAGTCATAGGGTTTTCCCAGACGATGCTCTTCATCATAACCGTAGTCAAATCGCATCTTCTAGCTCCTGAAGCCCATAAGCCCGGGCATAATACCCATTGGCGGCGATCAGTTGCGCATGGTTGCCGGCGGCGGCGATCCGCCCATTTTCCATCACCACGATCTGATTCGCGTGGCGCACCGCCGACAGCCGGTGGGAGATGATGATCAGGGTTTTGTCTCCTGCCATGCCCCGCAGCGTGTCGACGATGCGGGCGGCAGTGCGTGTGTCAACCTGGCTCACCGGGTCGTCGAGAACCAGGATGGGTGCGTCGTTGAGCAGGGCCCGGGCCAGAGCCACGCGCTGTTTCTGCCCACCTGATAGAATCACCCCCTTTTCCCCGACCACCGTGTCGAATCCGTGGGGCAACTCTGCAATGGTGTCGTCCAAGGCTGCCAGGTGCGTCGCCCGTTGCAGGTCTGCGTCCGTTATTCCTTTTCCGCCGAAGGTGATATTCTCCCTGACGGTGCCGGCAAACAGAAAGGGTTCCTGGGGAGAAATGGACACCAGCGATCGCAGGGCCCCGATCTTCAACTGGCGGATGTCTGTTTCATCCAGGTAGATGCTGCCTGAACCCACCTCGTAAAGGCGCATCAATAAATGCATCATCGTGGTTTTACCTGACCCCGGTGGTCCCACGACCCCCAGCGTCTGGCCTTTTTCCAGCTGTATATGAACCCGGTCGAGAACATTGCCGCGAATCGGGTCATAAGCAAAGCTGACATCCTTGAACAACAGCTTCCGTTCAAACCCGGAGACGGAAATGGCGTCCTGCGCTTCGGCAAGTTCCGGTCGGGTGCTGAAGATGCCGTCCAGCCGGTCCAGGGAGGCCCGGCCGCGCTGGATGAGATTGGTTACCCAACCTAGCGCCATCATGGGCCAGGTGAGCAAACCCAGATAACTGATGAAAGCCACAAAATCGCCGGGGGTGATCCTGGCGAAAATAGTCTGGCGGCCGCCCTGAAACAGGACGATGGCCAGGCTCAGGTTGGTGAGCAGCATCATCAGCGGGAAAAACGCGCCGGTGACTTTCACCAGATCGATATTCTCGCGCACATAGGCGTTGGAGATCCGGGTGATCTCTGCGGTCTCGGCTGCTTGGGCGTTATAGGCCATGACGACGCGAATACCGGCGAAGCGCTCCCGGACGGCTTCTGTGAGATCACTGAAGGCGCCCTGTACCCGCTTGTAGCGGCGGTGCATCCGCCGGCTGAAAAAGCGGGTGCCCAACACGATCAGGGGCATGGGAATCAGTACGTAAAGGGTCAGTTCAAGGTTGATGTAAATCATGAACCCAATGGCGGCCGATCCTAAAAAGAGGGCATCATTCAAGGCGACCAACCCCATTCCGGATGCCATGCGCACCTGCTGGATGTCGTTGGTGGCGTGGGCCATGATGTCACCGGTGCGCATCCGGTCGAAGTAGGATGGTGACAGGGTCTGGATGTGGAAAAAAAGTCGGTTGCGCAGGGCTTCTTCAGTTTTTCGCGCGGTGCCCAGGAGGCAGCGTCGCCAGAAAAACCGGAAAAAGCCGATGCACAACCCCAGGGCCAGGATGGTTACGGCAGCATTCAACAGGCCACTGTGATCCACCTCCAGAAGGGTCAGGTCGTCGACCACCCGTTTGATCACGCGGGGGATAAACAGTTGGAGCAAATCCACCACGATCAGGCACAGCAGGCCGAACAGGATGCTGTATCGGTTGGCGATCAGGTAAGGCTGGATCAGCTTGAAGGATTTCATCGGTCCTCATTTAAAAAGGCGGAAGCAGGTTTATGGCCTGAATCCGAAATCCGCCGGTCTGCCGATCAATCAGATTCATGGCGCCGCAGCCCTGAGCGATTCGAAAGAGATTCTCCGGCGGCATGCCCAACAGGTGGCAGAGAATCATCCGGTTGACGCCGGCATGAGCTACCATCAACAGGTTCCCGGCGGCTTGATCGACCGCCTGTTCAAAGGCCGGGACCACCCGTTGCTGAAGGTCCAGGAAGCTTTCCCCCCCGGGCGGCCGGAACCGGGCCATCTCCGTCCCGCGTTGTCCAAAGGCATCCGGCCAACGTTCCCTGACCCGTCGGAATGTCATTCCGTCCCAGCCGCCCAGGTTGATTTCCCTCAACCTGGCCAGCGGTTTGACGATGATGGGACGGGCGGCGCAAAGGATGCGGGCGGATTCCATGCAGCGGGATAGATCGCTGGAAATGATGTGCGCGATGGGCACGTCGGAGAGGCATTTGCACCAGTATTTCGCCTGGCGGCGCCCCATGTGACTCAGTGGAAGATCCGTCTGTCCAATGAATCGCCTTTCCTCGGTTTCCCTCAGGAGTTCACCGTGGCGAAGCAGCATAATCTTTTTTTCACGACCGGACATCAGCCAGGTTTTCAGGCTATTGCTCATGCTTGCCGCCTGTCGATGACCCCGGCCTGGTTCAACAGCTGACGTATCGTCTGATCGGACAGGTGTTCCACTTTGTCTTGGATCGAAAGTGCCGCACGCCGGCGTTGATCAATTATCTCCGAGATCTTCGGTTCGTGGCCATGTTTTTTAAGCTTGGCGTCGAACCGCTGCTTCAGGCTCACCAGCGTGGTCCCGTCCACCAACTTGTCTGCCAGGTAAACGATTTGCGCCTCGTCCACAGGGGAATCAGGCGACAGGCGGATATCCATGTGGCTCGCGACGACGGCGGCCATGGCGGGAAACCCCATGCCCTTCAGCAGGCGGGCCCCGGCGGCAGCATGGTTTTTCTCCACCCGTGCCACATCGTGTACCCGGGCGGCCGATTGAACCAGGTGGACGTCAAGGACCCCGCCACGGTCATTGACGGCCCGGGCCAGCGCCGCGGCCACGTCCGCCACCCGATGGCAGTGGTGGATCAGCGGTCCGGGCAGCTTACGGACCTTTTCCATGAGCACCCGACATTCGTCTTCGGTGAGCATATCGGACGTCGCCAGCCGGGTTTCGAGGCGCTGAAAGTCATCGGGTGTATCCATGTCCAGCAGCACACCTTCATCGGCCACCTGGACGTCCAGCGCTGTTGCATTGAAACGACGAAGCAGGGCGCTGAGCCCGCCGCCACCGCCATGGGACAAGATGGTATCTTTCAGCGCGCCGTCGATCAGGGGCGGGTGTCCCCGTATATCATCGAACACCGGATAGGCCACGGGTGCCGGGCGCCGATCGAGAGCACCCATTAACATGGTCAGGGTGTGCGGCCGCACCAGCGGAATATCCACTGGATGAACGAAAAAGGAGGGGACGTCCGAGTCAAATGTGTCGATGCCGGCCAACACCGAAGCGAACATGCCTGTATCATGTGCCGCGTTGTGGACCTCGGCCACCGGAAAGCCGGTCATCGTCGATCGAATGGATTGTGAACGGAAGCCGGTTACCACCCGGATGTCCGCCACGCCGGCGCTGCGGTAGAGGGATATGACGCGTTCCAGCACCGTTTGCCCGCCCAACGTCAACAATGGCTTGAACCGCCGCATCCGCCGGGAGCGGCCGGCGGCAAGGATGATGGCGGATGGTCGGCGCTGGCGGGTCATGGCGGCCATCTTCTCCTTGCGCGGTTCACTTGCCGGTGACCATGGCCATGTACTGGCTTTCGGTGAGGACTGTCACCCCCAGCCGGCTGGCCTTTTCGATTTTCGCAGCACCGACGTTTTCACCACAGACCAGATAGTCGGTCTTCCCGCTGACAGCTGTTTGCACGGCGGCCCCCAGCGCCCTGGCTTCTGCCTGCATCGCATCCCGGGTGCCGTGAATCATTTTTCCGGTAAACACGATTCCCTTGCCTGCGACGGGACTGTCGACGGCCGCTTGATCCGATGCAAGGGGCGTGCGTCTCAGATTGAAGCCCAGGTCGAGCATGTGCCGGATGGTTCCCTCCATGGCGCCGATGCTGGTGACGATGCTCTGGCTGGTCTTTTCACCAAACCCTTTGATTTGGGCGATCGCTTCGGGGTCCAGCGTCACAACGTCCTCCAGGCGCACATGGGCCAGCAGTTTGCGGCTGTCACCGGTGCCCAGATCGGCGATGCCGAAAGCGGCCAGGAACCGCCAGTCCTCGACCGGGGTGGCGCGGCTGACGGTGATGGCTTCGGCCAGATTCTTGGATTGCACCGGTCCGAACCCCATGGATGTGAAATCGGCTTCAGAGAGCCGGTAGATCGCTTCCAGACTGTCGTGGCCGTTTTCGACGAGCTTGCTGATGGTCTTGATGCCCAACCAATCGGCATTGCCCAGAATCCGGAACCAGTGGCTGATGCGTTGCTCGATCTGGGCCCGACAGGCGTTGTTGGTGCACATGAGAAAATCGTTCTGCCAAACCAGCGGGCCCCCGCAGGCGGGGCATGCATCTGGCCGCCCGACGGCTCCTTTGACCTCCAGAACCGCTTCCAGCTTGGGGATGACTTCGCCGCTGCGAATGACCTCGATGCGGGTGCCGATGCCGATGCCTGAATTGCGGATATTGCCGGCGTGGTGGGCGGTCACCCGGCGGATGGTTGCACCCGACAGCGATACCGGCGCCACCTCCAGCACCGGCGTGACCTTGCCGGTGCGCCCCACCTGCCACTGGATGCCGGTTACCGTCGTCTGGGCGGTCTCGCCCTTGGTCTTGATGGCGATCTGCCAGCGGTAGTGGTGGGCCGTGGCGCCCATCCGTTCCTTTAGCCGGTCATCCGTCACCTCGGCCACCGCACCGTCTGTTGGATAGTCCACATGTCGCAGCAGATCCCGGACCAGCTGCCGGGTGTCCTGCACCAGCCGGCGTCCATCGACAATGACCGATGCGGTCTGACGGTAAGGGACGAAGTGGACCACGCCGTCGTTCAATGCGGTTGTCGCGTTTTCGTTGAGCGTGTCCGAGGAGATGATGCCCACCACCATGTTGCGCGGGTGTTCGAAAAAGTCGGCCATGTGTTGGTCAAAATAGGATTTGACGACTACAATTTCTCCCACCCCCTGGCCGCGGCCGCCGATGGGTACAACGCCTTTGGCAAGGGCGCTGGAGATTTCGTAACCGACTTCTCCGTTACCCCGGGTGACGAACACGCTGCCGTCATCCCGGCCGGCCAGACCATCCAGTTTGGGCGTCAGTCTGAAGGCCACCGAATCCATTCCAAGCGCGTCGGCTTCCTTTTGCACCCGGGCCACGAAGCGTTGCAATTGCTCTGTGGTGTAAGCCTTTTCGATGGAGAGCATGGGAGTGGGATGGCGGACCTGCCGCCGGCCGGTAAACTGCTCCGGTTCCACGGCCTGTAAAAACGGGTGCTCCGGCGCGCGCTCGCGCAGCTGCTCCACCAGCGTGTCGTATTCGGCGTCACTGACAAGGGGGGCGCCTTGGCGATAGGCCTTGTTGTAAACCTTCAGTAGATCGACCAGTTCGTCTACGGTATCTGGGTTCATGGGTTTCGGTTGGCGTTTAGGGTTCTGTGTTCATGGGCAACACGCAACAACGCCCGACAGGCTGTCTCACGGGCGATTTTAAATGCCGGGGCGTTGAAACCCGGACGCCACTGATAGTCGGAGAGTTCATCGGAAACCACCAGGATGCCCGCGGCCGCTATCTCGCGAAACCCGGCAACCGTGAAAATGGCCGACAGCTCCATGTCGACGGCCAGGGCACCTTCGGACTGGTAGTGTTTCACCTTCTCAACCGTTTCACGGAAGATGGCATCGGTGGTCCAAACGGCACCGTCGTGAAATCTGGCCCCCTGGTGCTGCAGGGCCGACCGGACCTGATGCACCAAGGGTCGTGCGGGCAGGGCCACCCGGCATGAGGGGTCGCGGTAGTGTCCGGACGTGCCTTCGTCGACCATGGCACTGTCCGGTACGATGATGTCGCCGGCCTTTACGTGACGGGATACTGCACCACACCAGCCGAAAAAGAGGATCGATTCAACCCCCCAGACACCCAACGCTTCAACGATCATAGCGGCATAGGGGGCCCCGACCATCGGCCCTGTCAGGGTGAATCGCCGCTGGTCGTTCGCATGCACCCGAAGGCTGCTCATGTAGAGCTTGCGCTGTTCCACCACCGGGGTGTCGGCCAGCCGCGCCAACAGACGCAGGTCGGTCTCCGTGGCCGCA
>NZ_JBFELV010000005.1:0-31417 GCF_041551955.1 Desulfosarcina sp.
CGGTTGTCGGCAGATGGCGTCAGGATGGGGGCGATGGCGTCAAGCGGCACACCATCACGGATCGTTTCGCCCGAGGCGTTGGATGGTCGCAGAATACCACATCGATGCGGGCATGCGTAGACCAAAAAAAGGGCTTACCGCATTAGCCGTAAGCCCTTGATTTCATTTGGCTGAGGGACAAGGATTCGAACCTTGATTGACGGAGTCAGAGTCCGCTGTCCTACCATTAGACGATCCCCCAGCATCGGGATGGTGCCCGTTTACACAAAAGCGGCTGGGGAGTCAAGACTTAATGTATACAGCTTGTTGGCTCCAATTCGTACGTCAAGCGCACGTCGCAAAGCATTTTGATATCGGGGAGCCAAAATCCCAAAATCCAAATAACAAATCTCAAATAAATTCCAATACCCAAATCTCAAAAGGATAAACGACCATGGACGATCACCCTTGTTTGGGATTTCGATTATTAAGTTTGGATTTTTTTTGGAATTTGGATCTTGTTATTTGGATTTTATCTGCGCTGCAATCAACTTCCCGCCGATTCAATAAAATCAACCGCCGCCTTAAGACGGTTCAGCACCCTAGCCTTGCCCAGCACTTCGATCAATTCAAAGATGCCCGGGCTCACGGTCGTGCCGGTAAGGGCGACCCGCACCGGCTGGGCGATTTTGCCGAAACCCAGGCCGGTTTGATCCATCACGCGTTTGAAGGCGCCCTCCTGGGTCTTTTCCGCCAGGTCGGCCAGTTTCTCGAACTGTTCGGCGAGCAGGGTGAGCACCCGCGCCGTCTCCGGCTTGAGGAACTTTTTAGCCGCCTTGCCGTCGTAAGGCCGCACATCTTCACGATAGTAGAAATGAGCGCCGTCGGCCATCTCCACCAGGGTCTTGCTGCGGGTATGCAGGGTGCCGATCACACCCGCCAGATAGTCGTCATCGGCGGCATCGTGACCTTTGCCCCTTAAAAAAGGCAGCACCCGGGGGGCGAGCTGCCTGACCGACGCGGCCCGAATGTGGTCGGCATTCAGGGCGGTGAGCTTGTCCGTGTCGAACACGCCGGCCGACTTACCGATGTTCTTCAAGCTGAACTTTTCCACCAGCTCCTGACGGGTGAAGAACTCCTGATCGCCGTGGGACCACCCCAGCCGGGCCAGGTAGTTGATGAAGGCATCCGGCAGGTAGCCCATGTCCCGGTAGGCGGTCACCGACATGGCCCCGTGACGTTTGCTCAGGCGCGTCTTATCTTTTCCAAGTACCATAGGCACATGGCCGAACACAGGCAGGGGAGATTGAAGCGCCCGGTACAGCAGAATCTGCTTGGGTGTGTTCATGACGTGGTCGTCACCGCGGATCACCGTGTTGATGCCCATGGTAATGTCGTCCACCACGACCACGAAATTGTACGTGGGCGCTCCATCGCTGCGGCAGACCACAAAATCGTCCTGCTCGGTGTTTTGAAAAACGATGTTGCCCTTGATCACGTCTTCCACCACCGTGGTACCGACAAGGGGAGACTTGAAACGAATCACGGCATTGTCCGATTTGGGCAGGCCGCGTTCCCGGCACCGGCCGTCGTATTTGGGCTTGCTGCCTTCGGCCATGGCCTTCTGGCGCATGGCCTCCACCTCCTGCTGGGTGCAGGTGCAGTAGTAGGCATCTCCCGAATCCAGCAATTTCTGGAGGTATTCCCGGTATAGGTCGAACCGCTGGGTTTGAAAATAGGGACCTTCGTCCCAGTCCAGCTCCAGCCAGCGCATGGCCTCGAAAATGGCATCCACAGACGCCTGGGTGGAACGCACCGTATCGGTATCTTCGATGCGCAAGACAAATTTTCCATTATTCTGACGGGCGTACAACCAGTTGAACAAAGCCGTACGGGCACCGCCCACATGCAGGTAACCCGTAGGGCTCGGGGGAAATCGGGTAACGATGGTTTCCATGATTGACCTACCTTATATGAGTCGTTGATGAAGGGATGACAATGACACATCTAGTAAAAAAATAAGTTATTCACCAGTCACGACGCGTTGCGCCGTTTGCCTGCTCGCCGGCAGCCGTGGGGCCTCAATCCGGAAGTCAACCACCAATTTTTCCGTGGCCGACCGATATTTCCACAAAAACTTTAACCATCTGTAATAAATATTAATAAAATCGAAAATACCCGGTCTTAACCGGTCGCAGGCCCCTCATTATCACATCCATAGAAGGGGAACAAGGGTACAGGGGGAAAGATTTTTGGGAAAAGCCTTGACATTCGCCGGCTTTTTAATTACTACAGGCGCAACCAACTAAAAACACAGCTGATTCTGGAATAGTTATAAATATTTTAATATGTTAGGAGATTACTAATGGCTGTACCGAAGCACAAGACATCTAAGTCAAAACGGGATAAGCGACGCGCCCACGACAAAATCGACGCCCCTGCGGTGGGCGTCTGCCCGGGATGCGGCGAGGCCAAACTTCCCCACCATGCCTGCCCCGAATGCGGTGAGTACAAGGGCAAAAACGTAATCGTCAAGGACGAAGACTGATTCCCCAAAAGGATAAGCCGATCATGACCGACACCGGAGCCCATCGCCCGCAGGGTGGACTGGACGAAGAGACCCGGCAGATGGTGGTCGACACCGTCCGCCAGCTGTCCAAGCGCCTGCTCACAAAAAAAGCCGTCCTGGAATGGGACCGTGACGAAGTCTTCCCCGAAGCCGCCGTGCGGGAGATGCTGAGCCCGGAGATCGGTCTGCAGCTGCTGTTCATCCCCGAAGCCTACGGCGGTATGGGCGGCGGCGCCATGGACTGCTGCGCCGTCACCCGGGAGATGAGCAAAATCTGCCTAGGTGTGGGAACCGCCTTTTTTGCCATCCAGCTGGGCTCGGACCCGATCATTGTCGGCGGCACCGAGGCCCAGAAGGAGCGTTGGCTGGGCGCCGTTGCCGAAGGCCACAGCCTGGTGGCCTACGCGGTGACAGAAGCGGAGGCCGGGAGCAACCTGGCATCCCTCAAGACCAAGGCCGAGCCGGTCATGGACGGTTCCGGCACGCTCACCGGCTACCGGATCAACGGTTCCAAACAGTTCATCTCCACCGGCGGGTACGCCGATTTCGTGACCGTCCTGGCGCAGACCCCCGAAGGCCCTACCTTTTTCGTGGTCGAAAAGGGCACCCAAGGCTTCGAGCAACACAAGGGCGAGGAGAAGCACGGCATCCGGGCCTCCAACACCTCGCCCCTGACCTTTACCGATGTCTATGTCCCCGTGGAAAACATGATCGGCGACGCCCCCGGTAAAGGCCTCAAGCAAGCCAACCAGGTGTTCGGCTACACCCGGCTCATGGTGGCGGCGATGGCCCTGGGGGCCGGAGAGGCCGCCCTGGAGGGAATCGTCATTCCCTATGCCCATGAACGAATCCAGTTCGGCGGCCCCCTTTCCGCCAAAAAAGGCTACACCAACAAACTGATCGTCCCCCACTGGGTCAACCTGAAGGCGGCCGCCGCCCACATCGAAGCCATTGCCCGCCGAATAGACAGCGAAGACGAGGATTTTCAGGTGGAGGGATCCATTGCCAAGCTCTTCACCTCCGAAGCCGCCAACCGGGCGGCGGACGATGCCATGCAGGCCCTGGGCGGCTATGGCTACATCAGCGAATTCGGCGTAGAAAAGATCAAAAGAGATGTAAAAATCACCTGTATCTACGAAGGCACCAGTGAAATCCAGCAGAACATCGTATCCACGTTTCGTTGGAAAAAGGCCCGCAAGACCAAAGGCGCCTTCTACGAAGAGATGGCCAAGGGGCTGGATGGGCTCCACGAGGACTGTGATCGGGCCGGCTGCCGGACCTTGGCCGCCTGTGCGCGGGCGTTGAACCGCACCATCGATTTTGCCCACGACAACCGCCTCACCCGCCACCAGCAAGTCATGTTCGCCCTGGCCGACATGATGACCCACGTGGAGGTGGGGGAAAGCATGGCCCACCTGGCCGTGAACGCGGCGGACGAGATCAACCTGGCCGCGGCTAGGGTCTTTGCCAACACCTGCGCCCGCCTGGTGG
This sequence comes from Desulfosarcina sp., assembly GCF_041551955.1. GTDB lineage: Bacteria > Desulfobacterota > Desulfobacteria > Desulfobacterales > Desulfosarcinaceae > Desulfosarcina. The sequence goes on from NZ_JBFELV010000005.1 coordinate 4,040, forward strand.
CCGAAAAAACCAGATTGATCGTCATGGGCAGCCAGGTCGTCGATGCTGAAACGGCGGAGCAGTTCCTGCCGTCGTTAAACCTGGCCGATTTGGAGGGCAGCTACCGGGGGTTGATCGACGACATGGACCGCATCGCCGACCGGATTTTTGAGAGGGCATCATGACCGAATCGGGCGATCGAATCGTCGTGGTAACCGGGGGATCACGAGGCATCGGCCGGGCCATCTGCGCCGCCCTGAGCGCACCGGGGACCACCGTTTATTTCAACTACAACAGCAATCTTGACGCAGCCCTGGCTACGGCCAGGGAGATTTCAGCCGGCGGTGGCAAGGCGTGCTACCACCAAGTGGACGTCGCCTCGGAAAGCGCCGTATCCGACTACCTGGGTACGGTCTTGAAGGAAGCCGGAAGGATCGACGTGCTGGTAAACAACGCCGGCATCACCCGCGACGGCCTGCTGGTGCGCATGAAAGAAACCGACTGGGACGCGGTGATGGACGTCAACCTGAAAGGGACCTTCAACTGCATGAAGGTAGCCGCCAAGGCCATGATGAAGCAGCGCTACGGGCGCATCATCAACATCTCCTCGGTGGTGGGCGTTACCGGCAACCCGGGACAGGCCAACTACGTTGCCTCAAAAGCGGGAATCATCGGCCTGACCAAGGCCGTGGCCCGGGAACTGGCCAGCCGGAACATCACGGTGAACGCGGTGGCCCCCGGTTATATCGACACCGATATGACCGGCGATCTCGGCGACACGGCCAAGGCGGCCATGATCGGCCAGATTCCCATGGGACGCATCGGCACGCCGGAAGAGATTGCCGGCGTCGTCGCTTTTCTCGCCTCTGCAGCTGCGGACTATATTACCGGCCAGGTCATCCATGTGAGCGGAGGCATGTATATGTGAGAATTGCGAAATTGAGGAATTGCGAATTGAAGAATTCAATGCCTTTCAATTCCTGAATCCCTCAATTCCTCAATCCCTCAATTTTTGTTAATCGTGAAAGGAGATCATCATGTCAGTTGAAGATAAAGTAAAAAAGATTATCGCGGAGAAACTCAGTGTAGACATTGCCGAAGTGGTTCCGGAAGCCTCTTTTGTGGATGACCTCGGAGCCGACAGCCTCGATCTGGTGGAACTGATCATGTCAATGGAAGAAGCGTTCGACGTGGATATTTCCGATGAAGACGCTGAAAAGCTGGTCACTGTCAAAGACGCCTTCGACTACATTAAAAACCACTAATGTTAATTTTGAATTGAAAATTATGAATTTTTAATTAATGAAAGCCGCCTGGTCTTCTTAAATACGATTAGGATGCCTTCATTCCAAATTAAGAATTCAAAATTGCTAATTGTTTATTTTACCAGAAGGGAAGGAATCGTTGAGCAGACGGGTTGTCATCACCGGATTGGGACTCGTAACACCGTTGGGTGTCGGCGTGGATGAAACCTGGTCGGCCCTGTGTGAAGGCCGCTCCGGCATTGGCGAAATCACGCGTTTCGACACCACTGATTTCACCACCAAAATCGCCGGAGAAGTCAAGCATTTCAACGCGGAGGACTTCCTTCCCAAAAAAGATGCTAAACGCACCGAAAGATTCATTGCCTATGCCGTGGCAGCCGCACGGATGGCCGTTGAAAACGCCCGCCTGACCATCGACGGTGCCAACGGACACCGCGTGGGCGTGATCACCGGATGCGGACTGGGCGGGCTGGAAATGCTGGAGATAACCGCCCGCACCGTTCAGGAAAAAGGACCCAAACGGGTCAGCCCCTTTTTCATCCCCATGATCATTGGCAATATGGCTCCGGGCATGATCTCCATCCACCTGGGCGCCAAGGGCCCCAACATCTCGGTGGCCACGGCCTGTGCCGCCGGCGCCCATGCCATCGGCGATGCCTGCAACACGATCTTGCGGGGACAGGCCGACGCCATGATCACCGGCGGCGTGGAATCGGTCATCACCCCCACCTGTATTGCCGGATTCAACTCCATGAAGGCCCTGTCTACGCGCAACGACGATCCGCAAAAGGCCTCCCGGCCCTTTGACCGGGACCGTGACGGTTTCGTGGTGGGTGAAGGCGCCGGGATGCTGATTCTGGAAGAACTGTCACATGCACGCGAGCGGGGTGCGCCCATCCTGGCTGAAATGGTCGGATACGGCCAGAGCGGCGACGGCTACCACATGACCTCACCGTCTCCGGACGGCGATGGCATGATCCGTTGCATGCAGGCCGCCATCGACAGCGCAGGCATCTCCTGTGAAGCCATCGACTACATCAACGCCCACGGCACGTCCACCCCGCTGAACGATCTCTACGAAACCCGGGCGATCAAAAAGGTATTTGGTGATCTCGCGCCTAAGGTGCCTATTTCTTCCACCAAATCCATGACCGGACACCTGCTGGGCGGTGCCGGCGGGATCGAAACCTCCTTTACCGTCATGGCCGTGAAAAACGGCATCATCCCCCCGACCATCAATCTTGAGCAGGCCGATGACGAATGTGATCTGGACTATGTTCCCAACGTGGCCCGCAAGGCGGACATCGTCTACGCCATGTCCAACTCCTTCGGCTTCGGCGGCACCAATGCCAGCCTCGTGGTAAAGCGATACGAACCATAATTGATGAACCTACGGTCGGTCTGAGTTCAACGGTTCAGGGTTCCCCGTTCAGAATTAACCGCCTCGCGACATACCGGAAATAACAATTTACAAGCACAAAATTACAAACAAATTTCAAAGCCCACTATCCAAATCTCAAATGAGATCAATATCCGCTTTGTTTGGAATGTTGATCATTGTGATTTATTTGTGATTTGTCTATTGGCTATTGTGATTTGATGGTATGTTTTCGTTTTTGAAAAAAAACGTAAAACATCACACACAAGTGCCTAACCAACCTAAACATTTCCCCTTTTTTTCTTGCGGTGGCCGCTGGTTCTGGATATGTAAACATGTCAGGCCTTTTATCGATCACGATTTCACCCCCGAAAGGAACCAAAGACCATGACCGAGGCATCCGGCCCACAGCGAATCATCATCGGCTGCGACCATGCGGCATACCGGCTCAAGGAAACGCTAAAAACAGCGATGGAGGCTCAAGGTCTCGTCGTCACCGATGTCGGCACCCACAGCGAGGCATCCATAGACTATCCGGACACCGGCAAGGCCGTGGCCGAAAAGATTTCATCGGGCGAATACGAACGCGGCATTCTCATCTGCGGCACCGGACTGGGGATGTCCATGGTGGCCAACAAATACCCCCACGTCCGCGCAGCCCTGTGCAACGACCTGTTCTCCGCCGCCATGAGCCGGCGGCACAACGACGCCAACATCCTGGTCATGGGCGGGCGGGTCATCGGCGATATCCTGGCCATGGAAATACTGAAGACCTGGCTGGAGACGCCCTTCGAGGCGGGTCGGCATCAGCGCCGGCTGGACATGTTTGACACGATATAACGCCTGTAGAAAGCGAGAAAGCACGTTGCACACTGATTTGATTCGAGATACCGATCCGGAGATCGCCCGCGTCATCCAAGACGAAGCGATGCGCCAGCAGTCTCACCTGGAGTTGATTGCCTCGGAAAATATCGCCAGCCCGGCCGTCATGGCGGCCCAGGGCAGTATCCTGACCAACAAATACGCCGAAGGCTACCCCAATAAACGCTACTACGGTGGCTGTGAATTCGTCGACCGGGCCGAACAGATGGCCATGGACCGGGCCCTGGCCCTGTTCGGCGCCGACAGCGCCAACGTGCAGCCCCACTCTGGCTCCCAGGCCAACATGGCCGCCTATTTTGCGCTGCTTGAACCCGGTGACAAGGTGCTGGGCATGGATTTGGCCCATGGCGGCCACCTGACCCACGGCGCCAATGTCAGCTTTTCCGGTCGCCTTTTCCACTTCATCCACTACGGCGTCAAGCGGGAGACGGAAACCATCGACTACGACCAAGTGGAAGGTCTGGCCAGGCAGCACCGCCCGAAAATGATCGTGGCCGGTGCAAGCGCCTATCCCCGGTTTTTCGATTTCAAGGCCCTGTCGGAAATTGCCCGATCGATCGATGCGCTGCTGATGGTGGATATGGCCCACATTGCCGGCCTGGTGGCCGCTGGGGTGCATCCCTCTCCCATTCCCCATAGCGACGTGGTCACCTCCACCACCCACAAGACCTTGCGGGGCCCCCGCGGGGGCTTGATACTGGCCCGGGAGGGCTGCATTAAAAAGATCAACAGCCAGGTGTTCCCCGGTATTCAAGGCGGTCCGCTGATGCACATCATCGCCGCCAAGGCCGTGGCCTTCAAGGAAGCACTGGGGGCCCCATTCAAACAATACCAGAAAAATACCATAACCAATGCGGCGACGCTGGCCGAATCCCTGAAAGATAATGGCCTGGATCTGGTGTCCGGCGGCACGGACAACCATCTCATGCTGGTCAACCTGACCCGCATGGACATCACCGGCCGGGATGCGGAGGATGCATTGGGGCGCGCCGGCATTACGGTCAACAAGAACGCCATCCCCTTCGAAACGCGCGGCCCCCATGTGACCAGCGGCATCCGGATCGGCACTCCTTTTGTGACCAGCCGTGGAATGATGGCCGAGCAGATGAAGGTCATCGGCGGCCTCATGGCCGAGGTCCTGCGCCATCCAGGCGACGAGGCATTGCTGAAAAGGACAAGGGAGCGAGTGCTGGCGCTGTGTGATGAATTTCCCCTTTATCCGCAGGCAGATGGCCGCGGACGGTAGAGGAGCTGCTTGAATGACCGCGACCGACAACGCTAAACGATCGGACTATCTTTCCTGGGACGACTACTTCATGGCCGTCGCCCTGTTATCGGCCCAGCGCAGCAAAGACCCCAACACCCAGGTGGGCGCCTGTATCGTCAATCGCCAGAAGCGCATCGTTGGCGTCGGGTACAACGGCTTTCCCACCGGGTGTTCCGATGACACCCTGCCGTGGTGCCGCGAGGGAGACTTCCTCGACACCAAATACCCTTACGTCTGCCACGCGGAGCTCAATGCCATTTTAAACAGTGTCCCCGGGAACCTCACCGATTGTCGTATCTATACAGGCCTGTTTCCCTGTAACGAATGCGCCAAAGTAATTATCCAGGCGGGTATCCGCGAGGTGGTATACCTGTCCGACAAGTATGCCGACACCGATTCCGTTCGCGCCTCCAGAAGGATGTTCGACCAGGCCGGGGTGGCCTGTCGCCAGCTGATGCCGGCCCGTCCGGTGGTGTCCATCCAATTTTCGGAAAGCGGATAGGGTCTGATCCGTTGCATGATAAGCCGGTTATTCAACTTTACGCAGCCACCGGGAGGGTAATTAATGAAATGTCCATTTTGCGGAGAGCTTGACAACAAGGTTATCGATTCTCGAGTCAGCAAGGACGGCAGCGTGATCCGACGCCGGCGGGAGTGCATCGACTGCACCCGGCGCTTCACCACTTACGAGCACATTGAAGAAATTCCCATCATGATCATCAAAAAGGATGGTCGCCGGGAAGTCTTCAGCCGCGAAAAAGTGGGATCCGGAATCCGCAAAGCCTGCCAAAAACTGGACATCAGCATGAACACCATCGAAGAGTTCATCGAAGACCTGGAAAGGGATCTTCGGGAAACCGGCGAAAAGGAGATCCCCTCCCACGAGATCGGCGAGCGAGTCATGGTAAAACTGCACGAACTCAATGACATCGCCTATGTCCGCTTCGCATCCGTCTACCGCGAGTTCAAGGACGTCAACGACTTTGTATCTGAGCTCAAGCGCTTGCTGAGCCATCCGGCCAAATAGCGCGTCACCAGGAGGGAAAGGCTACAGGGGGCAAGGATCCAAGACATCCATGAACGACATTGAATACATGCAACAGGCATTGACCCTGGCCGAAAAGGGCCGGGGGTGGACCTCACCCAACCCCATGGTCGGCGCGCTGCTGGTCAAGGACGGCCGCGTCGTCGGCCGGGGGTATCATCAGCGGGCGGGCGGGGCTCACGCCGAAGTCAAGGCCATTGACCATGCAGGCAAGCTATCCCAGGGGACGACTCTTTATGTCACCCTGGAGCCGTGCAACCACTTCGGCCGCACGCCACCCTGCACCCACAAGATCCTCGCTGCCGGCATCCGGCGCGTGGTGGTGGCGATGGGCGACCCGAACCCCGGCGTGGAGGGCGGCGGCAACCGTTACCTGCAGGACCACGGCATCGAGGTGACCACGGACATTTGTGAAAAGGAAGCCAGGACGCTGAACGAAGCCTTTATCACCTGGATCACCACCGGCAGACCCTTCGTCATTGTCAAATGCGCGGCCACCCTCGACGGGCGCATTGCCACCCGCACCGGCGACTCCCGCTGGGTCACCGGTTCGGCCGCCCGGCAGTTCGTTCATCGGCTCCGCCACGCGGTCGACGGCATCATGGTCGGTGTGCAGACGGTTAAAAAGGACGACCCCAGCCTGACCACGCGCCTGGATGGCGCAACCGGTTCGGATCCGACACGCATCATCCTGGACACGCACCTGTCAATCCCGATGAAGTCCAAGCTGCTGCACCAGACGTCCCCCGCCCCCACGTGGGTAGTCTGCGGAAAGCACGCACCGGCGGACCGCCGGGCAGCACTGGAATCCACCGGTGCACGGGTCATCACCGCCCCTGTGAAAGATAGCCGCATCGACCTGCCGCCGTTGATGCAACGATTGGGCGAAATGGGGATCACCAGTCTGCTGATCGAGGGCGGGGGCATGGTCATCGGTTCAGCCTTTGCCGCCGGCATCGTAGATAAAATATGTTTCTTTTACGCACCGAAGATATTGGGCGGTGACGATGGGATTCCGATGTGCCGGGGCACGGGACCGGAGCGCATGCATCAGAGTATCGCCGTCCATGATTTGTCGGTGCTCCGATTCGACACGGACGTCATGCTTCAAGGCTATTTGAAGCCCTTATGATTGATTGACAACAAGCGTTTACACATTATTTTTACGGTCATGTTCACAGGAATCATCGAAGGCTTAGGCACCATTTCCGCCATCTACCCGTCCGGCCAGGGAAGCCGAATTTCAATCATTTCGGATTTCGACCTTGAAGGAACCCGCATCGGAGACAGCATTGCCGTGAACGGCGCCTGCCTGACCGCCGTGAGCCTGCAGGGAAGCCGGTTTAGCGTGGACGTTTCGCCCGAGACGCTAAAGCGAAGCGTATTGGGCAGGATCAAACTCGGCGAACGGGTCAATCTGGAACGGGCGCTGCGGCTGTCGGATCGGCTGGATGGCCACCTGGTTTCAGGTCACATTGACGGCATGGGCACCCTGCGCGAAAGGAAAACGCTGGCCAACGCCATCATCATCACCTTCGGAGTGGGTCAATCCCTTTCCCGTTACATGATCGAAAAAGGGTCCGTGGCCGTGGACGGCACCAGCCTGACGATCAACCGTTGCGGCGTCACCGCGTTCGAGGTAAGCATCATTCCCCACACGGCCAGCCTGACCACCATCGGCTTCAAAAAGGAGGGAGATGCAGTCAACATCGAAACCGACATGATCGGAAAGTATGTTGAACGCTTTGTTCTGAACCGCGGGCCGGCAGACCGCAAGGCCGACAAATCCGATGGCGGCATCGATATGGCCATGCTGGCCAAGTCCGGATTTATTTGATCAATCAACGAACTGCAGGAGAACGTTCCACCATGCCAAAAATTACCATCGACCAAGCCATCGAAGATATCCGCGACGGCAAAATGGTCATCCTCGTCGACGATGAAGATCGGGAAAACGAAGGCGACTTGACCATGGCGGGGGAGAAGGTGACCCCCGAAGCCATCAACTTCATGGCCAAGTATGGCAGAGGCCTGATTTGCCTGTCACTGACCGCTCAAAAATGTGCCCAATTGAACCTGCCTATGATGGTGCAAAACAACACCAGCCCCTTTGAAACCGGTTTCACGGTCTCCATCGAGGCCAAATGCGGGGTCACGACCGGGATCTCTGCCGCCGATCGGGCCACCACCATCGCTGCTGCCGTGGCTGACGACGCCAAACCCGGCGACCTGACCCGGCCGGGCCACATATTCCCGCTGCGGGCGCGTGATGGGGGGGTCATGGTGCGGGTGGGCCAGACAGAGGGAAGCGTGGACCTGGCCAGACTGGCCGGCCTCAGGCCGGCGGGCGTCATCTGCGAGATCATGGACGACGACGGCACGATGGCACGCATGCCGGCGCTTGAAGAATTCAGCCAGCAGCACGGCATCGGCATCTGCACCATCGCCGATCTGGTAGAGTATCGCATTCGAACGGAAAGTTTTGTTCACCGGGCCGCAGAAACCATCATCCCCACCCTTCATGGCGGCGACTTTAAAATGATCGCTTTTGAAAACGACGTGGACAACCTCACGCACATCGCCCTGGTGAAGGGGGAAATCGACCCGGAAACACCCACCATGGTGCGTGTGCACTCGGAATGCATGACCGGTGACATCTTCGGCTCCATGCGCTGCGACTGCGGTGACCAACTGCACAAGGCCATGGCGATGGTGGCCGCAGAAGGGTCAGGTGTCATTCTCTACCTGCGCCAGGAGGGCCGGGGCATTGGTCTGATCAACAAGCTCAAGGCTTACGAGCTGCAGCGATGCAAGGGCATGGACACGGTGGAGGCCAACCTGAAGCTGGGGTTCAAGGACGACATGCGCGACTACGGCATCGGCGCTCAGATGCTGGTCAATATCGGTGTGCGCAAGATGCGCCTGTTGACCAACAATCCCAAGAAGATGGTCGGGCTTCAGGGCTATGGGCTCAGCATGGAGGAGCAGGTGCCCATCGAGGTTGAGCCCAACGAGTACAACCGGTGTTATCTCGAGTGCAAAAAGCTTAAAATGGGCCATACGCTCAGTTTTGAAGAAACCGTAAAACATCAATAAGGAGAGGAAAACCGTCCTATGCCGAATATCATCGAAGCCGGCCTGGTTGCCAAAGGTAAGCGGTTCGGTATCATTGCCAGCCGTTTCAACGATTTCATAACCGATCGACTCGTGGGCGGCGCCATCGATGCACTAACCCGCAGCGGTGCCGAAGACGCGGACATCGATCTCGTCAAGGTACCCGGTGCCTTCGAAATTCCCATGGTGGCCCAGCGCATGGCCAAAAGCAAAAAGTACCATGCCATCGTCTGCTTAGGGGCGGTTATTCGTGGTGCCACCCCTCATTTTGACTACGTGTGTGCCGAAGCCTCCAAGGGCATCGCCCAGGTGAGCATGGAGACCCAGGTGCCGGTCATCTTCGGCATTGTCACCACAGACAGCATCGAACAGGCCATCGAGCGGGCCGGCACCAAAGCGGGCAACAAGGGCTGGAGTGCGGCCGTCTCAGCCATCGAGATGGCCAACCTGATGGAGACAGTGGACAAGGGGTGACCATGGGAACCCGCCGATTATCAAGAGAACGGGCCCTGCAGGCCTTGTTTTATATGGACATGCACCGGGACCCGGTGGAAGACCCCGTCGGACAATTCTGCAGCAGTTTTGCCCAGGACAACCCCGCACAACCGTTTTTCCACCGTTTGGTGGACGGGGTGCAGGAGAACCGCAAAGCGATCGACACGGTGATCGAACAGTTCTCGAGCAACTGGAAACTCTCGCGCATGTCCTGCGTGGATCGCAATGTATTGCGCATCGCCGTTTTCGAACTGCTCTATTGCGCCGACATCCCTCCCAAAGTTTCCATTAACGAGGCCATCGATGTGGGTAAACGCTTCGGCACCGATGAGTCCGGCGCCTTTATCAATGGCATCCTGGACAGCATCCGGTTAGCGATGAAAGAGGAAAAAATTACCTACATGCCCAAGACCACCGGATGATGGGTCTGGATACAGCGGGAGTTCAATAATGAATTCTTAATTTTGAATGTTGAATGAAGGTATTCCATCGTTTTTTTAAATTGAGGGCATACATGAATTCAACATTCACAATCGAACATTAATAATAAAATAACCGTCAGGAGGAACGAATTGATTATCCGTCAAATGGCCCTGGGCCCGATTCAGGCAAATTGTTTCATTCTGGGATGTGAAAAGACGCGCCAGGCCGTAGTCATCGATCCTGGCGACGATGCCGACCGCATCCTAACCAGCCTGGCCGGGGATAGGTTGACCGTGGTTCATATTATCAACACCCACGGCCACTTTGACCATGTCGGCGCCAACAAGCGGCTCAAGGAAGCCACCGGTGCAGACGTCCTCATCCACAGCGCCGACGCGCCCATGCTCACTCAGTTGTCGGCCACGGCGGCCGCCTGGGGATTGGCGGCGGAAAACTCACCCACAGCGGATCGACTGCTGGAAGACGGGGATGCCATCACCTTCGGCACCCACTCCCTGAAGGTGCTTCACACCCCCGGCCACACCACTGGCGGCATTTGCCTCTACGTCGAGTTCACCCACGCGGGCGCGCTTCAAAAAGCGGTGTTTGTAGGCGACACCCTCTTTGCCGGCTCCATCGGAAGAACCGATTTTCCCGGCGGCAATTTCGACACCCTGATCAACAGCATCCGAACCAAGCTCTTTACCCTGGATGAGGACGTCAAGGTTTATCCGGGGCACATGGGCAACACCGCCATCGGTGTTGAAAAGCGGACCAACCCGTTCTGCGGGATGGGATAAGATGCCTCTGGCCGTGTCTAGAAAAAAAACCCGCCGCATCATGGTGGGTGGCGTTGCTGTGGGTGGCGGGGCACCCGTCAGCGTCCAGTCCATGACCAATACCAAAACCGATGACGTCGCGTCTACCGTGGGCCAAATTCGGCAGCTGACACAAGCCGGCTGTGAAATCGTCCGCGTGGCAGTCCCGGACCGACCCGCTGCCGATGCCATCCCCCGGATAAAAAAACAAATTGACATTCCCCTGGTTGCGGACGTCCATTTTGACCACCGCTTGGCCATTGCCTCCGCCAGGGGTGGTGCCGACGGGCTGCGGTTCAACCCCGGCAACATCGGCAGCCGCAGGCACATCAAGGCCCTGGTCGATTGTGCCAAGGATCACCGGATTCCCATTCGCATCGGCGTCAACGCCGGCTCCCTGGAAAAGGATATCCTAGCGGCGCACAAGGGAGTGACCGCCGCAGGCATGGTCGAAAGCGCACTGCGGCATGCGGCCCTGCTGCAGGAATTGGATTTTCACGAGATCAAGATATCCATCAAGGCATCCGACGTAACCCGAACCCTTGAGGCCTATCGACTGCTCTCGCAAAAAACCGACTTGCCTCTTCACGTGGGTGTCACCGAAGCCGGATCACTCTATTCGGGCATCGTCAAGTCGGCTCTGGGAATCGGCACCCTGCTGGCCGAGGGTATTGGGGATACCCTGAGGGTTTCGCTCACCCGCGACCCGGTGGAGGAGATCCGGGTGGGCTATGAAATCCTCCGGGCGCTGGACATCCGCCACCGCGGACCGGAAATCATCTCTTGTCCCACCTGCGGACGATGCGACATCCCCTTGTTCGACATCGTGGACAAGGTCGAAAAAGCCTTGATGACACGCACCACGGCGGTAAAATTGGCCATCATGGGCTGTGTGGTCAATGGCCCCGGAGAAGCCCGAGAAGCAGACATCGGCGTAGCCGGCGGCTGCGGGGTGGGGATCCTGTTCAAAAAGGGGAAAGTCGTCAAAAAATTTCCCGAAGACCGGCTGGTGGAAGTGGTTCTGGAGGCCGTGGACGAGTTTGAACAACAGACCCGATCGCATTGAACATCAATAGGCATCCATTCAGGGCTCAACGGTTCGAAGATCATCGAAGATCTCAACCGTGGCTACCCTAAACCTTTGAACCCAGAACGATGAACCGTACCGAAAACAGTTAGGACACACACATGAGTAAACCGCAGAAAAACGCCATCTCGCCCTCGCGGGATGAAGATTATCCGGAATGGTATCAAGCGGTCATTAAAGCTTCCGATATGGCCGAACGCGCACCGGTGCGTGGCTGTATGGTCATCAAGCCGTGGGGATACGCCCTGTGGGAGAACATCGTGGCCCGGATGGACCGCCTGTTTAAGGCCACCGGCGTAAAAAACGCCTATTTTCCGCTCTTTATTCCGGTCAGTTTTCTGGAAAAAGAGGCTGAGCACGTGGACGGGTTTGCCAAAGAATGCGCCGTGGTCACCCATCATCGGCTGGAACAAGGCCCCGGCGGTGGACTGGTTCCCGGCGGCCCTCTCACCGAGCCCCTGGTGGTTCGTCCAACCTCGGAAACCATCATCGGCGATTCTTTTTCCAAGTGGGTGAGCAGCTACCGCGACCTGCCCCTGCTGATCAATCAGTGGGCCAACGTGGTGCGCTGGGAAATGCGCACGCGGATATTCCTGCGAACCAGCGAGTTCCTGTGGCAGGAGGGGCACACCGCCCATGCCACGGATACGGAGGCGATCGAACGAACCAGGATGATGCTCAAGGTCTATACCCGCATGGTCCAGGACGATCTGGCCATGCCGGTCATCGAAGGCAGCAAGACGGCGGCGGAGCGCTTCCCCGGCGCCGTGGACACCTTGTGCATCGAAGCCATGATGCAGGATCGCAAAGCCTTGCAGGCGGGAACCTCACACTTTCTGGGGCAGAACTTCGCCAGGGCCTCCAATATCCGATTCCAGACCGAGAAGGAAACCGAGGACTTCGCCTGGACCACATCGTGGGGGACCTCCACGCGCATGATCGGCGGACTGATCATGACCCATGGAGATGACGATGGCGTCATTATGCCGCCGCGGGTTGCGCCGGCGCACGTGGTGCTGTTGCCCATTTTCAGAACCCCGGACGACCGGCAAAACGTGATGGACTACGTCAATCGGCTGGCCGCGACCTTGAGGGAGCTTGTCTACGCAGGCCGGGATCTGGTAGTGGAAGTGGATGAGCGAGATATCGGCGGTGCGCGGGGTTGGGACTGGATTAAAAAAGGCATCCCGGTCCGGGTCGAAATCGGACCGCGGGACATGGCCGAAGACTCCGTGTTCGTCGGCCGTCGCGACCAATCGCATCGCGATAAAACGGCGATGAAGCGCGAGGCCTTCGTGGCCCAATTGCCAGCCATCCTGGACGATATTCAAGGCCGCCTTTTCGAGCGGGCCTGCCGTTTCAGGGAGGAGCATACCCGTAGGGTGGACGATCGCAACGATTTCTACAACTGGTTCACACCCAAGAACCTGGAAAAACCGGAAATCCACGGTGGTTTTGCCATGTCCCACTGGTGCGGGGAGGATGCCTGCGAAGCCAAAATCAAAGCAGATCTCAACGTCACCATACGCTGCATCCCCTTAACGGCGAAAAAGGAGCCAGGGGCCTGTATCTGCTGCGGCAAACCCAGTCAAGAGCGCGTGGTATTCGCAAAAGCATATTAATCGATCAGCTTGAGTATTTTCGCTTAGCCGACGGTTTCGTAAAGCATTCGAGATCAAGGCTTGCAAATCCCGAGGAATGAGGCGTACTGTTCGTACGCCGCAGTGACGAGGGATGAAGCGTAACGCAGATATCGGATGTTTTACGAAACCGTCACGAATTATGATTCGAATCACCGACATCCTTGACAAGGTCCTTGAAAACCACCCGGATGCGGACGTGGACATCGTCGACCGGGCCTATATTTTCTCGGCCCGGGTCCATGACGGACAGATGCGCCTGTCCGGTGAGCCCTATCTCTCCCACCCCCTGGAGGTGGCCGGCATCCTGGCAGAAATGAAACTGGATTCGGTAAGCATTGCCGCCGGCCTGCTCCATGATGTCATCGAGGACACCCATGCCACCGAAAATGAAATCGGTGAAATGTTCGGCCGTGACGTTCTGCACATCGTCTCCGGCGTCACCAAACTGAGCAAGCTGCCCTTCAACAGCGCCCAGGCCAGGGAGGCGGAGAGTATTCGTAAGATGCTGCTGGCCATGGCCGACGACATCCGGGTCATCCTGATCAAACTGGCCGATCGTCTCCATAACATGCGGACGCTTCAATTTCACAAAAGCGCGGCCAAGAAGAAGAAGATCGCCAGGGAAACCCTTGACATTTATGCGCCCATCGCCTCCCGGCTGGGCATCTACTGGATCAAGAATGAACTGGAAAACCGATCCTTCCAATTTCTGAATCCAGATGCTTACGAAGATATTCAACGCCGGGTGGATAAAGACAAAGAGGACCGCGAAAACTATGTAGAGACCGTCAAGCGCTACATTCAGAAAAAGTTAGACGAGAACGGTCTGAAAGCCGAGGTCAGCGGGCGCTACAAGCATTTTTACAGCATTCACCAGAAAATGCTGGTCCAGAACCTGCCCTTTGAAGAAGTCTACGACATCATTGCCTTCCGGATCATTCTGGAAACCATTCCCCAGTGCTACGAAGCCTTAGGGCTGATGCACAGCCTGTGGCGCCCCATCGCCAAGAAGTTCAAGGACTACATCGGCATGCCCAAGCCGAACATGTACCAGAGCCTGCACACCACCGTCATCGGCCCCTTTGGTGAACGCATCGAGGTCCAGATCCGCACCCATGAGATGGATCGGGTGGCCAAATCGGGAATCGCCGCTCACTGGAGTTACAAGGAGGGCAAGGTCATCGACGAGAATGTCTCAAAAACCTTTGCCTGGGTGCAAAATCTGGTGGAAAATCAAGAGGCGTTCAGGGACCCCAATGAATTTCTTGAGAATGTGCGCATCGATCTCTTTCCAGACGAAGTCTATGTATTTACCCCACAAGGGCAGATCAAGTCACTGCCAAAGGGCGCGACACCGGTGGATTTTGCCTACCTGATCCACACGGAGGTGGGTGCGCAGTGTGTCGGCGCCAAGGTTAACGGCCGGATGGTCCCCTTGAAATACGAGCTTCAAACCGGTGAAATTGTCGAGGTGATCACCAGCAAGGGGCACCACCCGTCAAAAGACTGGCTCAATTTTGTCAAGACGGTCAAGGCGCGATCCCGCATCCGTCAATGGATCAAAACCCAGGAAAAGGAGCGCAGCATCTCTTTGGGTCGAGAGATGTGCGAGAAGGCCTTCCGCAAGTATCGACTGAACTTCAACGCCCTGATCAAAACCGAAGAGATGCAAAAAGTCGTGGAGAGCTTCGGGTTTAAGCAGGCCGAAGACCTGGTTGCCAGCGTGGGTTATGGCAAGATCACGCCGCTGCAGATCATCCGCAAGATCACACCCAAGGAAGCGGTGGAGGACACCGAGTCCTTCTTAAACAAAATCGTCGCCAAAGACAGGAGAAAGAAAGAAAAAGGCGGGGTGGTGGTCAAGGGGGTGGACGACATCCTGGTCCGCTTTGGAAAATGCTGCCAGCCGGTGCCCGGTGACCCGATCACCGGTTACATCACCCGGGGATACGGTGTGACCGTCCACCGCACCACCTGCGTCAATGCTATGAAATTGAATCCGGAACGGCAGATCGAGGTTGAATGGAACCAGGAGATGACCGAATCCTACCCGGTCAAAATCGTTGTTCGTTCCCTCGACCGGGTGGGCTTGCTAGCGGATGTGGCGGCCAATATCAGCAAGAGTGGCGCCAATATATTGAGCGCCAATACGGAAACCCAGGAAAACCAGACGGTGGACAGCTATTTTACGCTGTCGGTCCAGGGCACGGACCATCTGACGCGTGTGGTGGAGTCGCTAAAACATGTCAAGCAGGTATTGGAAGTCAAACGGCTGGGCTAGGCGGCCTTGACCACATTGCCCGATTTGATGCATTGGGTGCAAACCACCATCTTTTTCACCTGCCCTTGGTGAATCGCCCGAACGCTCTGCAAATTTGGATTGAACCGTCGTTTGGTGATGTTATGGGCGTGGCTGATGTTGCTTCCCACCATGGGTTTCTTGCCGCATATTTCGCACATTTTTGACATGACCGACCGTCTCCCCTGCTTGGCTTTGATTGAATCACGGGCCATCCGGCCCCGACTGTTGTTAAAAATCGGTCTTGTTACATTAAATCTTAACGGATGTAAAGCATTTTTATATCAGCGCGGGTTGCTAAAAGAGAGGTGCTGCCGTGAATCATGGTGCCGAGGGCACTTTGGGCGGCTGCAATTCGGACTGAAGCCAGGCGTCGCAATTGGCCAGGTAAGTGAGGGCCTGGTAGAGATAACCCACATCCGGATACTTCTCTACCACAGCCGTAAACCGGTCCTTGGCCGCCTTGTAGTTCTTGTTTTTGTAGTAGAAACGCCCCACATAGAACTCGTGTCCGGAAAGGCTCTGGTAGCAGACCACCATATCACTCCGGGCCATGCCGGCATAAGCATCTTCCGGATATTGCTGAACCAGTCGCTGGTAGGTTTCCAGGGCCTTGGCGGCATTGGATTGATCCCTGTCGATCGTATCGATCTGGTTGAAATAGGAACGGCCGATGCGGAATATCACATAAGGGATGGCCTCGTTACGAGGATGGAGCTGCTCGAACTCTTCGTAGGCGAAGATGGCGTCGGCATAGGATTCCAGATTGAAATAGGCATCGGCAATCTTCAGCTCCGCCAGAATGGCATATCGGGAAAAAGGATACCAATCCCGCAGTTTCTCGAAGGATTCAACTGCTTTTTTATATTTGCCGGCCTCAAAATAATCGACGCCTTCTTGAACCAGTTCCTGGGCGGACTTTTCCTCACTGGATTCAAACCAGGCGCAACCGCTAGCAATCAGCAGGACACCCACACAGGCAAGCATCAACCGTTTCATGATCAGCGACACCCCGTTGCTTATGGGAACCCGGCGGCCCCCGTTGACCTAACCGACACCGGCGGTGTTCCCTCTCGGGGCACCGCCGGCCAAGCACTCAATATACTGAGGCGGGAAAGGAGACGATGTCACATCATGACAAAACTTTTTTCAGAGCATCTTCCAGCTTGGATTTGGCCACCATACCGGTGATCTGGTCCGACACTTCACCATCCTTGAAGAATATCAGCGTGGGAATCGCTTTGATGCCGAATTTTCCAGGCGTTACCGGATTGTCGTCTACATTGCACTTGGTGAATTTCACTTTGTCCCCATAGGCTTTGGCCAATTCATCAAGAATGGGACCGATGGCCTTGCATGGGCCGCACCAGGGAGCCCAGAAATCAACGACAGCGGGTTTATCACTCTTCATTACCTCTGCATCGAAGCTGCTGTCTTCTATCTCCATAATACCTTCTGCCATGATGAAAAATCCTTTCAATGATGGTTGGGGAAGCTGAAAATTCTAAACAAGATAATAATACGGCCCTGGGTTGTCAACCGTTGCTGTATGTTTGAGCTTTCACGCCAAAGGAATCGCAGCCGAGGAATATCCTCAGGATACTTTTGCGGCGATGTCACTCCATTGGCAGGCTTGCAGATACAGGACGGGGAGGGTGTTGCCATCGAGCTTCAGCGCCTGGGACAGGCGGGACACCCGGTCCCACTGCCCGGCCTCATACGAGCGCACCAATTCGATGTATCCGGCGAGGCGCCCCTTGGCGCCAACCAGGGCGTTTTTAATCTGGCTGGAAAGGGGAAGTTCAGCCAATATCTTGTGCATGGGCTGGTCAATGACCGCATCGATGAGGGAAAACATCCCCAGGGTAAACATCTCCGAAGGCGATGTATGTGCATGGGCGTCGGCGCCCAGCAGTTCACAGAACTTGCCCCGGATGCAGGCCGCCCGGATCAGTTCGTCGGGTTTGCCTTCAGCCAGCCGCGACATGGCAACGAGAGAAACAAATCGGCGAACCTCTTTTTCTCCCAGATAAACCAGGGCCTGCTTCACGGAAGTCACTTTGCTGACACGGGCAAAAAAAGCAGCGTTGAGATACTTCAACAATTTGTAGGAAAGGCCCATGTCCCGGGCAATCAGGCGTTCCAAATCGTCGCAGCAGAAATGGTCGCTGTTGATCAGGGCCATGATCGTCATCAGGGTAAGCTGGGATCCTTGGATTTCCCGCCCCTGAAGAATCTCTGGCTTGCAGAAAAAGTATCCCTGGAACAATTCGAAACCCATCGTCTGGGCCGCCTCGAATTCGTGGTGGGTCTCGACCTTTTCAGCCAATAGGCACAGGCTGTTTCTGGAAAGTTGCTTCAGGTAGTCCTCGATCGCCGCTTTTGGCGTGAGTCGGAAATCGAATTTGATGATGTCCGCCATGGCGATAAGCGGTTCCAGCGACGGCAGATACTCGAAATCATCTAATGCAATGGTGTATCCGTCGGCGGCCATTTGGGCGCAGGCATCGATCAGCACCGGGTCGGGCTCGACGTCTTCGAGAATTTCGATCACCGTGGTTGCTTTGGGCAGTAGAAGGGGAACCCGCTTTTCCAGCAGGTTCTGGGTAAAATTGATAAATGCCTTTCTGCCCCCTGCCAAGGTATCGATCCCAATGGTGAAAAAAGTGTTGGCCAACAGGTTCGTGGTGGCCACGTCCCCGTCGATATCGGGCACATAGTTGGCCGTTCCGTCACGAAACAGGAGTTCGTAGGCGAAGATTTTCTTGTTTTTATCGAATATGGGCTGCCGGGCGACGTAAACATTTTCCATATGGGTTTCTATCCCGTTGCTGCCTTAGGGTTGTCACGCAAATGGGGTACGGACCGAATCCCGCAGGGTTCATTATCGACCTCCGTGAGCCATAACTTAAACCATTGCGGTGCCATCAGGAAATTGACATGGGCCGGCCATCTCTGCTACCTCTTTTCTATGAGGCACAACTGGCCGGAAATACGACTCAACCAGAAAAGGGGATGCCAATGGGTAAAAAAATTCGCATCGGTTCACTGATTTCAGGCGGGGGAACCAACCTTCAGGCGATTATCGACGCCTGCGAAGACGGCCGGATCGATGGGGAGATGGCCTTTGTGGCATCCGACCAAGCCGGAGTGAAAGGCCTGGAGCGGGCCCGCAACCACAACATCGCCAGTTTCGTGGTGGAATACGGGCCATTCATTCAAGCCTACCGGCAGGATCCGGCCAACTTCAGGCTACCAGAGGATTTCGACTTCTCGGAGATATGCGCCAAACAGCACCTATTTCCGGCTGATGACCCCGAGGACCGTATCCGTTCATTTCTTTGCACCCGGGCGGCTGCCGAAAGTCGCCTGCTGTCCGAAATAAAGGCCCACGCACCGGTGGACCTGCTTGTGCTGGCCGGCTTCATGCGCAACCTGACCCCCTATTTTATCGACCGATTCAACACCGATCCAGGCAATCCGCGGATCATGAATATTCATCCAGCTATTTTACCCTCATTTCCCGGTGTTGACGGCTACGGAGACACGTTTCGCTACGGGTGCAAGGTTGGCGGATGCACGGTACATTTTATTGACTACGGGGAGGATTCGGGCCCCATCATCGGCCAGCGGGCCTTTCCTATCCTGGAAACCGACACCCTGGACGACGTCAAGCGCAAAGGCCTGGAGCAGGAGTGGCAGCTCTATCCCGAATGCATCCAGAATTTTGCCCGGGGACTGCTGAAGACCGTAAACATGACCCACCGCCTCGACGACGGCAGGGTTTACCAACGTACCGTGGTGAAAATTGCTAACCCCGCATAGCGGGGATTGCGGGATTTCGGATTGAGGAATTGGGCATTCAATCCCACAATCCCTTGAGTCCCCAATCCCTCAATTCGCTATAGGTATTTTATCATCATGGGGATGGCCACAAAGGTACCGGCGGCGCTGCCTAAATTGGTAAACACCACCACTAGCAAAATGCGGGTCACTTTGTTGCGCCAGAAGCCTTTGACGGAGAGGATATCCAGGGGCAGGCTTTCGAAATCCTTAACCTTGGGCTTGCGCGAAAAGGCCTCGACCAGGCCGGACACCCAACCAGCGGCAATCATGGGGTTGAGGGATGTCAATGGCGCCGCCAGGATGGACGAGAGGACCGTCAGCGGGTGTCCCAAGGCGATCACGGCACCCAGGCCGGCCAGGATGCCGTTGGCCAGAATCCACCAGGTGACCATATCGGCGCCAGCCCCGGCGCCGCCACGGAAAAAGCCATAGACGATTAGGATGCAGATGAAAAGCGGAATGAACCATTTAAAGAATCCGGACAGCGGGCTTTTGGCGGGCAGGGATTCCAGAGCGTGGATGTCGACAGGCTGGTCCCAGTACCGCTTGATGCCGGGCACGTGGCCGGCGCCCACAACGGCGACAATGGTCTGACCGGGTGCCGTGCGGATCTTTTCCGTCAAGTAGCGATCCCGTTCGTCGATGAGGCAATTACGCACCTGGGGCATGGATTTGCCGACCTCGTCAAGGATAGAAGCCAGCATGTCCTGCTGCTTCATCTTTTCCACATCCGCCTCGCTGATCTCATCAACCTCACCTAAGGACAGAACCAACTGGAAGAGCAACTTGACCTTGCCCCACAACCCCATGCTTCGCCAGGTCCGCGACAAGGTGATCCGGATATCCCGATCCGCCAGATGAACAGCGGCGCCTGCGGCTTCGGCTGAATCCATGGCCTGAATCATCTCCTGGCCGGGAGCCACCTCCAACCGGTTGGCGATTCGTTTTTGAAAGGATGCCAGCATCAGGTTGGAAAGCAGGAGAAAGGCCTTTTTCTCTTTGATCACCTTGATGATGTCCATCTCCTGCCAGTGGTCCTTTTGGCGAATGGACTGGGCGCGGCTTTCGCAAAGCTCCACACAGACGGTATCGGGTTGGACCTCTTTGATAATTGCTTCGACCAGTTCCACGCTATCTCTGGACACATGGGCGGTGCCGACGAGTATGATCCGTTTATCGCCATGCTCCAGATGGTGGAGCATCTGGCTGTTGAGTTTATCGTTCATCGAAGATATGTTACTTTCCTTATTGTCGGGGACGTTCCCGGCAGTTAAAAGCTGAGCCAATATATACGCTCTGCCGGTGATGTCAATTAATGAATCACCAGGCGTGGCGTCTCCGAAGCCGACAGACAGGCAATCTTGGTGTCGGTGAACACGAAAATGGTCTGGATAAGCTGATGCCGAAAAATCAAACGTCGACAAGCCCGTTTACCATCGACACCGAACCCTTTTACCTGGACACCGGAGACGAAATCCGCATGTTCGAAGCCGCGGCATCGGCCCGCCTGCCCGTCATGCTCAAAGGTCCAACCGGATGTGGGAAAACCCGTTTCGTGGAGCACATGGCCTTTAGGCTCAAGCGCCCCTTGATCACCGTGGCCTGCCACGAAGACCTGTTTGCCTCGGACCTCATCGGCCGCTACCTGCTGAAAAACGATGAAACCGTCTGGGTGGACGGCCCCCTGACCCGGGCCGTTCGCATGGGCGCCATCTGCTATCTGGACGAGGTGGTCGAAGCCCGCAAGGATACCACCGTGGTCATCCACCCGTTGACGGACAACCGCCGGACCCTCTCCATCGATAAAAAAGGGGAGGTGATCCAGGCACATCCCGACTTTCTCATGGTAATTTCCTACAACCCCGGCTACCAGTCGGTGCTCAAAGACATAAAGCAAAGCACACGTCAGCGCTTCGTGGCTCTGGTCTTCGACTACCCGGACCCGGCGGACGAATCACGAATCGTGGCGGTCGAAGGCAAAGTAGACGATGATACGGCCGCACGTTTGGTGGCCCTGGCCGGGAAAATACGCAACATCAAGGAATACGGCCTTACCGAAGGGGCTTCCACCCGGCTGCTGATTTATGCCGCCGGCCTGATCCGAATGGGCATCGCCTTTAAAAGGGCATGCATCGCCGCCCTGTGCCAACCGCTCACCGACGACGACCGGCTGCAGGAAACCCTCAACGACCTCATTGACGACCTGTTGTAATATGGATCCGGCCATGCCCACCGCCACCGATCGGACGGTCCGGAACCTGATGGACCATCTGGCCATCGCCGATCCGAAGGCCGCCCACCGGATGTTCGACCATCTGAATGGTTCCGATCACCCACTGGACGTCCACCGCCTCAGCCCGTTGGTGGATGAGGTGATTGAAGCCCTGGCCGTGGAGGTCTCCTACGGGCGAAACCTGGCCGAGGGGATGGGCCGGATGCTGACGGGCGGGCGTTTGGTCGATCTGGATCGATACCGCCGCCTGGTAAAAAAGGCCGCTGCCAGAGGTCCCGCGCTGGCCGCTCTCTTTGCCCGACACCTGGTGCCGGTGCTGGCCTGCGGTAATGACCGCCTCGTCGATCGATTCGGGGAGGCCACACGGGTCATGCTGCTAAAGGGCACCTATACCCTTAAGGCCCCCCTGGAAACCCTCTCGGCGCTGATTGAAGAGAAAGACATCGCCTGCGCCCACGCCTTTCTCGATCTTCTGTCGATTACCTATGCCCTGGATACCTCTTACAACCGGACGGTTTATTTAACGCATACCCTGCCCCGTGCGGTGGACGGCTTCACCCGTTCCCGCCGGTTATGGCAGATCCGGGGACTGGCTCGCATCATCCGAGTGGATGAACGGCTGGCCGACGCGTACCTTCAGGGATTGGCGTCGGGCCTTCACCGGCTGTCCGAAACGGCTCTGAACGAATTTTTGGACCTGGCGATCCAGCACTATCACCATGCACCGGATCAAGGCCCCCGATTCCTTGCCCTCGAATCCCGCCATGCGATGGACCTATGCCGTGCGCGCGAAGTGGCGGTGCCCCTGTCGGCCGTCCGGGCGGAACTGGAGCGCTATCTTCAGGCACGCACCGGCCTATCCGTGGCCATTTGCCCCATTTCCTCTCTGCCGGGGAAACAGTCGGCCGGCGATCCGGACGAGCCGCTGGTCCGTTGCGATGGGCAGACGATCTACCTGCCTGAGGAGATGGATCTCATGGAACGGCGGACGGACAATACGGCCCTCTACAAACTGCTGGTCAAACTGGAAGCAGGCGCCATCGAATTCGGCACCTATGACCTGGACGTGGAAAAAACGCTGGATACTGCCACCGCGGCCCCACCGTCGGATGTGGGTGACCCCGTCGCGGCCGAATCCGATCTGAGTCTTTTCCTGCGCGGGTTCGAAGACCCCATCCTGGCCCTGGACCTGTTCACGCTTTGTGAACACGCCCGCATCGCCCGCAGGGTCAACCGGCATTATCCCGGCCT
The DNA here is from genome assembly GCF_041551955.1 of Desulfosarcina sp. Classification (GTDB taxonomy): domain Bacteria; phylum Desulfobacterota; class Desulfobacteria; order Desulfobacterales; family Desulfosarcinaceae; genus Desulfosarcina. Next base: position 27,065 of record NZ_JBFELV010000005.1, read on the forward strand.
GTTTCGCCGACTCACCAGGGTCCTCACCGATCCCGCGCTTCAGGCCAGGACCGGAATCAGGATCGACGGTACATGGCTTCCCCTCTACCGGCAACTGGTGATGAATGAAGAACCAGTGGCGGTTCCGGACTTGAAATCTGTAGGTCAGGCCATGGCGGATCGTTTGAACCAGGCGACATCGTCAGCGGCCGACACGGCGGAGACCAGTGCGCGGCTGACCAAGGAATTCTATCCATCACTGGCCGGTCTTATCAAGTCAAGCGGTGCACCCGCCTATCTCCCCCTGACCCTGCCTTTCGGCCGTCGGCTCGAACCGGATGGTTTCGGTCCCTTTCACAGACCCTATCACCGCCGGGCCACGGATATCCGCAGGCGACTGTCCCAACGGCACCTTCATGTCTTCCGGTCGGACCTCCGACAACTGCTCGTCCGTCAGAACGGCCGGATCTCGGCGGCGGATGTCCGCGGTCTGATCCTGAACCACCCATCGGTGAATGCCGCTGCCGTCGACCTTTCCAGGCTGGAGCAAGAATCCCTGGTCTGCAGCCACGAGCTCGGACAGCCGGCCGACGGCGCCGGTGACGCCAATGCCTTCCGCTACCGGGAATGGGACTGGTGCATGGGCGACTATCTTCCGGACCGGGTGCGCGTGCTGGAGCGTGAGACCACCGGGTTGGACCCGGGATTCTACCGGCAGACCCTCGATCATTTCCGCGGGCTGGTCAGGCGCATCCGCTACGCCTTCGAGCTGTTGCGACCCGAGGAGATGACCATTTTGCGCCAGTGGCCTGAAGGGGACGCCTTCGACTACCGGGCCCTGCTGGACTATGCCCTGGACAGGAAGGCGGGATTGATCCCATCGGATCGATTGTACATCAAACGAATGAAACGGGTGAGAGACGTGGCCGTCCTGTTGCTGGTTGACCAGTCACGGTCTACGGCGAACGCCGTGGATGAGCGGGACACGATGGTTCTGGATGTGGAAAAGCAGGCCATCGTATTGCTCTGTGAAGCCCTGCAGGTGGTGGGAGACCGGTTCGCCATCGCCGGTTTTTCCGGCACCGGCCCGTTGGGTGTAGATTTTTACCGGATCAAGAACCTGGATGCACCCTTTGACGATGCCGTAAAAGGGCGCATCAGTGCCATGGCCCCCCAGCGCAGCACGCGCATGGGCGCAGCCATCCGCCACGCCACCGCTCTGCTTTCCCCGGTGCTGGCCCGCGTGAGGCTGATCATCATGCTGGGAGACGGATTTCCCAACGACCTGGCTTACAAGGGAACCTACGCGGTGGAAGACACGCGCCGCGCGGTCATGGAGGCCCGCGCCGCCGCCATCCATGTCAAAGCCATCACCGTCACGGCCGTCGACAACGGACAGTTGGATCGGCTCTATGGCAGCAACCATCATACGCGCATCGGCAATATCCGCGACTTGCCGGACAGGCTGGTAAGGGTTTACAGTATGTTGACCCGACATTAGAATGTGTACATCCAGAAAGGGCATCTTGCGGCCCAGGCCGGCGTTCTCACGTTCCCGCCATCCTCGACGTAGCGCGGCTACGCCTGTGGTTGCGAAAACGCTGCGGCCTTGGCCTGAACCGCAACCTGCCCTTTCTGAATGGACCCATGATCGATAAAAAGGAGCGGCTTTGAAGATCTTCGACGACGTCTTGAACTGGGACGGGTATGGCGGGAAATTCAACCTGGCGGCCGGGCGGTGCCGGCTGAGGCTGTTTGACCTGTCCAGGGACGAAACGGCAGGCGTGCCGTTGCTCAAACCCATCATCGCCGTGGTTTCCGACCTGCCCGGTGACCGGGAGCCCGCCCTGAAAAGGGTTTCCGTGAGGGCCTGCATCAGCCATGTGGCCACCACCATCGTCCACCGTTTTAAAATCGACCATAACCGCATGGTACTGGTCGAGTACTATCCCCGCGAGACTTACGGACGGGAATCGGAGAAAGTCATCCCTGAAAAATACGATGTCGTCGATCTTAAATGGCATGGCGACAAAGCCCTGTTTCCCGGCTGGCGCCCCCTGAAACCGCCCCTGCTGGATATCGTCCGCAGTCTGGTGGCCGGCAGCCCGTAGATCGACGGACGGCGCATTGGTAATTTATCGAGAACGCAATTGGGGGTTAAACGACATCCTCCCCTTTGATCTTATCTTCAGATGACGCTCTATTTTCAAGGATGGCCTTGGCCGGGATCAATCCGGTGGCGGCCGCAGACACGATGTTGCCGGCCACACCGGGCCCATCACCGGCAACGTACATGCCTTTAATTCCAGTTTCCAGCTGGGGTGAGGTCTCCACCTGGGTGGCGAAAAACTTGATTTCCGGGGCATAGAGCAGGGTTTCATCGTTGGACACGCCCGGCACCACGCTGTTCAATTGCTCCAACCCGTCGATGATATTGGTGAGGATGCGTTCGGGCAGCGCCATGGCGATGTCACCGCACACCACATTGGTCAGCGTGGGTTCGATGTAGCCCTTGCTGATGTGGTTCCAGGTGCTTCGGCGGCCCCGCTTCAGGTCACCGAAGCGCTGCAGGATAGGTTTGCCCCCGCCGATGAGAGTAGCCAGGCGTCCGATGGCCTCGCCATAGGCTTGGTTATCGGTGACCGGTTCGGTGAGGACCACCTTGGAGAGGAAAGCGAAGTTGGTGTTGGTGGATTTGCGGTCGTGGTAAGCGTGGCCGTTGACACACACGAAGTCGGAGTAGCTTTCCAGGGAGACAAAGCCCCCCTGGTTGGTGCAAAAAGTGCGGGTCTGGTCGTCGTATTTGCCGGTCTGAATGAAAAAGGTGGGATCATAGATCACCTCGCACAGGTCCTGCATGATGTCGTTATGCACCTCCACCCGCACCCCCACTTCGATGCCCCGCTGGGTCAGGCCGATGCCGTGCTTTTGCGCCACCCGGGCCACCCAGTCCGCCCCGATCCGCCCGGGCGCCAGAATCACATTGCTGCAGCGGTGCTCCCCCCGACTGGTCTGAACACCGACAACCCTGCCCTTTTCGACGACGACGTCCTTGACATCCTCGGAGGTGTGAATGGTCACACCCTTGGATTTGATGTGGTCGGTCATGGCGGCGATATAACCGGGCAGGCGGTCGCTGCCCAGGTGCTTCTGTTTGATCAACAGCAGATCGATGCCGAAGCGTTTGGCATGCTTTCTGATTGTCTTGGCCTGGTCCATGTCCGTGGGATAGACCGGGCCGTCCATCCCGAAGCGGTTGAAAATGGCCTCGGTTTCGTCGATCAAGGCCTCGGCGGTGGTGATGGGCATGAACTGGGTCAGGTCAGTCTTGCCCAATTTGTGAATGAAATTGAGCTTGCCGTCGGAGAACAGGCCGGCCCCTCCGATGCCGCAGAGGATGTTGCAGGGCCGGCACTGGGTGCAGTAATGTCGGTCCGCCACCGGGCAGGCGCGTTTGAGCGGTCCTTTTCCACGCTCCAGCAGCAGCACCTTGAGGTCTGCACGTTCACTGAGGTAATAGGCGGAAAACAGGCCGGCGGGGCCGCCGCCGACGATAATCACGTCAAAAAAAACGCTGTTCGCGGATGTGACTGACAATGGATGACGCTCCCTGGTTGACTTTAAACGGTAAATCCCGCAACATGCAAGCGCAGGTCAACGGTGATTCTACCCAATGAGAAAAAGAGACCCACAACGATCCAAGCCGTTACTCAAACCCCGGGTAATCCTGAAAGGGGATTCGCCCCCGTGCCTGATCGACGGATGCCAGTGCCGCGGATGCTTCGGATGGCAGAACATGCTGCGCGCAGCAGAAAACAGACCGACGTGGCGAGCATACCCCCTTTGCTGCCAGATGACCGGACTGACCCTGAAATACTGACGACCTTCATTGCGCAGCATCCATTATCATTCTCACTTTTTCAGATATCGATTGCAGGTCAAAGGGTTTTTGGATGAATCCGTTGCACCCCCGGTTCAAGATGGTGGTCGCTTGTCCATTGATGCTGTAGCCACTGGAAAGCAGAACCATGATTCCGGGGTCGATCTCCTTCAACTGATCGTAGGTTTTGCCGCCGCCCATATCCGGCATGATCATGTCCAAAATGACCAGACTGATCCGATCCCCATGGTTCCGGTAGATGTCGACGGCCTCTTGCCCTCCCTTGGCAACAAGCACCGCGTAACCCAATGAGGTCAACATCACCTTGCCGACATCTAATATAAGTGGATCGTCATCGACCAAAAGGATGGTCTCGTTGCCTTCCTGCGCCGAGGGACGCAAGAGGGTTGCCTCACCCAGTTGGACGCCGGATGCTTTCAAGTGGATGGTAAAGGTGGTCCCGATGCCCTCCTGGCTGCTCACCTCGATAAAGC
>NZ_JBFELV010000006.1:0-31078 GCF_041551955.1 Desulfosarcina sp.
GGCCATCACCTCCATGACCGCCTGGTGAAACTCCCGCTGTCCGGGGTCCTTGTCCTTGACCAGTTGTAGAATGTCAGACATGGTGTCTCCTCCTTTTGTATATACTTGAGGTACGGCGTTCCGGGTTCGGGGTTCTGGTTTCTGGTCCCTGGTTTCTGGTCTCTGCTTTGAACTTGTCAGCTTATCAGCTTACCAGCTATGTTGTTCTGCGTTCCGGGCTCAGACGTTGCCCTTAACGATCACACACTGGGATCGCGGGTCACCATCCAAGGTTAAAAGCCTTTTATAGGCCGCAGGTCGCCTGTCCCGGAAAAGGCCCCACGCCGCACGCTCGGCGGCATAGGCCGTCAGGTCCAGCTCAGCCGTAATGACCCCCGTGGACTGTCGATCACTTTGGGCAAGCAGCGCGCCTTTGTTGTCCGTGATGAAGGATGACCCATAGAAGGTCAGGGTGGACCCGTCGATGGTTTCACTGCCGATGCGGTTAGAGGCGACAACCGGCATGATGTTGGCGGCGGCATGGCCCTGCATGCAGGTCTGCCAATGGGGCTGGCTGTCATAGGACGGATTCAGGGGTTCGGACCCGATGGCCGTGGGGTAGAGCAGCATCTCGGCGCCCATCAGCGCCATGGATCTGGCGGCTTCGGGAAACCACTGGTCCCAGCAAATGCCCACGCCGATGGTGGCGTAGCGTGTTCTCCAGACCTTGAATCCGGTGTCGCCCGGGCTGAAGTAGTATTTCTCTTCATAACCCGGGCCGTCGGGGATGTGGGTTTTGCGGTAGATCCCCAGAACGGTGCCGTCGGCATCGATCACCGCCAGGCTGTTGAAGAAGGATTGGCCTTTTTTCTCGAAAAAACTGATCGGCAACACGACTTGCAGCTCTGCTGCGATTGCTGAAAAGCGGTTGACAGCGAGGTTCTCCCCGAGAGGGGTGGCCAATGAGAAAAAATCGGGTTTTTCTACCTGGCAAAAGTACAGGGTCTCGAACAGCTCCTGAAGCAGGACGATCTTGGCTCCCCGGCCCGCTGCGGTTCGCACCAGTGTCTCTGCGGCTGAAAGGTTCTCCGCCGCACTGGGACTGCACGGCATCTGGGTTGCTGCCACTTTGATAATAGCCATGGTATCCTCTGCCATTGACGGTTTCGTAAAAAGCCCGATATCTGCGTTACGCTACATCCCTCGTCACTGCGGAGTACGGAAAGTACACCTCACTCCTCGGGATTCGCAAGCCTTGATCTCGGGCTTTTTACGAAACCGTCGAAAAAAACGCGACTTCATATGACCCTATCAACGTTGGCGATTCTTTAAACACCCGATATCTGCGATTTACCGGCTGCGGTACTCACCCATGGGGATCTGTTGGGTGATGCAGTGGATGTTCCCGCCCCCGAGAAGGATCTCCCGACTTTGGACGCCAACCACCTGGCGATCCGGAAAAAGCCGGACGAGCAGGTCCATGGCCGTCCGGTCATGGGCGTCGTCGAAAAGCGGCATGACGATACCGCCGTTGGCGATATAAAAATTGACATAGGAGGCAGCCAGGCGGTCACCGGCCAGGCGTGGCTTGGCCGTCTCGCCGGCGTCCAGACCCTCGCATTCCGCTGCGGAGATCGCCATCGGATCGGGCTGATGGATCTTGTGGACAACCAGCGGCCGTCCACGTGCGTCCGTTGCGGCGGAAAGCGTCTCCAGGGCCTGCCTGGATATCTCGTACTGGGGATCGTCGGGATCATCGGTCCAGGTGAGCAGCACTTCCCCGGGCTTTACAAAACAACATAGGTTGTCCACATGGCCGTCGGTCTCGTCCATGACCACGCCTTGATCCAGCCAGACCACTTTGTGCACATTCAGGTAGGCCTTCAACAAGGCCTCGATCTGTTCCTGGGCCAGATGGGGATTGCGGTTGCGGTTGAGCAGGCATTCCCGCGTGGTGATCAGGGTGCCTTGGCCGTCCGCGTGAAACGAACCGCCTTCCATGACCAGGGGCGCCCGGTAGCGGTCGGCCCCTTCGATCTCGAGAACCTTTGCGGCAACCAGGCTGTCCCGATCCCAGGGGAAGTAGAGGCCGCCGTCCAGCCCTCCCCAGGCGTTGAACCGCCAGTCGACACCACGGATGGTCCCACGGTTGTCCACCACCACGGTCGGGCCAACATCGCGCATCCAGGCATCGTTGGACGAGATCTCCACCACGCGGACGGATTCGGGCAGCGCGTGGCGGGCATTTTCCCATTGGCCGCGGCTGGCGCCGACCGTCACCGGTTCGAAGGCGGAGATGGCCCCGGCCACCTTGATGAAGGCGGCCTGGGCGGGTTTGGCGCCCATTCGCCAGGTGTCCCCCCGCTCGGGCCACAGCATCCAGCAGCCCTTGTGGGGTTCGAACTCAGCGGGCATGCGAAAGCCGTCCGCCTGCGGCGTACTGTCGAGGGTTTTTGACATATGGGTCAGCCTACCTAAACCACAAATAACAAATTGCAAAAAACAAATTCCAAACAAATTTCAAATTAAAATCTCAAAATCTCAAACTCGAATAAGATACAAGCCAAAAGTTGTTTGCCAACATCTATATTTTTAACTGTCTTTAGGAATGGTTTGACGAAAATCCTTATCGCTTTAGCGAATTGGAATGCACTCTCTTCACGATCATGCGGTTTAGACTTTTGGTCATTGTTATTTATTTGTCATTTGGTTTTTGGCTGTTGTGATTTATCCTAACGATGATCAGCCACCGACACCGTACCATTGACCGGGGCATCCGTCTCCCCTTTTTTAAACCACCCCATCCATTTAACCACGGGCATGGGGTTGCCGTCGATGTCCACCAGCGGCTTGGGGGCATCCGCTTTTTGCGTGGCCAGGGAGACCACCACCATGAAGGCGATGGATCCGACGAGGGCCCAGACCGAGCTGATGTAGAGCGAATCCCACATGGCCCAGTCAAAATAGATGCCGGTCTCGGCGCCATTCAGGCCCAAGTCCGTATTGGCTTCCTTGGTCATGGGCAGGTAGATGAAGTAAGAGGTGATCCAGACGGCCAGGCCGCCCCAGAAGGATGCGATGGCGCCGTAGTTGTTGGCTTTTTTCCAGAAATAGGCCGCCGCGTAGGGCACGAAGAGGCTCACCAGCAACAGGGACCAGGCGATCACCATCAGGTTGTAGATCACCTGGAAGTACAGGGCCAGCATCAGTGAGACGAAGGTGACGATGGGGACCATGATCTTGGTCATCTTCAGCGTCTGGTGCTCGTCTGCACCGGGGTTGAAATACTTGTAGCCGTTGTAGCCGATGATCGACGAGGCGGCCAGGATGGCGCTGTCCGACGAGCTCATCAGGGCCGCCACCAGGGCGCTGACGAAAAGGACGGCAAAGAAGGGGCTCAAGTGCTCCACGGCCATGAGCAGCAAGATCTTGTTCAGGGCGTCGTCGATGCTCAGATCCGGGTTGACCCTAAAATAGATCATGCCGATGATCACGGGCATCATGCCGACGGTGACGTAGAGCAGGCCGGCCAGATAGCTGGAATAGGAGGCGGTCTTCTCATCCTTGGCCGACAGCACCCGCTGCATGAGGTCCTGGGCCGGGATGCTGCCGAAACCGATGGCCAGCCAGGCGGCCAGCCAATAGAACCAGCCGACATAGCCGGTGTAGTACATGAAGCCGGCGTTCTCCATCTCCGGGTTGGCCGCCGCTTCCGGTGTGGGGATAAAGGACCATTGGTTGATGCCCATCATGTTGGTGGGCTCGTTGGAGAAGATGGCTTCCCAGCCGCCGGCCAGGGGTATGGCGACGTAGAGCATGATGGCCATGCCGACCATGAGAATGATCATCTGGAAGACATCGGTGAGGGTGACGGCCCACATGCCGCCCAGGTAGGTGTAGACCACCAGGATGAAGGTGGAGATGGTGATTCCGGTCCACAGCGGAATGCCGCTGAAATAGTTGATGATGGTGCCGAAAGCCACCAACTGGGCGCCGACCCATCCCATTTCGGCAATGCTCAGGGAGGCGGTGGAAAACAGCCCCATGCTTTTTCCGTAGCGCAGTTCGAACAGGTCCACCAGGGTGATATAGCGGCCGCGGCGCATCAGGCGGGCGAAGAAGAAGCCGGTCAGCAGCAGGCATACGGCGGCGCCCCAGGGGTCGAAAATTACGCCCTGGTTGCCGAAGATGTAGGCGTTTCCGGCGCCCCCCATGCAGGTGCCGGACCCGAACCAGGTGGCAAACAGCGTCCCCGTGCAAAAAAAGATGCCCAGCCGCCGGCCGGCGACCACATAATCGGTGGTGGTGGTGATCTTCTTGGATGCGTACCATCCGATAAACAGCATCAGAACCATGTAGATGCCCAACCCAATCAGAACCCAGTTGCCATATTGGTACGAACCATCCATGCCGACCTCCTTTATGTAGTTAGAAAACAGTCAAATCGCATCAGCCATTCACGCCCGTAGGCGACCGCCATCGTTGCTTCAGGTGACCACCACCGGTCATCAGCCCAGATAACCGGCAGTGCGGGGCACGCGTACGGCGCCTTTCAGCACTTCAACGGCCAGGGCCCGGCGCTTTTCTTCCGGCTCACCCGTTTTGCTGCGTTGCTTCATCTGGTCCTTGCGGCACCCCAGGGATGTCTTGTCGGCTTCCTTGAAAACCAGGGCCCCGTAGTGGCACTCGGCCACACAGGCCGGCGCGCCGCCGCACAGGTCGCATTTGTAGGCGATGCCGGAGGCGTATTGCTCGATCATGCCGTAGGGGCAGGCGGAAACGCAGTCGCCGCAACCGTCGCACTTCTTGGCATCCACCACCACCACGCCACGCTCGCTCCTGAATATGGCACCGGTGGGGCAAGCTTCCATGCATGACGCCTTGGGGCATTGAAAACAGACACTAGGCACCGAGTACCCCTCGTGAGCCATATTGCTGACGTGAATCCGCGCCTTGGACGGCATGAACATTCCCTCCTTGACCGCTGAGCAGGCGTACACGCATCGGTTGCATCCGGTACATCGGTTGGGAATGGCCATCAGGTGTTTTTCCATTGGTTCCTCCATTATGCCGGTGATCCGCCGCATAAATATGCACGGCCCCGGTTGATTGCAGTGTTCGATTCAAGCCTGTTCAATCAGATCGGCCAGCCCCAGTTCGCGTAGTTTTGCCGCCTTGGGCCGCCCGGCTTCATCCCATCCCCGCTGGCGATAATAAAAACCCTTGAGCGCTTCCAGGATTTCGGGGCTGAGGGTCCGTCCTTCGTGGGGTCCATTTTCTAACGCCCGTTTGGTGAGTTTTTCGGAAAGGGTGTCATCGGCTGCGGTAAATCCCGCGGCCAGATTGAACATGCGCAACAGGTTCCAGACCCGTTCGCCGGCTCTGGCCAGGTCTGTGGCAGACACTTGGCGCCCCAAGCCGGCGGTCAGCAGTTCGGCCATGATCGTCGTATCCACCGATCCCCAGAAGTCGCAAAAACACATGGACCATTTGGCCCCGTTGACGTTCTGCATCGTCACCACATCCTTGGCTAAATCCTTCAGCTTGAAGGGGTCGTCGGCAAACAGGGGAAACGCCCGTAAATGGCAGGCGCCCCGTTCGCTGGTGGCATAGGCTAGGCCCATGCCGTAATTGCCGCGCGGGTCATAGGCCGGCATTTCCATTCCTTTGGAATGGGCCGCCTGGTCGGGTTGGCCGTATTTGTCGGCCAGCCGGGCCGCACCCAGAGAGAGATCGCGGCCCCGCTGGGTGGATTGGTTGGCCATCTCATCCAGGACCTGCAGGTAGGATGCGGCGTCACCGAAGGTCAGTCCCAGGTCGGCGGCACCCGATTCGGTCAGGGCCATGGCCAGGCCGATCACGTTGCCGGTGGACATGGTGTCCAACCCGAGGTCGTCACACGCGCGGTTGAAGCGCATGACCTGCTCCATGTCGTTGATGTCGCAGTTGGATCCGCCCAGGCAAAGGGTCTCGTATTCGGGCCCTTCGACCTGGACGCCGTTGACCGAGGTGAAGTTGCCGCATCCCAATGGACAGGTGGCGCAGGCCCGGTCGCCGATTCTGACGTCCGCCACGGCGTCGGCATCCAGCCGCCGGCGATGGGGGTTGACCCCCTGGGTGAAGTTGCGGGTGGGGTGTATGCCCATTTCGTTGGTTACATCCACCAGCATGGGTGTGCCCTGGTCCCTGGCCCACTGGTTGTCGATAGTCATCAGGTTGCCTTCTAAGTGCTCGGAGACCTTGCCCCAGAACTCTCCGATTTCGGCCACCTGGACGCCCCCGGTTCCCCTGACGGCGATGGCCTTGAGGTTTTTAGCGCCGAAGAGGGTGCCGACGCCGCCCCGGCCCATTTGCCGGTAGGATTCCGAACCGACGCAGGCGAAGGGGACTCCGTTCTCGCCGGCCGGTCCGATAGCCAGGCTCTTCATGCCGGGCCTCATCTCGTCTTCCAAGGTCCGTTCGGTTTCGAAGATGCCCTTACCCAAAAGAGATTTCGCCTCCTCCAGGGTGACCTCGTCGTCTTCAATTCTCAGCCACACCGGCCGGTCGGCCTTCCCGCTGATGACGATGCCGTCGTAGCCGGCAAATTTGAGTTCGGGCCCGAACGCACCCCCGATGTTGGATTCGAAGATTGTTCCGGTGTGGGGCGATTTGGAAACCACGCAGGTCCTGGACCCGGTGGGGGCCAGTGTCCCGGCCATGGGGCCGGTCATGACGACAACGGTGTTGTCGGGTGACAGGGGGGCGACCGTGGGGTCGACGGATTCGGTGTAATATTTGGCGCCCAGGCCCCAGCCGCCGATATATTTTCTGGCCCATTCGTCATTCAGCGGTTCGGCGGTCACCTTGCCGGCGGAAAGGTCCACATGCAGCATGCGGCCGGCATACAGGTTGCTTACCTTTTTGCGCTGGGGCAGGTCGATGGATTTGAACACATCCTCCAGGCGGGTCAAAACTTCGTCCAATGTCTCCTGGGGAATGGTCAGGGCCGGTTCGAAACGGATGTTCTTGGCATTGGTCAGCGTTCCGGCGGTCAATACCCCGCGAGAGAAGAGCCCAGAGGCCACCTTGTAGCCGATGCCGTCCGTCGGGAACTCCATGCCCAGCAACAGCCCCAAGCCCCGCGCCTTGGCCAGCACGCCGGGATAGCGCGCCTTGAGCACGCCGAGCTGTTTGAGTACGTATTCCCCCTTGGTCTTGGCCTGTCCGGCCAGGTCCTCCTCGATCAGCACGGTGATGGCCGCCAGGGCCGACGCACAGGCCAGCGGATTGCCGCCGGTGGTGGTGGTGTGCATGAAGGGGTTGGGTTCCATGCAGGACCAGATCTCGGGTGTGGAGAAAAAGGCACTCATGGGCACCACGCCGCCCCCCAGGGCCTTTCCGAAGCACATGATATCCGGCGTCACGTCCCAGTGATCGACGCCGAAAATCTCTCCGGTGCGGCCGAAACCGGTCTGAACCTCGTCGGCGATCAGCAGCACGCCGTAGTGGTTGCACACCTGGCGCACCCGGGGTAGGAAATCGTCCGGCGGAACGATGGCGCCGGCTTCACCCTGGATCGGTTCGACGACCACGGCGGCGATGTCCTGGCCGACGGCCTTGGCCGCTGCCAACATGCGTTCCACGGCATCGGCATCCCCGAAGGGCACATGCTGTACCCCGTCCAGCAGCGGCAGCAGGGGTTTGCGGAAGACTTTTTTGCCGATGAGCGACAAGGCGCCCAGGGTTTTGCCGTGAAATCCCTTGAGCATGGCGATGAACCCCTTTTTGCCGGTATACAGCTTGGCCAGCTTCATGGCCCCTTCCACCGCCTCGGTACCGGAGTTGGCGAAAAAACCGTATTGAATTTTTCCCGGTGTCAGCAGGGCCAGCACATGACCCAGTTCAGCCCTGAGCGGATCCAAGAGTTCCTGGCTGTATTGGGGTGAGCGGTCCAGCTGGGCCTTGACCGCTGCAATGATTTTGGGGTGCCGGATGCCGTACGAGTAAAGGCCGAACCCGCCCAGGATGTCCAGAAACTCGCGCCCCAGGGCATCCACCAGCACCGATCCCTGACCGGTCCACTCCGTGTAGGCAAAATTGCCGGACTCGGTTACCGATTTGCGGTATTCCAAAAATCCCTTGTTGATGTGATCGCGGAAATTGCGAACCGTTTTCCTGGCGATCTCCTGACGCACCTCGAGCGGCGTCTGGTCCGGAGGGGTCAGGATGGTATCCACCATCTTACGCGCCTCGGCATAGGCCGACTGAATGTCTCTTCCCTGGTAGTCGCTTTTGAAATGCTCGTCGTAGTCTCGCATTCGATGCTCCTTGGTTAAAATGGTTCGACCGCCGAAACGGCCGGCGTTCGGTGACCGGATGGGTGACCGGTTGTTGAAATACTATTAATTGAACGTTCGTTTAATATTTTTCATGCTAACGGAATAAATAGGCGCAACCAAGATCAAACGTCTTGATTTTAAAATTCGCCGTTTTTCAGTGCCCGCACCAGGGTTTTCTGGGCCGTCTGGGCAAAATGTTCGAACGCCTTGCCGCTGGCCAGGAATTGGTTGTGGATTTCCAGGCCCTCCATCAGGGTGACAACGTAGTCGGCGGCTTTGGTTGCGTCCTTGACCTGGATGACCCCCTTATCGTTGAAGTCGGTCAGCTGTTCAGCGAGGTAGTCGCGCAGCCATTTGAACATCACCCGGAATCGCTCCAGGATCTTCTCGTTTCTCAAGCTCAGGTAATAGAATCCGAAATGGACGCTCGGATCTACGGTCCGGCTCCATTTGAAAGAGAAGAGCATGCTGATTAATGCATGGAAGCGCTCTTCGTCATCCTCGATATGATCGAAGTCGATCATGGCGGGGGATTCGTATTTTTCGATCAGCAGATCGACCAGTTCCAGCTTCAGATTTTCCTTGTTTTTAAAGTAGTGGATGATCAGGCTGGGATGGATGCCGATTCTTTCGGCGATCTTGCCGATCGAGGCCCCTTCGAGCCCCTCCTGGATGAGCACCTGATAATAGCTTTCGAGAATATCCGGTTTTCTGAGAGAGGCACTTTGGTTTTTTCGCATGGTCGTCGAAAATATTTTTAACTGCATATTCAATTAATTTTTATCGAAAACGAATCCGATATTTCGTCAGGTTACAGAGGCAAATCCCGTACCATCGAATCGTTTGGGCGTCAATTATATGTTCATATCAGTGTTATCACGCCGAATTGATGATCGGTGAGATGAGGAAAAGCTGAATGGAACAATGCAATATTGCATTATATGATGCATATTCGCATAATGGCGAGGGGGCAGAAATGCTACTTCGTGAGGGTGCGCTTCAATTTTCTGGCGATGGTCGACTGGTCGATGCCCAAGACCCGAGCTGCTTTGGCTTGGGTGCCATGATTTTCAAGGGCCTGGAGAATAAGCTGCCGTTCGATGGCGGCCATGGTTTGGGGCAGCGTTTCGTCCGCTTTCATCATGTCCATCGTGCATGCATGCTGGGCTTTAATTCGTGCGGTAATGGAGGCGGGCAGGTCGTCCATACCGATTCGAGGAGAGTCTGCCAGGACTACCAGGCGTTCGCAGATGTTCATCAGTTCTCTTACGTTGCCCGGGTAGTGGTAGGATAACAGGGCGTCCATTGCCCTGCGGCTCAGCCTGGGCGGGATGGCATTCTTCAGTCTGGTACTGAAGTGTGCGATGAAATGCTGAATCAACGGGAGTTTGCATGACTCGCGTTCCCGAAGGGGCGGAACGGTTATGGGGATCACATTCAGTCGATAATACAGGTCCAGCCGAAATAAACCCTGCTCGACCATCTGTTCCAGGTCCCGGTGGGTTGCACAAATGGCTCGGACATCCATGGTTTTCGGCACGGTGCCGCCGACCCGGGTTACCTTGCCGTCCTCCAGAAAACGCAGCAATTTAACCTGGGATGCAATAGGCAACTCGGCCACCTCGTCAAGAAAGAGAATGCCCCCGTCGGCCAGCTCAAAGTAGCCGGGTTTGCCCTGGTCCGTCGCACCGGTAAAGGCGCCCTTTTCGTAGCCGAACAATTCGCTCTCGACCAAAGATTCGGGGATCGCTCCGCAATTGACGTGAATCATCGGCCGATCGGCTCGTTCAGAATATTTGTGGATCAGATTGGCAATCACGCCTTTGCCGCTGCCCGATTCCCCCTGGATCAAAACCGTCGAGTCTACCTGGCTGACCTTGCGGGCCTGTCCGAAGGCACGGACGATATTGGTGCTGCGGGCGATAATCTGCCCCGATGTCAGTTCGGCGATCTGCATTTCCTGCATGTGCCGCTGGATCCGGTCGTTCTTCTCCAGCTGGGTTTCAAGTTTTTCGCGCAGGGCATCGATTTCGGTGATGTCCCGCTCATTGGTCACCACCCGAATCAGGTCGCCTTTGGAGTTGAACACCGGATTGCCGGTCAGCATCAATTTTCGGCCTGAACGTGTCTGTTGGAGGACGTTTTCCCGGTGACGGGTCTTCAATACTTTCAGCGTGACCGAGATATCGATATAGCCTTCGTCGACGAGTTCTTTGATATTGCGTCCGACCACATCGGCGGCGCGCACCATGTTGAGCCGTTCGGAAGCCGCATTGATCCGCAGGATGGTGCCGTTGGCGTCGCTGATCCATAATCCGTCGTCGCTCGAAGCGATAATGGCATCGAGTTCCCGGTTCAACTCCTGGTAGGAGAGCATCTTGCGGGTGGTTTTCTCAAGTTCCGTTCGGTCTTCGAGAACGCAGAGAGCGCCGATGAAGGTATCCTTGAAGTTCATCGGCGCCAAGCGGGCCAGATAGGAAATCTTTTCGGTCTGGACCGGTAGCCCCTTGAGGTTGATCTGTTGCTCGAGAACTTTACGGGCATGGGGCCAGAAGTCGGGAAGCGTGTTGGGAAGGAGGCTGCCCGGAAAAAGACCCAGTGACAATTGAACCCGGCGGTTGGAGATGACTACCGTGCCTGAAGGATCGAGGACGAATATTGCATTTTCGGAAGCGTCCAGCAGTGATCTGGCAAACTGACGCCAGTTGCGGTCCACCTGGTCGTCCACCCGGGTAGAAAAAAAGAGTGAGCCTATTGCGGGCACTTGCTCATTCGCGTTGGCGCCAAGGGTTTTCATGCCCTATGTATAGTGGTAAAAACCCATTTATGCAATATTGCATTTTTTGATCCGTGCTTTTGTGGGCAACCCTATCCGGTTTGATCGATGCAAAAGGTCTTTTCGCTGCATGCTGCTGTATTCATATCCATTTTTTTCTGATCGCCATCCGTTAAACAGAGTGGTATGGCTTTTGCTCCTACCATCGTATGATGCACCCAGCGCATCGTTGGCTACATCCTGTTCATTTTGACCCATCATTTCATAAAAAGGAGTCGAAACAATGCCAGGCCGAAATCAAGAACTGCTCGAAAAACGCAACCAGCATGTTCCCCAGGGCCCCTTCAACACCACCCCTGCATTTATCAAGGAGGCCCACGGGGCGGTCATGGTGGACGTCGACGGCCGCGAACTGATCGATTTTGCCGGCGGCATCGGTGTGAACAATGTGGGGCACTGCCATCCCAAGGTGGTGGCAGCCATCCGGGACCAAGCCGGCAAATTCATTCACACCTGTTTTCACGTGGCTATGTACGAACCCTATGTGGAACTGGCCGAGCGACTCAACCAACTGGCACCGGGGGATTTTGCCAAAATGACCCTGTTTGCCAACAGTGGCGCCGAAGCGGTGGAAAACGCAGTTAAGGTGGCACGTTACGCCACCAAACGACCTGCGGTCATCTGTTTTGAGAACGCCTTTCATGGCCGTACGCTCCTGAGCATGACCCTGACCAGCAAGGTCAAACCCTACAAGTTCGGATACGGACCCTATGCGCCTGAAGTCTACCGCATGCCCTTCGCCTATTGTTACCGCTGCCCCTTCGGATCGACCTATCCGGCCTGCGGGACGGCCTGTGCCGACTACCTGGAGGAATTTTTCATCAGCCACGTGGCTGCGGAACAGACGGCGGCCGTGATCGCTGAACCCATCCAAGGGGAGGGCGGTTTCGTTACCCCGCCCCCCGAGTATTTCCCGAAACTGAAAGCCATTTGCGAAAAGCATGGCATCGCCCTGATTCTAGATGAGGTGCAGAGCGGTGCCGGTCGAACCGGAAAATTCTTTGCCATCGACCATTGGGGCGTGACCCCCGATATCATCACCATGGCCAAGAGCTTTGCCGGCGGCATGCCGCTGTCCGCGGTGATCGGCCGTGCCGAAATGATGAACGCCTCCCATGTGGGGGGGCTGGGCGGCACCTACGGCGGCAACCCTGTCTCCTGCCGAGCGGCGCTGGCAGTCATGGAGGTCCTGCTCGAAGACGGTCTGATGGACCGGGCGGCATTATTGGGGGATACCCTGCAGACACGCTTTAGCGCCATGCAGGAACGCTACGAGATCATCGGTGAGGTCCGCGGCAAAGGTCCGATGCTGGCCATGGAACTGGTGGAGGACCGCGAATCCAAAAAACCGGCCACCGACAAGGCCAAGGCACTGGTGGGCCGCTGTTTTGAAAAGGGGCTGGTATTGCTTTCCTGCGGTAATTTCGGCAACGTCATCCGCACCTTGATGCCGCTGGTGATCACGGATGAACAGCTGGACAAGGGGCTGTCGATTTTAGAGGAAAGCCTCGAAGAGATTTCTTAGAATCCTACCCCAAAAGGCATCTGGCGGCCCAGGCCGATGTTTTCACGATTTTGGAACCCTCAACCTAGCGCTGCTGCGCCGCCGGTTCTAAAATCGCTGCGGCCTTGGCCTGAACCACGAGCTACCATTTCAAGCAAAATAATTTATGATGCAGCTATGATTATCATCGGTAGTACATAATCGAACCTAAAAAGGAAACCTGTCATGTACGGTTTTTTCAAACAGAGGCTGACCGTCGATGTGAGCAACCGATCCTTCCAGGCAGAGGCGTTGAGCGACACGTTTCTGCGGGCCTGCATGGGCGGAAAAGGGCTGGGCACCCAGCTGCTGCTAGACAACAACCCCGTCGGCGTGGATCCATTTTCGCCGGACAACCATTTCGTACTGGCCCTGGGGCCGGCTACGGACAGCCCCCTGCATGGATCCTGCCGCCACGGCATTTATGCCAAGTCACCGTTGACCGGTCTGTACAGCGAATCCTATTCCGGCGGAAGTGCGGCCATCGCCATGAGCCGGGCCGGATTCGACGCCTATGTGATCAAAGGTGCATCGGATCGTCCGCTGTGGCTGGAGATCTCCGATCAGGGGGTCTTTTTCCACGCGGCGGACGACCTGTGGGGGCTGGACACCTTCGAGACCGAGGCGGCCATACGTAAAAAGGTGGCCGCCAAATCGCCGGGTATCCTGGTTATCGGTCCGGCCGGTGAAAACTGCGTCCGTTTTGCAGTGGTCAAGAACGACGGCTGGCGGGTGGCTGGCCGCACGGGCATGGGAGCGGTGTTGGGGTCAAAAAAAATCAAGGCCATCGTGTTTCACGGTGCCCAAAAGCGCCCTTTTGCCGATCTGCAGGGCCTCAAGGACTACGCCAAACAGATGCTCAAGGGCCATAAGGACCATCCGGTCACCCAGGCCTATCGCAACCACGGTACCCCCATGATGGTGGATATCCTCAACAAGGCCGGAGGATTCCCCAGCCGGTACTGGTCCCAGGGGGTGGTGCAGCAACGCGAGAACATCAACGCCCAGAGCATCAAGGATCGTTGTCAGCCCAAGCCCAAAGCCTGCCGGACCTGTTTTCTGGCCTGCGGCAAATCGGTTCAAGTCCAGCAGGGACGCCATCAGGGCTTGAAACTGGAAGGGCCGGAGTACGAAACCATATATGCCTTCGGGGGCCTATGCATGATCGATCAAATCGAGGAGATCGTCTACTTGAACGATCTGTGCGACCGCCTGGGGCTGGACACCATGAGTTCGGGGAATCTGGCCGCCTTTGCCATAGAAGCCCGGCGACGGGGTAAAATCGATCTGGAGATCGACTACAATCAGCCTGACCAGATCGCCGCACTGCTCAAAAAAATCGTGCTGCGGCAGGATGTGGGCGGCCTGCTGGCCGAAGGAATCCGGCCGGCCAGCGAGGAGTTGGGATTGGAAGATTTGGCCGTTCATGTCAAGGGCCTGGAGCCTTCGGGATACGATCCCCGGGCACTCAAGGGCATGGGCCTGGCCTACGCCGTCGCCGACCGGGGTGCCTGCCACTTGCGGACGACATTTTACAAACCGGAGTTGGCCGGTCTCATCGATCCTGACCAGATAGAGGACAAGGCCGCCATGTTCGTCGACTTCGAAGACCGCTGCACCCTTTTCGACACCCTGATCCTCTGCCGGTTTTACCGCGATCTGTACCCCTGGGAGGAAATCGGCAACATGATGGCGCTGACCACCGGTGAGGAGATGCCCAAGGCAGACCTTCAAGCTCTGGCGGCACGGGTTACCGACAGTGCCCGTCGGTTCAACTTGAGAGAAGGCATGCGCAGGAGGGACGACTGGTTGCCCAAGCGGCTGCTCAACGAAGCCCTGCCCGATGGCCGTCGGATCACCGAGACGGATTTAAAACAGCTGATCGACGATTATTACCGCCTGCGCGGTTGGCTCGACACGGGACAGCTTCAGGATTAACGGCCGAAGACGACAATTTATCTCCCAAGGGAAAAACATATCAATGAATGTAAATAGCGACAAGCTGATGTCCCTGACGGACGCCGTATCCCGGTTCGTTCCCGACGGCGCCCACGTCTCCATCGGCGGATTTACCATCAACCGAAATCCCATGGCGGCCGTGTATGAAATCATCCGCCAGAAAAAGCGCCACCTGCATCTATACGCCCATTCCAACGGCCAGGGGGTCGACGAACTGATCGGTGCCGGCTGTGTGGACCGGCTCGAGATTGCCTATGCCGGCAGCGGTCGGTTCGCCTCCACTTGCATTCGTTTCCGCAAAGCGGTCGAATCGGGGCAACTGCCGGTCGAGGACTACACCAATTACCAGATGACCTTGCGGTTCATGGCCGGTGCCATGGGTGTCCCTTTTCTGCCGACCCGCTCCTCGCTTGGGTCGGATATCGTCAACCGGTGGGGCTTTTCGGAAACGGTGCGCCAGGCAGACCCTAGCATTCCCGACCGCAAGCTGGTCGTCATGGACAACCCCTTCGACGGTTGGTGTGACACCGAGCGGGTGGTGTTGGTGCCGGCCATCAACCCGGACGTCACCATCATTCACGTGCAGGCCGCCGACCGGCAAGGAACCGCCCGCATCAACGGGCTTCCTTTTGCCGACGTGGAGCAGGCCAAGGCCGCCAAACATCTGATCATCACCTGTGAGACACTGGTCGACGACGACCTCCTGCGCGGGGCGCCGGAACGCAACCAGATCCCTTTCTTCAGCGTGGATGCCGTGGTGCATGTCCCCTTGGGGGCATGGCCCACCGCCTGCTACCAGCATTACGACTATGACCCGGCCCGCCTGCACCACTACCGGCAGGCGGCGCTGGACGACGACCGCTATCGGACCTATCTGGAAACGGAGATCTACTCGTCAACCAACCATGAGGATATGGTGGCACGAATCGACGGCAGTCAGTTGGAAAAGATAAAGGCCGATCCGCGGACCGGGTATGCCGTGGGGCTCGACCGCCGCTGAAGTGCTCATCCAGAATGGGTATCTTTTGGCCCAGGCCTTCGTTCTCACGCCCAGGAAATCCTCAACGGTGCGCTGCACCGCCTGCGGTTTCCAGGTCGCTGCGGCCTCGGCCTGAACCAAAATCCACCCATTCTGAACGAACACTGAACGGTAAACCGAAAATCGGATGACCTGCCTCCCACTAAAAAGGTGAAGGGCAAAGAAGAAGGAACCCATGTCCACTGAAATCGAGTATACCAGCCGAGAGATGATGGCCGTCGCCGCCGCCAGGGAGATCCGCGACGGAGACATCGTGTTCTGCGGGACGGGCATTTCCATGCTGGCCGCAATGGCGGCCAAGCATATCAGCGCGCCCAACAGCGTGATCTTTTTCGAAACCGGCGCCATCGACTCCCAACTGGAGGAGGTCCCCCTGGCCGTGGGCGATCCCCGGGTGATGTTCGCCACGTCGGTCAACGGCGGCCTGGCGGATGCCTTCGCCACCATGCAGAATCGCTTTACCGGCCGGCAGGTGGTGGGCATCATGGGCGCCGCCCAGATCGACATCTACGGCAACCTCAACTCCACCGTGATCGGTGACTATCACCATCCGGCGGTTCGGTTTTCAGGCAGCGGAGGCGCTTGCGATGTGGCCTCCTTCGTCAGCCGGACGATCATCTTCATGCAGCACGCCAAGCGAAAATTCGTTCCCCGTCTGGATTACCTGACCAGCCCCGGGTGGCTCGACGGGCCTGACGGTCGCAAAAATGCCGGCCTACCGGACGGGGGGCCTTCGTGCGTGATCACCAACATGGCGATCATGGGATTCCATCCGGAAACCAAGCAGATGGTTCTGAAAGGCTGTTTCCAGGGTGTGAGTAAAGAAGATGTTCTCGACAACATGGGCTTTGCCGTGGACACGTCGCAGGCCACCCAGATCCAGCCGCCATCTGCAAAAGAACTATCCATTTTAAGAGACAAGTGCGATCCCCAGCGACTGATACTGGGGTGATCGACCGCATCCTGCAGCGAATCCTCCCGCCGTATTCGGGTCCTTCCTGACAGGGGCGATGGCGCACTGGCCGTCAATGCGATCCGTTTGACAGGACCCACTGACCCTTGCCACGAAGGAGTATTGCATGACCCGGCCGCAACGGATGGTCACCGACCGCCAACTCGACATCCTGATGAATCGCGAAACGGCGACCTATGAAAGGCGCACCCCCCGGTCGAGGGCTGTGTTTGCCCAGGCCCAGGCGTGCCTGCTCAACGGCGTTCCCATGCCCTGGATGGGGGATTGGGGTACCGCCTATCCTCTGTTTGTCGACCACGCCACGGAAAACCGGATCGTCGATCTGGACGGCCACACCTATGTGGACTTCTGTTTAGGTGACACCGGCGCCATGTTCGGTCACTCGCCTGCGCCCACGGCCGCTGCGGTAACGGAACAGGTGCACAGGGGCATCACCACCATGATGCCCAGCGAGGATGCCCTGTGGGTGGGCAGGGATCTTGGCCAACGGTTCGGGCTTCCCTTCTGGCAGGTGGCCATGACCGCCACCGAGGCCAACCGCTACGTCATCCGTATCTGCCGGACATTGACCCGGCGGCCAAAAATTCTGGTGTTCAACGAGTGCTACCATGGCAGCGTCGATGAGGCCCTGGTTCATCTCGGCCCCGATGGCCGTCTGGCCCTGCGCTCCGAATACGACATCAACCCCGGAATTCCCAAGGACGCCCTGACGCGGGTGGTGGAATTCAACGACGTTCCCGCGCTGGAAGCGGCCCTGGCCCACCGGGATGTGGCCTGTGTGCTGGCCGAACCGGTGATGACCAATTGCGGCATGGTGCTTCCGGCACCCGGCTATCACGACCGGCTGCGAGAGGCCTGCACCCGGCACGGCACCTATCTGGTCATCGACGAAACCCACACCCTTTCATCCGGGCCCGGCGGCTACACCGCGGCCCACGGCTTGCAGCCGGACTTCATCACCCTGGGCAAGTGCATTGCCGGCGGCATCCCGGTGGCGGTCTACGGGTTTACTGCCGACATCGCCGACGGCATCAATGCTTCCTTCGGCCGCAAGGGCCTTTCCGACCCCATGGGTATCGGCGGCACCCTTTCCGGCAACGCGCTGGCCGTCAAGGCCATGCGGGCGACCCTTGCGGATGTGGCCACCCCGGCGGCCTTCGAGCGGATGATCAAAGGTGCCGATCGAATGGCCGACGGCCTGGACGCATCCATCGCGACCCATCGTCTGCCCTGGAGCGTCACGCGCTGCGGCGCCCGTGCCGAGCTGCAGCTCATTCCCCACGCGCCCACTACCGGCAGCCAGGCCAAGGCCGCCTTCGATTGGGGCATGATCTATTACACCCACCTCTACCTGGCCAACCGTGGGTTCATCATCACGCCGTTCCACAACATGATGCTCGTGCCGCCCATGGCCACCGATGACGATATCGACCGCCTGGTCGGGGCCTGGGACGCATGCATGGGCGAGATCGCCAGCCTGGCTGGCACCTGAGGCCATTGCCCGCAACGGAAAGTGGACCCCTATGTGCATCAACGCGAGACGATTCGAAAACCGGGTGGCCCTGGTCACCGGGTGCGGCAGCCGGCACGGCATCGGTTTTGCCGCGGCGGCGCTGCTCATGAAAAGCGGAGCCGCCGTCGCCGTCACCTCAACCACCGACCGGATCTTCAAACGGCAGGCGACTCTTGAGGCTTCGGGGGGCCGGGCCGCTGCCCGAACGGCCGACCTGACCCGCATGGATCAGGCCCGTGCCCTGGTGGACGACGTGATCAGTCGATTCGGCCGCATCGACATCCTGGTCAACAACGCCGGCATGTCCCAGGTGGGCGATCCCGAGGCCATGATTCACCTGGCGCAGCTGTCGCCCCGGGAGTGGCACAAATCCATCGACCGCAACCTGACCACCTGCTTCAACGTCACCCACGCCGTACTGCCCCACATGCTGAAAAACAGGTACGGCCGCATCATCAACGTCTCATCGGTCACCGGCCCGCTGGTGAGCAACCCGGGGGAGGCGGCCTACAGCGCGGCTAAGGCAGCCATGGTCGGCATGGGCCGCAGCCTGGCTATGGAGGTGGCCCGCGACGGCATCACCGTCAATAGTGTGGCCCCGGGATGGATCGCCACGGCCTCATCCACCGAAGAAGAGAAGACGGCGGGGAGACACACCCCCATGGGACGTTCCGGGACACCGCAGGAGGTCGCCGACCTGATCGCTTTTCTGGCCTCCGACGAAGCCACCTACATCACCGGCCAGACCCTCGTCATCGACGGCGGCAACACCATCCAGGATTACAAGGGGCCGGGTGAGGGGTATTATTGAATATTCCTAAACGAAGTTGTCGATGAGACTACCGATCCACAATTGGTTTTTTATTCTGGCCATCCTATCGTAGCCCTCGGGATCACGAACGCGATTGGTTCCCGGGGTTTCAACAAATTCAAACACATTCATGAAAAAGAAATCATCAATATACCGATCATCCTCAGCCATCGGGGTTATGGAAGAAATATTCGGATCAGGATAGTAGGAAAAATCAACAGGGATCCACTCATCATCCGCCTCGCGTAAATACCCGACCCATCCGTGTCCGCCGGTTGCAGCCCCCTTGCCCACTTTTACCTCGCCCCCATACATTCTCAATCGACTTCCAGGAACACCCGAATTGAGCGCCAGGCTAACGATTAAAAAAGCGCCATCTTCGCAATCACCGGTCCTTTTTGTTAATGTAAATACCGGTGGTGCCCAAAATTCATCATAGCCATAGTTGTCGATATCTTCCCTATATTGTATATGTTTTTGAACCCACCTGGCGATCTTACCCATCTTTTCGTCATTGCTGTCAGCTGCCTCTACCCCAATCACATTCAAAGCAAAATCACGAATGGATTGGTTTGGATACATGAAATACAATGAGTTATAAATAAACGAAGGGGTGGCAACTTCACCGGTATATTGCATCGATTCCAAAGACAAGGTCACGAGATCCAACAGCGGATTGGCGCAGGCACCATTAGGAGAAAACGGGTTTATACATGAACCTTTCGTTCTTCTATTGTTCCTGATACTAGGTACGGAAGATATCCACGCCCCGGCTGTGGCGGAACCGATTGCAGATACATACATTTTAGATCTCTCCGCTTTTACATCGAAGGCCCATCCGAAGGCAAATAGACAGCAAGGATCAGACCGCGGGCAAAAAATTTTTTAACCCATTGAATTGTTTTAAATAATATGTGTGGTTGATGAATTGTACAACCAGTTGTCACGCAAATGTAACAGGAATTATGAATTGTTTTTCCCAAAAAAAAATATTGCTGGCGACACCTTACCCAAGGTAAACAAAGTCGGTTGCTTCTAACATCAACACAAAAAGTAGTCGGGTAGAAAAAGCGTACCGTCTAAAAAAATACAGCGGATAGCGGATGTGATCCGCTACTCTATTTTGGCGTTCAGACCGGCGCGTGGAAGTACTTACTGTGCAAGCCTTGTCCGGCAGTGGCGATGCGCCCGCCACGGTGCTCATGCCGATTGTATTCCACCTAGCTTGCCAACCGGGAAATCGCTCTGATATGGTCTGCAGGAAGAGCGGGCGCCACCTACTGTCGGCCCGGGAAAAGGCAAGGATCAGACGACCCCATACGGAATTCTCTTTGTGTCGGATCAGGTCCAGCCTATAGATTCGGGGCGTATACGAAGTTGTCGCGGAAGATAACCAATGCTATCGATATCCGACCATTTGTCCATTGCGGACAGTGAGATTGAAATGACCGCCATTCGCGCCCAGGGGGCCGGCGGGCAGAATGTGAACAAGGTGGCGTCGGCGGTGCATCTGCGTTTTGACGTCGGTGCTTCGTCTCTACCTGAATCCGTCAAGGCGAAGGTGCTGCGTTGCCGGGACCAACGCATCACCAAAAGCGGCGTCATCGTGATCAAGGCCCAACAATATCGAACGCTGGAAAAAAACCGGGACGCGGCGTTGATGCGTTTGGTGCAACTGGTCCGCAGCACCCTGGTGCCGGTCAAGAAACGTAAATCTACCCGGCCCACCCGTGGCTCCCAGCGGCGGCGCATGGACAGCAAAACCCGTCGGGGAAAGCAGAAGGCATTGCGGCACAAGGTAAGCTTCTGAACTACCTGCAAGACCTGCGGAAAGGATGGATATGGCAAGGTACGAGAACAGGAACGCCCGGCTGGTCTACTCCACCGAGCATGGCCGAACCTGCCCGTCATGCAGTAAACAATTGGACCGCTGCAACTGCCGAAAAATGCCGGTCCAACCGGCAGGGGACGGCATCGTCAGAATCGGAAGGGCCACCAAGGGGCGCCAAGGCAAAGGGGTGACCGTGGTCACCGGTATGCCTTTAGATCACGCAGCGTTGAAGCAGGTGGCCAAAACACTCAAGCAGAAATGCGGCAGCGGCGGCACGGTCAAGGCCGGTACCATCGAAATTCAAGGGGATCACCGGGATGTACTGATGGCAGAGCTCAAAGGCATGGGATATACAGTCAGGCGGTCGGGGGGATGATCGGCCCCGCTGCACCGACACCACGGTTTTGGGTTTGGCCCATCTTCTTGCCATGCACATGATTAATCTGTATCATATGTTTGGTTAATGCAACTAAAACCGGGAGTCGTTTATAACGACCGTTGTACCGCGATAGAGCGCGGACTGGAAATCAATGTATCCTTAGCGTGCCGATAAGTGCCGCCATTACCGGCAGAACATTCTCCGCGGCTCGCCCAGGGGATGATTAAAAAACGATTGTGACTGGGCACGCGGGATTAAAATCTCGCCCCGCTTCCTCATATGCCACCCGAAAACTTCGTTTAATTGCCAAATCCTACCCTGGTTTGCCTGCGTTCACGGCGTTTGTAAGCACCGTGTCAGGCGTTGCCTGCATGGACAAAATCATAAAGGGTTAACCCGTAAAGTCACCAAAACCCAGCGGCTGACAAAGGATGGCAGGCTTTTGGATGTTTGGCTGACCGCCACTGTGTTGAAGGACGAAAGCGGCCGGCCGATTGAGATTGAGACCACGGGGCGGGATCTGGCGTGGTTTCCATCGGGCAGGGGCCCCGGCAAGAAATAGATGGAACGATAATGAAAAATGACCCCAAAAAAACAGGCCGCTCCAAGCTCAGAATGCGCGTCGAAAGGCAAATGAAAAACATGCCCGCAGATGTCGAGGCGACCAAAGGGGTGTCGGCCAGTGACATGGCCAAGACGATCCATGAGCTTCGTGTGCACCAGATCGAGTTGCGCATGCAAAACGAAGAGCTGCGCCGCATCCACGAGGAACTTGAAGCGGCGCGGGATCGATATTCCAATTTGTATGACTTCGCACCGGTCGGCTACCTGACAATCGACAAAAGAGGATCCATCGTAGAGGCCAACCTCACTTTCGCCACATTGATGGGGATGGAGCGATCGGCGTTCGTTGGAAGACCGCTCAGTCGTTTTATCCAACGCAAGGATCAGGATGTGTATTACCTTCGTCACAAGTACCTTATGGAATCTGGAAATTTGCAGTCCTTCAGAATAACGTTGGTGAGAAATGACGGCAGCGAATTTGATGCGAATTTTGAATGCATGCTTGTCAGTCACAGCGACAGCAAGCGCAAGCATTGCAGAATCATCGTCAGCAACATCACCGAACAGAAGAAACTCGAATGGCAGCAGCAGCAAGCGCAAAAGATGGAAGCCGTCGCCAAACTGGCCGGTGGCATTGCCCACCAGTTCAATAACGAGCTGTCTGTAATCGTGGGAACCATTGATATGCTAGAATTAGATGTGCCCAAGGATGAAAACACGTCGCAGTATATTGCATCCATACGGAGATCGGCGGAACGCATGGAGCATCTGACCACCCAGTTGCTGGCATACGCCCGGAAAGGCAATTATGAGGGCAGCATTATTTCACTGAGTGATTTTGTGCGCAATACATTGCCCCTGCTTGAACACACCCTCGATCCATCGATTGTGGTAGAGACCAGCCTGCCCGATGTCATCTTGAAAACCAAGGGTGACGCTTCCCAGTTTCTGATGGTATTGTCGGCGGTTCTCTCCAATGCAGCGGAAGCCATCGAAGGCCTCGGTCGCATTAACATCGCCTGCAGGAATGAATTGATCACCCAAAAAGATGCAGCGGCTGTCCCGGGTTTGTTCCCCGGGCCCTATGTCTCATTGACCATCGAGGACAGCGGGCGGGGCATGGATGAAGCAACCCGAAAACGGGTGTTCGAACCTTTTTTCACCACTAAAGGCGTTGGCCGGGGGCTCGGCTTGGCTGCGGTCTATGGCATCGTGAAAAACTATGGCGGATGGATATCCGTTGAATCACAGGTAGATCAGGGAACCCGCGTGTGTATTTATCTGCCTGCCGTGCCCTTGGCGGGGTCTAAAAAAAGCGGGAGCAGCGATTGACACCGTTGACCGCGATTTAAAGGAGAATGGAGTAAACATGAACGATTATCGCACCAATGGCTTTCGGGCCATCATCTTCGATCTCGACGGCACACTGCTGGACACGCTGGCGGACATCGGGGATTCGGTGAACCTGATGCTGGCGGAATACGGCTTTCCCGGCTACACCACGGATGACTACCGGCGTTTTATCGGCAATGGCATCCGGGTGCTGGTCACCCGGGCGCTGCCCGTCGAGGGCCGTTCGGAAGAGATGGTCGATGCATGCGTCCGGCGGGCACGGGAACTTTACTGGGAGAACTGGAATCGCAAGACCCGGCCATACGCGGGCATCACGGAGCTGTTGGACCACCTGAAAAAAAGGGGGTTGCCGCTGGCGGTGCTCTCCAACAAACCCCATGATTTTACCGTCCGCTATGTGAACGCCTATTTTGACAAGTGGGATTTTAAGGTCGTCATGGGGCAAAACGACCATTTCGCGGTCAAGCCTGATCCGGCGTCGGCGCTGGACATCGCCCGGCGGATGAGTCTGTCGCCGGAGTCATTCCTTTTTGTGGGGGACAGTGCCGTGGATATGAAGACGGCCGCCGCCGCGGGCATGTATGCCGTGGGTGTCGCCTGGGGTTTCAGGGGACCCAAAGAACTGCTGGAGAACGGTTGCCGGACGCTGGTTGATCATCCGCTGGAAATCCTGCCGCTGTTGGAAGCCGACTAACGGAAAAAAGGGAAAGAACTGCTCAATCGTCATATGCCTGCCGTTCCCATTTTTTCGCGCACAAATTCTGAAAAGCTAGGCCGACTGGCTATGTTGAATTGGACATCGTCTATGTTTTCAGGGATAGGCAGGCGGCCGAAAGTGTGGCATGCCGCCACTGCAGCGTGAACGTGTTCCGGCGGGGTCTCGGCGGCAATCTGGTTCAAATGGATCATGCAGCGGCCATCCCGCGCCATTTTGTCGATATAACGCTTGATCCGTTGCACGATGGCCTCAACCGGTCCATCCTTGAGCAGTGTCGCATCGACCCCTGCGGCGACCGATAGATCATGTTGCCGGGCATACCTTTTCACCCGCTCGGGCCCGACCTCAAACAGGTCAGGGTCCAATACGCTCAAGGAGCCGGGACTGCATCGGCATTTTTGTGAAAAGAACCGTTCCGGATCACGGCTTTTTGCATCTCCCCAGTTTCCTCTGGTTATCAGATTGCCTCCCAGGTTACGTCTCAACCGTTCCGTATAAGCGACCACATATTCATCCATCATATCCAGGCTGATCATCGGCGGAGAGGCCCATGCGTCGCGCCCGTCCATGAGCAGGTCGGGAATATCGGCTGCTTCTCGCATGGTTTCAAGGTATGGAGAAAGGACATCATCGCAAAGGAATTGGAATAGCCGGTGGGCAAATCTGGGCCTCTCGAACATATCGGCCACGAGGTTCTCATATCCCCGAATGTTAACGGCCAGGCTGAACGGGGCGGTAAAATAGACCCGTTCGAGCGTGCCCGCCATCTCCAGGTAGTTCCTGTTGATCTCAAGGACCCATGGCATTCGACCGGAACGGTATGGATCCGGAGGGGAAAGGCGATCCAGGTCCGAGGGCGTCCCGATCAATGGCCGGGTGCGATCCGTATCCGGTATCCCGCCAGGATGGTAAACCACCGTTTGTCCCATCGCTTCGGCCTCAATGTTGTACACGTCCCAGAAATTGCTGAGAACATCGAGATTGTAGAATTCGGTGACCAGCAGCTGAACACGGACGAACGTGACGGCATCCGTAAAAAAACGGTGGGTTGAAACCCCGGCAAGTTGAGCCGAATGATCATTGCTCTGGGCGCCGACGGCTATCTGGTTAACCGCCTCGGAAGTGATCGGGCCTGTCTCCATTTCTATTGACATGCGAGCCTCATTTACGCTTTTTTGTGGTAGCTTGACGAAATTACCAGTTCCTGGATTTCATTGAGATGGCCGGTCATCAACTCCCTTGCGGTCTTTGAATCTTTATTTTTTACTGCCTTTAAAATCTCTTGGTGGCCTTTTAAAGATAGTCGATTTCGCTGAGGAGGCAGCGAATACGCATGTCGGCTTTTCAGGAAAATGTGATCCAGCAGCTCGACCACCTCCAACAGGACGGCGTTGCCTGCAGCCCTGGCCAGCGCACGATGAAAATCCTGATCAAGATCCGTTGACGCCTTGTTGTTATCCAGTTCATGTTGTTGACGATGAAGAATTTCCTCCAAGATAAAAAGATCTTCTTCGGTCGCGTTTTGCGCGGCCAGCCCTGCGATCTGAGGTTCAAGCAGTTCTCTGAATTGAAAAATCTCAGCAAGTGTGTGTTTCTCCAGGTTAATCGCCCTGGCCAGAAACTCGACAACGGACGACTCGTCTTCCAGGATAATGTAGGTGCCGCTCCCCGGCCTGCTCTTCAAAATTTTTTTCTGTTCCAGTATCCGTATGGCTTCGCGCACAGAATGGCGTGAAACCTTGAAGATTGCCGCCAGTTCTCTTTCAGGCGGGAGCTGATCGCCATGTTTCAGGCGCCCTTTGTCGATCAGGGCCTGGATCTGGATGACGATCTGCTCATGAAGCTTGGTTTTGGTAACCGCCTTCAGGGTATTCGTCAGGTTTTTACCCGGCTTTTTAATCATCGGAGACCTCTTGACCATTTTACGAGATGAACGGTCAGCCGTTTTTCATGACAAACAGCATGTTGGCGATAAAAACGGCCATGAGCAGTTTGACCTGGAGGATCGAGCCATGCGATGCGGCCGCATTGAGCAAAAAGGGGATTGCCAGCATCAGAATCAACGCCGTGGTTTTCAGGGCGTTGCCGTGTTTTTTTAGCAAACCGTCCATATATGTCATTCCCGTTTATCGGATAAAAGAAAACAGCATGGTAATCATTCCAACCACACCGGTGATGATCAGTCCGTATTTGAGGGTGGCCTTGAGCACAGGGCCCTCTTTCCCCGACAGACCGACGGTAGAACACCCCACAAGGATCTTTGCCGGCGCTATCATGCTTCCAAGTGCGCCGCCGGTGGTCTGGGCGGCGAGTATCAATCCCGTACTGAGACCCTTCAGTTGGGCGGTCTCTTGCTGGAGAACCCCAAAAACAACATTGGAGTTGGTATTGCTGCCGGTCATAAAGGCGCCAAGCAGACCGATCCATGGCGAAACCAGGGGGTAAACCGAGCCGAAAACCCGACTTATCCCTTCAGCAAGAACGGTTATCATCTGGCAGTGATCCATGATCATGGCAAAACAGACCATGCTGACGATTCCCAGGCTTGTCGGCACGCCACTCTTAAATGTTTTCCGGAGGATGGTTTTCAAGGCATCGGATCGATAAAAACCCTTGGCGCGATATACCAAGAAACCGATAATGGTTGCATATAAAAGCAAGGCACCACCATGGCCGAATATGTTGATGGCTTTGCCTTTTCCGGCCTGGGTGACCCATCCTTTCATCGATATGATCTCCGGAAAGAACAAGGTCAGGTTGATCTGCCCGAGAAAGGCCTCGACCGGGGGAATCATGACGCCGGAAGAGACAATCAGGATGAGAATGAAATAGGCTGACAACGCCCACCCCAGTCCCATCTCCGATTGCGTTTGTGAAGTCGGCACCTGATTGTAGATTCTCAGCTTTGCCACCACAAGGCCGCTGCACAGTCCCACCAGGCTCGCCCCGAAACCACCCAGCGTCCACATTCCGGAAACGGCAAGCATGTATTGCGTACCGGCCATGGCCGTCCCGATGACAAGAATCGCCACCGCACTGTGTCTGGTCATTTTCCAGCCACCATACACATGCACGGCACAGATTCCGCAAAGGAAGGTGGTCGTCCCGAGGAGTGTGGCCGACCATGGCGCAAGGTAGGGGGCACTCAAACCGGATACGGACATCAGCGCCTGGAAAGAGGCGCCCATTGAACCGAAGGTGACCGATCATGAATGGCCGATCGCCGGGACGGCGACGGCAACGACGGGCGAAAACCCAAGACCGACCAAGAGCGGCGCCACCACCGCTATCGGAACGCCGTATCCGGCAACACCTTGAAGGAATGAGGCAAAAATCCATCCAAAGATGAGGATCTGGATGGATTTGTCTCCGCTGAATCGTTGGATGCCGATGCCGATTGCTTTGATGGCCCCGGTCTCGTTGACCACGTGGTACAACAACAGCGCCGCCCAGATGATATACAGGACATTAAGGGACAACAAGGCGCCTTTGGCCTGGGAAAAGGCGATAAGCTCGGGGTGGGCGCCAAAAGCAAACGTTGCCGTGATCAGTGAGACGAACCAGCCGGCGGCGCCGGCTCGCGAGCCGCTCCAATTTCTAAAAATCATTAAAACCAGAACGGTCAAAATCGGGGAGAGCGCCAGGATCCATTTCACCACAAATAAATCAACCATTCGACGATCCACACGGGTTCAAGATTGATGAACGTACCAATATAAATTGGTTGAACCAATTTGTATGATGGGATTCAATTTGTCAACGATATAGGGAAAACTGCGCCACTTGGATGAAAATCGATTGGAGGTTCGCTCGCTATGGCGGTTCAATTGTGACGAACCGTCAAAAGGAATGACTTGAACTGCTCCCTATATGGAAAAACGGGGCGTGGTTGGAGGTGAAAAACGGCGGGTCGTTGTTCAGGATCGCCCGGATGGTGGCAGGTCTCTTAAACTGCCCCGTCCTATAATTAATTTAACAGATTTTAGAAATGAGTTAAAACCTCGTTTGACAGAATGGTATCACAACAACGCCAACTCTCTCTGCAACGGTTATGTGCTGGCATCAAAGAAATTGACCATCGATTTTTACCTGTGATAGCAATTTGAAAGTCAATTAAATTCCGAAAGAATTCAATCCCAAAATGTTGTGGTCTCATATTTTTTAGCAGGGCGTTTTGCTATAGCAGGTACCTGTAGGCGCAAATATCACCATGTACCGGTGTGTAACCGCAAATTTAATTGCTTTTTAGGCGGGTACGAAATCTTGGATTGAGGATAGCAATTAATGCAGTACTCTAAATCGGAGACCCTGTTTATTTATAGCTGGAGACTACCAAACTAATTGGTTTAAAAAACCCAGCTTAGACGTTATCAGGGTCAATTTTCCTGATATCATAAGCATTCCTAGTAGCACTAACATGCCACCGCTAATTTTCTGGATCAGTCCCATATAAGTCTTTAACCTGGAGAAAAAAGTGAAAAAAACATTCATTGCCATAGTCGTCAATAAGAAGGGAATTCCCAATCCGGCTGAGTACACAACCAAGAGCGAGATCCCTTTTCCCACAGTATCCATTGTTGCCGCATAGGTTAATATTGCGGCAAGTATAGGCCCGATGCAAGGCGTCCAGCCAAAGGCAAAAGCAGCTCCGAGTAATGGTGCCTTGAGAGGGCCTAGCTTCCCTGCAGACAAATCAACTTGTTTTGTAAACATAAGAAAATTGAATTTTAACAATCCAAGTTGATGTATCCCGAATATTACAATCACAACACCGGCAATGTTCACCAACAAAGGCAATCTTCGAGTTAAAAGGGCTCCTAACCATGTTGCAGTTGCTCCTAATGCTACGAAGACAGCAGAAAATCCAAGAACAAACAAAAAAGAGCTAAACATGGCAGATGCCATTTTTCTACGTGACCCGCCTTGATCGGTTAGATCAGCGACAGAGATGCCGGTAACGAATGCGATGTATCCCGGTATGAGGGGCAGCACGCATGGAGACAGAAAGGATAACAGCCCCGCTGAAAAAACAATCAGAAACGATAATTCCTGTTCCATGGCTAATAATTTTCCTTGATTTCGGATTCCACCAGCTGCCTTAATTGGCTGCGGCCAAAACTGGTCAGTGGTTTGCCGTTGACAAAGAATCCCGGCGTTTTGTTGACCCCGAGTGCCTCCGCATCGGCCAGGTCCTGCTTGATCAGTTTCTCTATGGCCGGATCGTTCATATCCTTTTTGATCTTTTCAACATCTATCCCGGCCATGGGCAGTATGCGCCAAAGTTTCTGGGGTTGGACTATGTGATGGCTGGTCCAGTGTCCTTGGGTGCGGTATAGGATATCTATTGTCTCCCAGAATTTGCCCTGTTTCCGTGCCGCCTCCAGTATCTTGACGGGGTAATCCGCGCCTTCATGCAGAGGGTTGTAGCGAATGACCAGCTTGATCTTGCCTGGATGGGCGTCCATCAGCTTTTTAACGTAAGGATGGAACGCACTGCAGGTTTCGCAGGCCGGATCGGTAAATTTGATCAGGTAGACCTTGGCGTCGTCGCTTCCTAACGTCGGCGAATGCTCCCGGACAAAAAGGGATGCATTGTTAGCGGCCAAAAATCCGTATTTCTTATTTTGCTGACCTTTGTAAATCTGGACGCCAACAACAAATAAAAGCACAAGTAAAACGCTTGAAATTATAACGATATACTGTTTTTTCATATGGCAAGCCTCCTTTTATAGACAAACAACAGTACAATAATCCCCGTGAACGACAACAGCGACAGCATGGGGATTGTCAAGAATCCGAACACATCGATATAGGTCTCTGAACATGGTACACCTTCACCGCAGGGCTGCAGTCGCTCTGGGATAAACCCGGAGTAGACCAGGAAGTGATAGAACGCGAAGGCCCAGCCCACTATCGATATCGGCAGTGCATACTTGATTACATTTTTATCCAGCGGGAACAATCCGCTCAGGAATACAAGCACCAGCGGGAACATGAAGATGCGCTGATACCAGCACAAGGCACATGGCGCAAACGCCATCACTTCACTGAAGAACAGGCTGCCCAGTGATGAGATCGCAGCGATCAACCAGCATATGAAAATGATCGTCCAGTTCGCATTGGACGTTTGATCTTTTTGAGGCATATGACTCTCTTTCATATTAGGTAGCGTGATTCGGGATTGATCCGGACATTCTTCAGAGCAGATTTTTTTTCGTTAATTTCTCTGAATTAAATTCCGCAAAAAACCAATAGCATCGGGTGTCGCCCAGTCCCTGGCACCGATCACTTTTTCGACAATAATCCCGTTCTTGTCGATGATGAAGGTTTCTGGCACGCCCGTGGTTTGATATTTATATTTCATTGATTCCTTGGCGTCGATCAGAGCGGTGAAGCTCAGGTTGTGCTTCTTCATGAAAGGGAGTACGGCTTCGGCGCCTTTCTTGTCGATGCTGACCGCCAGAATCTCGAAGTCCTCGCCCTTGAGCTGCTGGTATAGCTTTTCCATGGAGGGCATCTCCTGCACACAGGGCGGGCACCAGGTGGCCCAGATATTGAGAAAGACCACCTTGCCTTTCTGGTCAGCCAGACGGACCATTTCTCCGTCAAGGCCGGGCAAAGTAAAATCCGGCGCAGGAGTGCCTTTCTTTAGCAACGGTGTGGAGGTAGGGTTGAACAAAGTATCTTTGGATTGCAGCATAATAACGATACCAATACCTGCCACGATCAATCCAAGTAGAATTACATTCTGGAATTTTATCCCCGTACCCTGATCTGAATTTTCACTCATGTCATTTTAGCCTCAGATTCTCGGTCCTAATTAGTTGATGCACAAAACCAACATTTGCCAATCACCCTGCCGATCCATAGCTGTGAAGGCCCGGCAAGTAATTGACGCCAAAATAGGTGAACAATACGGCAGCAAAACCGATCATCGAAAAGACGGCAATTCGTTTGCCGCGCCAGCCTCTCATCAGCCTTGCATGCAATAACGTTGCATAAACGAACCAGGTTATCAGGGACCAGGTCTCTTTCGGGTCCCAGCCCCAATAGCGACCCCATGCAGAATTTGCCCAAACTGCACCCGATATGATTCCGGCGGTCAAAAAGAGGAATCCGAACAGAACCATTTGGTGAGTGAGTTCATCTAAAAGGCGTTGCTTGGGAAGTCTTGAACGCAATGTGCCAACAGGCGCCTGGTCGTTCTTTTTGGCCAAATACATTAGAGCGAGGCCGAAGGCGATGGCAAAGGCTGCATA
>NZ_JBFELV010000007.1:0-30773 GCF_041551955.1 Desulfosarcina sp.
GAGGCCTTGCCACCGCCATGTGCGAACATTCCCAGAAAATTGCCAGGGCGCTGGGGTACAAAGCCATGCAATTTAATTTTGTTGCTTCCAGTAACCAAGGCGCTGTTCGGTTGTGGGGCAAACTGGGCTTTCAAACAGTCGGCCGTTTACCCAAAGCATTCAACCATCCAGCTTTAGGCTACGTGGATGCCTTGATAATGTACAAATGGCTTTAAAACATCATCGGCAAGCACACGGAACAATTTTCAATTTTCCGATTCGCCCTAAATGGAAATCTATTACGGGCGTTGCCCACGTATTGGAGGCAACGATCAAACGATGGGAATCTTTCAGGTCACATTGATTTTAGCTACCCTTCTGTGTTCTCTCGTGGCGGGATTCCTGTTTGCTTTTTCAATAGTGGTGATGCCGGGCCTCAGGAGGTTAGCCGACGGAGAGTTTATCCGCGCTTTTCAGAAGATGGATGGCGTGATCCAGAACAACCAACCATTATTTATGTTGGTCTGGATCGGTTCAGTTGTGGCTTTGATTATTTCGGCGATGCTTGGCATCGGGCAGTTGGGTGGAATTGAACGGTCGCTATTGATATTCGCGGCACTCGCCTATCTTCTCGGTGTCCAATTGCCGACGGTCACGATTAATGTACCGCTGAACAACCAACTACAAACCCTGGATGCCGATGCGCTCGATGAAGAAGAGCAAAAAAATGCGCGTGAAGACTTCGAACCACGTTGGAATCGATGGAACGCAATCAGGGCAGCTTTATCGAGCCTGGTATCTGCCCTGTTGATAATTTTGCTCTTTAAACTCTGAAGGCGCGGCCCATGCGCAAACCTCAGCTGACGGTTTAGGCTCCATGGAGAAATAATGACCGAGTTAATTGACATAATTCATTTTGAAGAACTCTCCCGACGAGATCCGATTGATGTTTGCAGGCGGGCATTATGTAAATATGACGATATGAATGAGTCTTATACCTTGTCTGCATGGGGTGACGACTACAGGATATTCCCGAATCAATTGAAAATCAGTTGCATGGGCAATAACTCCCAACGGATGCATGATTATTTTTATCTGTTCATGATCCATTATCTGCTTCAATCCAGAGAAACAGAGCCGTTCAAGGAGTGGATATCAGAAAAAGATATTCCTGGTGGCCCTACGTTCTTCCGCGGCCCTCATGAAATCCCGACAAGATGGATATCGAACCGATTTAACGATAATATTGACGAATTCAAAGCCAGATGTGAACAACTGCACGGCATACGGCTCAATATGGCGGACGCTGCTTATCGCTTTCGGATAACACCCCGAATTCCTGCGGCTGTGTTGTATTGGTTAGGTGACGAGAATTTTCCAGCTGAAGCGAAGATACTGTACGATAGAACTATTGCCGACCATTTAGCCGCTGATATTGTTTATGCTTTAGCCGTGGCGATTTGCGAAAGAATAGGAAGGCACCGTGGCTAACAAGACCGCTTAAGTCGGAGCGGCTATTACGTGCGGCTTTTACAAGATAGACTCAAAATACCTGTAATTATATAAAAAAATAAGTGCAAGAAAACCGTCTTCCGCTTAACCTTTAGGATATTCATAGAAGGACCAAATGAAGAAATTGAGCTATTCAATCAAAATAGATGCCGGTAGAAGCCATGTTTGGAACACCATGCTTGCACCTGGAAAATACGAACAGTGGGTGAAAGCTTTTTCAGAGAATTCTCGTTTTGAAGGTCAATGGGAGATTGGAGCAACTGTTAAATTTGTTGATCCGGATATGGGTGGAACGAAGGCGATATTAGAGATCTTTGACCCCTACAAGTGTATTATGGCCAAACATGTTGCAATGATAACTGAAGAAGGAAACGAAGAAACGGACAGCGAGGCAGCGATGCAATGGATCGGCACCACAGAGAAGTATATTTTGTCCGAGTCTGAAGGCAAAACCATCTTAACAATCGAAATGAACACCCATCCGTCATTTGTGGCGATGTTCGATTCTTGTTGGCCCAAAGCTCTCGAAAACATTAAATTACTCTCCGAGGATCAAAACACAGAGAATGCATAACCAGCACGTCCACCGGACGGCAAAAAGCCGCTGCCGGGACCTTCGCGTTTATCGTTTAAAACTATGAAGTGGTTACCCATGAAGGCATCGGTTCAGATTACATTGTTGATACTTGTTTTAGCCGCTCTCTCGGGGTGCGCCCACCCGAGAAACCACGAAACACTATCATTCCAATGTCTTGAACCGGTGTGTTTACCTGCGGTCCCAACCGCCCACCCATGGCCACTTTCCACCCGTGGGCATTTGGCGCGTTGTTCTGGTATGATGTGTGGCTCCCAAAGGTTACACCGCCACCTGAACTCGGGAAGATCGGGCAGGCTGCCGAATCCGAGAAAGTGTGGGCTGCATTGGTTAAAAAATACCGTGCAGAGATGGGCAACCCTGGAAAAAGCAGGATTCTCGATCTGCTTGCCGCGCGGTCCGATCAAGCCAACCTGTCAATCGGCTGTTACTGTGAGATCGAACGCCGCTGCCACCGATCCATCCTGTGTACGTTATTGGCCGAGCGGGGCGCTGAACTCGAATGAGTCTACGCGAGACCCGGAACGAAAAACCCGGACAAGCCGCTTCAGTGGAGTTCGGCAGGAAACGCGACCGCACCTGACAGCGGCGGCGTTGACCGGGAAAAGGGTAAGGGGCCCGTCATGATATCCCGTATCGATGCGTTTTTTAAAGAGCGAACGTCGCTGCAGGTCACGACAGCCTGCCTGCTCCTTGTTCTTGTGCTTGCCGCATTGGATCACGCCACCGGCTACGAGTTGTCATTCTCCATTTTCTACCTGCTGCCCATCGCATTCACCACCTGGTATGCTCGGATGGTTCACGGCGTCCTTCTCAGCATCGTCAGTGCGTCCGTCTGGCTCATCGTCGATATCACGGCAGGCAACCAATATAGCCAGTCCTTTATCCCGCTCTGGAACGCCGGTGTTCGGTTCCTGTTTTTCGTCGTCACCGCGTGGCTGCTTACGACCGTCAGGGACCAGCTGGAGAAAGAGCGGAGCATGGCACGGCTGGACGGCCTTACGGGGGTCATGAACGGATTCGCCTTCACTGAGTCCGCGCAAACCGTTTTGCGCATCGCAGACCGGTTCGATCGGCCAACGGCCATCGGGTACATCGATTTGGACAATTTCAAGCGCGTGAACGACACCTTGGGGCATGCCGAAGGGGACAAGGTCCTCAAAACGGTCGCTTCCGTTTTATCGACCTGCGTTCGCAAGGCGGACCTCGTGGGACGTTTGGGTGGGGATGAATTCGTGGTCCTCCTGCCGGAAACCACCTATTCCGGGGCTGCCACCGTTTTC
Organism: Desulfosarcina sp.; assembly: GCF_041551955.1. Lineage (GTDB taxonomy): Bacteria > Desulfobacterota > Desulfobacteria > Desulfobacterales > Desulfosarcinaceae > Desulfosarcina. The sequence continues at coordinate 3,370 of NZ_JBFELV010000007.1, forward strand.
GGGAACATGCGTGAATCCCTTTTGAAAAAAGCGGGGGAAAAAGGCTGGCCGATCGGTCTGAGCATTGGCGTTGCCGTTTTCCTTACCGCACCATCGAACCTGAACGAAGCCATCCGATTGGCCGACACGCTGATGTACCGAGTAAAAAAAAGCGGAAAGAACCAGCTTCTTATCGAAGCCTATGGTCGCCCAGAGTTAACCGGCCACCCGCTGAATACAAGGCGCCCCCGCGAACCGCGCGGTGCGCATCCCCAAGCGCCTGGATCATAGCGTCAAGAGGATAATGCATTTGATCACGCCTACCTTATTAGAAGCGAACGGGTGACGGGCAGGTGGCCGATCGGTCTTAGCGGATGCAGTCACTGAGCGGCTTTTTCCAGCCATCCGGAAGGAGAATAGCTCGATGGGCCTGACTCGGCAATGCGACGGCCGTCGTCCGCGGTCGAGCCCTTGACCAATCGCGTATCGGGCTCATTGGAATAACCATGATCTTAAGGAGGGCAGCCGTGTACTCCCATCTCTTTTCCGAAATCACCATCCAGGGCTTGACCCTGAAAAACCGACTGACCATGGCGCCGCTCTATCTGGGCTATGCCGGCGAAGGCGGCACGGTCAGCCGGATGATGCTGGAACATTATCGGCTCATGGCCCAGAGCGGTGTGGCCATGATCGTGGTCGAGAATGCGACGGTGGAGCACCCTACCGGCAGTGGCTCCAACCGCACCCTGCGGGCCGACACCGACGACAACCTGGACGGGTTGAGGCAACTGGCCGAGGCCATCAAACAGGAAGGTGCGCTGGCCTGCCTGCAGATCAACCACGCCGGACGCTTTGCCCACGCAACCGGGGACCCGGTTGCACCGTCGGCCGTGAAGACATTCGGTCGATTTCCCAAGGCCCTGGAAAAGACAGAGATTGGGCGTATCACCGACCAATATGTAAAAGCCGCCGCCAGAGCAAAAACCGCCGGGTTCGACATGGTGGAACTGCACGGCGGCACCGGCTATCTATTGGCCCAGTTTCTCTCCCCCCGCACCAATCAGCGTACTGACGAATACGGGGGAAGCCTGGAAAACCGGCAGCGATTTGCCCTGAAGGTCGTGGCGAGGGTCAAGGCGGCAGTGGGCAGCGTTCCGGTCGGGTACCGGTTCCTGGCTGACGAATGGATGCCGGACGGATTGCACCTCGAGGAGTCCAAACCGTTCGCCAAGAGACTTGCCCGGGCCGGTATCGCCTATATCTCCGTCATGGGCGGCACCTATGAATCCTTTTCCCTGCCGGATATCGTGCAAAGGTCAAAACAGGAGGGCTATATGCTCGATCTGGCCGCCGCGATCCGCTCGGTCGTCGACGTTCCGGTCATCGCCGCCGGCCGCCTGGCAACCGGCACCGTTGCAGACCGAGCCATTGCAGAGGAAAAAACCGACCTGATCGGCCTGGCCCGTGTGCTGTGGGCCGATCCACAGTGGCCGAAAAAAGTCCGCGACGGCCGGGATGCCGATATTCTCGACTGCTCACCCGATTGCGGGGACGCCTGCATGCAGATGGTCATGAAGGGTCGGCCTGCCTTTTGTGTGGCCTGGACGGCAGAGAAGATGAAGGCGTGGAAGGCTAAATTCGTTTAGCAGCTACTTCATCACCAATTGGTTCAGCCAGTTGTTCCGACAGTAACAACACCGGCGGCATAAACGGCCGTTGCGTCATAAAACCGGAATCTGGCAGTGCTGCCCACTGTCGTGATACCGGCCTGGAGGGTGTGGATATCCCGGCCGATCTCCTTGAGGTATTGAATCCCCACCTGGCCCACCTCGGCGTCACCGACCCCGCTTCGTTTGATCAGCGTATCCAGGTACTCCAAGTAAACGGTGTTGTTCACGTGCCCGTTGGGATCGTAATCCCCTTCCCGGGTGGTGACGGATGTCGTCTGCGCCGGTGCGAATGTCTGATCCACCTCAAAATCGATGGCGTCGGCAGCCAGGATATCCTCCGTCTCGACCGTGTAAGGTTCGGATATGTGCTTCGGGATCTTGGCGATCCGTTTGCGGTTCAAGTCGAAATAGAGCCACTGACTAGTGGCTGCCGCCACCGTCTCGTCCCCGCAGACCATCAAAAAATCCCGGCCAGCCCGAAAGCCGGCCGATCCTTTGTGCCAAGTCCGGATGGTGATTGCTTCCCGGTAAACGGGCATGCGGTAAATCTCCATCCGCATGCGGTTCAAAATCCACACGGCACCGGCGGCTACCATATTCGAGGAACCCAGCCCCACCTGTTCCGAATGATGGACCGCAGCACGCTGGAGACGTTTAAACAAAATCGGCAGCTTCATCCGAAAATTGGTGTCCACTTCATCGTAATCAACCCGGGCAGTCTGTTCGATTTTCATGTATTCTCGCCTCTATTTTTTCCCCTCGACTTGACCCGCTTTACTAAAGGGTGTGAGCAAAATGAATCGGTGGCGCGGGGTTTTCGGCCGATATCGGGTTCCAGGCGCCGAAGAATCAGACGCTGAGTGTCACGGATTTGGCGAATTTCGTCATCCGGCGTCATGTTGGGCCTCTTCAACCATTTCAAAGACCGGTTTCAAATCATCATTCGGACCCATTGGCAACCGGCTCAGTCTCCGTGCATCGGTTGTCCATTCATTGATTCTCAGAAGATCTACAGTTCATAATATACTACATTCGTTATGTATATACATAAAAGAGGTGTGAGGCTACACGCGACTGTGTACAAAATGAAACATCCTCCGGTCTGGGAGACGCGCCAATCCGGCGCGCGGAAGCGCCGGCCGATGACGACGAAAAACGATCCAGAAAAAAGGCAACCGATTGGAATGGTTGTTGCAAAAATCCCTGACCGTAAATCATCATTCATCCAGCATGACAAAAGGGGAAAAGGGAATGCCAAGCGCCAACCAGGATAGACGTACTACCGAGTTCGACCGCGAAACCTACGTAAAAATGCTGATCTCTATTGCCCGGGCAGACAAGAACAATAGTCTGCCGGAGTATCGTTTCATTCGGAAGCAGGCTATCGGGCTGGGTGTCGACTACGAGCAGGTTCTGAAGGAGACGGACAGGAATTTTGAAATCGGCACCCATAACGTGTCCCGCTTGACGGCCCTTCGCGTACTCAAAGACGCCATCATGATCGCCTCCATGGACGGCAACTTTACCCTGCCTGAAAAACAAAAACTCTACACCTACGCTGAAAAGCTGGACATTCCCCGAACCGATGTGGATGATCTGGAAACCCTCGTCGGACAACTCAAGGCGCTCGATCAGCGCTGGAAAGAACTGGTAGCCGGCCATCCCGATGAGTGACTCTGGATTTTTAGCGCCCCTTTTCGCCTACGCAGACCATGCGGCGGCTTATTGCCGGGCGGGCCTCCAGCAGTTGAGCGGGTGGTATCGCCTCGCCGAAGCCCTGGACCCGTGGTTCTCTCTGGCCTTGTTCCTCGTCTGCTCCATTCTCATGGTATACCGCCTCAACGTGCTGGAGCGCAAAGGGCTCGAGGGCACCGTGCTCGGCACGCTGGTGATGCCCTATGCATCCGGGTTTCCCAATCTGATGTTCGCCTTCTCTTTGGGCCGACAGGGGGGCAGTGGATCGGTCATCGTAGAAAACTGCCTCGTCAACAACGTCACGAACCTCACCCTGCTCATCGGCCTTCCGGCGCTGATATGGTCTCTCAACATCATCCCTTCCCGGTCGGCCAAGGCGGTTAACAAACCCGTGTCCAAGCTTCAACGCCTCAACACCCTCTCCTTGATCCTGACCCTCGTGGCCCTCTTTTTTTTCACCGGGGCCCTGTGGGCATTGGGCCGTGACGGCCGTTTGGATTTCAGTGACGGTCTGGTTCTGGTGGGTATTTTTCTGTTCTGGCAGGTGCTGCACGTATTTGATGTGCTCAAATATAACATCCATCAGCGCCGCTCCCTGTCGTGGACCATCCTGGTGGATGCCCTGCTGGTGGTTGCTTTAGGCGCAGGGGTTCTCCACGGCATCGACCGCCTGGTGGCCTGGGTCATGGCCCTTGGCCCGGGGTTCATCCTTTACGACCAGTTGGGTATGCTCAGCGGCTGCCTCATGGTGCTGCCCAATGCGGTGCTGGCCGCATATTACGCATGGGCCCGGCGGGCTGACATCGTCTACAGTTCGCAGGTGGGTGACGGCCATATCTGCATCCCCATGTGTATCGGCCTGTTTGCCCTGTTTTCCGTCATCCAGGTTCCTGCCCAGATGAATTTGGGAATCATGGTGATCCTCGGGGCGGGGTTGATTCATCTCTTTTTCGTCTCTGTCATCGGCCGGCTCCCCCGCATCATGGGCGCTCTGCTCACCATCGCCTACGGGGCCTTCCTCTATACCGGGTTCATGGGATGACCATCATTTCAAACGGATGAGGCCGACTTAACTATTTTCTTTGACCGACAGCCTCCCGTCCCGTAAGGAAATCGTTGCAAACGGTCCTGCTTCAGGTATCATGGTCTCATCAGGCAGAAACGACACCCCTTTTTTATCCAAACGCCCCCTCAAGGAATGACCTTTACGATGGATGCCTCGGAAACGGTCCTGGTCATCGACGATGAAACCGCCACCTTGACCATGTTCCGTCCGTTTCCGAGTGCTTACGGCTATGCGGTGCTGACAGCTGAAAACGGCGAAATCGGCCATGAAAAAAAACCGAGGTAAGCATCTCTTTTTGAGCAGGGAGACCAAAAACAAACTTGCGGTTTCGAATCGGATCAGTATAAAAACGTTAGGTATCACTGTTTTTCAATGAATCCGACACAACCACGCAAGGGAAACGAATATGCAACCGGCCACGGCCAGCGACAATTCGCAAGGGGGCTTTTCCTTTGGCCATTGTCATCGGAAGCCCCGCTATTTTTCAGCGGGCAGGGTCATCCCCATCCACCATTCAACACCACCTGAGAATCCACGCGCCAACCTTTCAACGAGGAGGCACCATGGTTGATTCCCGAAGCTGGGACTGGGAGACCGGTGAGAAACATGTTTCTCTAAAATCCTGGAAAAATAAATACCGATGGGTTGAAGAACCCTATGCCAGCCCCGACGGTGAAACGGTCGCCGCCATCGTCAACGTGGACGAAGGGGAATTCACCGTCTGCGTTAACGGCGAGTCCTGGGGAGAAACGGTTTTCGATAAAATATGGCACCTGCGTTTCTCACCGGATGGCAGGCTCACCGCCCTGGTGTCCGAAATGGGCGAGTGGACCATGGCCGTAGATGGCGCGGCCTGGGAGAAAAAATTCGGCTACATCTGGGAGCCGCGCTTCAGCACCGACGGCGCCAATATCGTCGCCGCGGTGCAGCAGGACATGCGCTATGCCATGGTTTTGAACGGAAAGCCCTGGGAGCAGACCTACGCCAACATGACCTATTTTGCCATGAGCCCGGACGGCCGGCATACGGCCGGCGCCGTTCAAGTGGAAGACGTGGACTCGGGTGAGATCCACAAATTCCAAAAAGGAAGCTTCACCGCTGCCTTAGACGGTGTACCGTGGGACATGCGATTCGTCAACGTCTGGAACCTGGCCCTCAGCCCGGACGGCGGGCACATGGCCGCTGAAGTTCGGCTCAACCTCTATGACTATACCATTGCCGTGGACGGCGTACCGTGGGAATCCCGCTATGCTACCGTCTGGGAGCCGACGTTCAACCCGGTCACCGGGACCGTCGTGGCACCGGTACGGGAAAAGGGGATGTGGCGGCTGGCCGAAAACGGAAAAATTCTCTGGGACCGCCGCTTTGTCCAGATCTGGCACCAAATGTTCAGTCAGGACGGAAGCCGCCTGGCCGCCATCGTTGCCCCCAAATACGGCCGCTGGACGGTGGCCGTAGACGGCGAGCCATGGCCGGCCACCTTCAGCCAACTGGTCACCGACGCAACTTTCAGCCCGGACGGACAGCGCATCGCCGCCCTGGCGAAGGATGAAGAAACCTTCCGCGTGGTGGTGGACGGCAGCCCCTGGTCAGATGCCTGGGACATGGCCTGGAAGCCGGTCTTCAGCCCGGATGGCAAGGACGTGGCCGCCAAGGTGGAAAAAAAGGGCCACTACACCTACACCGTAAACAACCGGGTCTGGTCCAGGTCATGCGATGCTGCCTGGGAACCGGTCTTCAGTCCGGAAGGCACGCACCTGATGCTGCGTACCATCGAAGCGGGCGACTATGTCCGGCGCGTTGTGCCTGTTTCTAGCTTCACCGGATAGTCGGCGCGCATTCAAAAATGGTGGTATGGAGATCGGCGCCCAAGCGGGACAAATGGACCTTCGATATTTTTATATCTCCCCTGTCGCTGCAGCAAGCTCGACATTTGCCTATTTGAGGGTGTGTGTCAGGGAATGGTAGCTTGTGGTTCAGAACAAGGCCACAGGGTTTTGGGAACCGGAGGCGTAGCAACGCTACGTCGAGGATTTTCAAAACCCGAGAACGCCGATCTGGAGCACAAGATACCGTTTCCAGACGCCCACTAACGAGGAGAAATACATGCATACCTTCTACAACATTGTCAGTGGGCCGCTGGCATGGGTCGCCTTTATTCTCTTTTTCGGGGGCAGCATTTACCGCATAGCCAGCATGCTGAAGCTGGTGGCCGAAAAAGAGCGGTTCATCTTTTCCTATATGAGCTGGCGCTACAGCCTGAGATCCATCCTTCACTGGATCATCCCCTTTGCCACGGTCAACTGGCGGCGCCAGCCCGTGCTCACCGTGGTCACTTTCGCATTTCACCTCTGCCTGCTGGCCACACCCATCTTCCTGCTCTCCCACGTGGTGCTCTGGGACGAGGCATTCAATGTCAGCTGGTGGACGCTGCCCGACGCCGTCGCCGATGTCATGACGATGATCGTCATTTTGGGTGCTGTTTATTTTTTAGTCAGAAGAGTCACCCAACCGGAAGTCAAGTTCGTCACGTCGGTCTCGGACTTCGTGATTCTGGCCATCGTGGCGGCGCCTTTCATCACCGGATTTATGGCCTATCACCAGTGGCTGTCCTACCCACTGATGATGTGCCTGCATGTGCTGGCCGGAGACATCATGCTTGCGGCCATTCCCTTCACCCGCTTGAGCCACATGCTCTTTTCACCCTTCACCCGGGCGTACATGGGCTCCGAGTTCGGCAAGGTGCGGCACGCCCGGGACTGGTAAGGGCAACGATAGTGTCTTAATCTTGGGATTAGGAAATGGTAATTGCGCATTTATTTGGGATGTGGTGCTTGCGATTTGTTGTTTCCAGTTTATCCGGGTTCGGGTGAACCAACCAGCTGCCGAAACTTACCTGCATCTGGCGTGAGTTGAAAAGGAGTTCTCAATATGGCGGAACCGTCAAAAAAAGAAGTGACCAAAATCGTCGACGAAGGCATCGACGTCGGCATCTCCCGGCTTACCGACGCGCACATTGAATCGGTGATCAACAGCGTAATTGATTCGGAAACCGGCGCCCGACTGAAGGCATACGTAGAAACTTGCATTCATTGCGGCCTGTGCTCGGAAGCGTGCCACTACTACCTATCCCACGACAACGATCCACGCTACTCGCCGGTGGGCAAAGTCAAACAGACCATTTGGGAGATGGTCAAGAAAAAGGGTCGCGTGAGCCCGGAATTCATTCGCCAGGCGGCCATTATCGCCCACACCGAATGCAACCTGTGCAAACGATGCGCCCAATACTGCCCCTTCGGCATCGACATCGCCTACCTGATGAGTGTGGTGCGTCGAATCATCCACCGGCTGGGGGTTACCCCACTCTACATCCAGGACACCGCCCACAGCCACTCGGTGACCATGAACCAGATGTGGGTTAAGGGCGACGAATGGCCTGACACCCTCCAGTGGCAGGAGGAGGAGGCCCAGGCGGAAATCCCCGACCTGCGGATTCCACTGGAAAAAGAAGGGGCGGACATCATGTACAGCGTCATCGCCCCGGAGCCAAAATTCCAGGCCCAGCTGATCTATCAGGCGGCGGTGATCATGCACGTGGCCGGCGTCAACTGGACCATGCCCGCCTCCGTGGGGTGGGACAACAGCGACATGGCCATGTTCACCGGTGACAACGAACTCATGGGCCGCATCAAGCGAACCCACTTCGAGACCGCCGCCCGGCTCAAAGTTAAAAAGATCGTCATGGGCGAGTGCGGACACGCCTTCCGATCGGTCTACGACATGGGCAATCGCTGGCTGGGCTGGTCCATGCCGCCCTTCAGAATCGTGCATGCGATTGAGTTCTACCATGACATCATCAAGGAGGGCCGCATCAAGATCGCCAGGAAGTATAAGCCCCCCATCACCCTGCACGACCCGTGCAACGTGGTGCGCGGCGGCGGGCTGCACGAAAAGGCCCGCTACGTGGCCCACGCCCTGTGCGAAAACGTGATCGAGATGCACCCCAACCGGGAGCACAATTATTGCTGCAGCGCCGGCGGCGGGGTGATCAACACCGGCCCGCCCTTCAAGATGACACGCATCACGGGCAACCGGGTCAAGGCCGAACAACTTTTCGGGGCCAAAACCAAGGGGGCTGAGGTCCTCGTGGCCCCATGCCACAACTGCCACAGCGGACTGCACGACATCGTGCACCACTATGAAATCGGTCTGGACATCAAGTTCTTCGGGGACATCATCTACGAAGTCATGGAAAAACCCGTATGAGACCCCGTGCAGGAGCAGGAGAAAATATGAAAACCGTCACGTGGATCACACTGGCAATGATCGTCGGGATCGTTCTGGCGATCACATCGGCATGGTCGCAGGACGACATGACCATCGTTGACAACGCGGCCTTCGACAACCCCCAGCGCACACCGTCGGTCTTCGTCCACGATGCGCACAACGAGGCCGCCGGCATCGACGACTGCGCCGAGTGTCATCACGTCTACGAGGACGGCAAGCGATTGGAGGACGAGTCCTCGGAAGACCAGAGCTGTTCGGATTGCCACGAACTGACAGGCGCCGGTGAGGGGCCGCCCCTGATCAAGGCCTTTCACACCAACTGCAAAGGCTGTCATCAGGCGCAGAAGAAGGGGCCGATTATGTGCGGGGAGTGCCACATCAAGTAGTGTTAACCCAGAAAAGGCATCGTATGCTCCAGACCGGCGTTTTCCCGATGTTAAAATCCTCGACGTAGCGCTGCTGCGCCTCCGGTTTCAACATCGCTGCGGCCTTGGCCTGAACCATAACCTACCCTTTCTGAGTCAACATTGGATAATGCGTCTATTACGATCCTGATGGTTGTGAGATGCTAGAGCGGCCTCAAGCCCCGAGAAATCTCTTTACAGAAAATCGATTAGGAGAAAGTGTCCATGCCCAAGAAAATTCTCATCATCGACGACGACCCCATCGTGGTCAAATATCTGGAAGCCGTTTTCAGCGACAACGGCTACGAAACCTGCAATGCGTCGAGCACCATGGAAGGCCTGGACGTGGTCAAAAAGGAGAAGCCCGACCTGATCACCCTGGACCTGCAGATGCCCGGCGAGTGGGGCCCCCGCTTTTACCGCAAACTGCGCAAGGACAAGCAGCTGCGTGACACGCCGGTCATCGTGATCAGCGGTATCGACGGCGACCACGCCATCAAGGACGCCATCGCCTTCGTCAAAAAGCCATTCGATCCGGAAAAACTGGTGGGGATGGTCAAGAATACGATTGGTTGACGCGGACAGCCTGCTGTTATGAAACCCAGGTTTTGAACGATCGCACATGCGCAAGAACCAACCGCAGCCGTCTTGTGCACTTTCAAGAATGATTGCATTACCGCTCTCGCCGGACACCGCGTCGCAGTTGTCGTCGGGGGTTAAGGGGATTAGGAAACGCGCTGCTTGTGGCGATGGAAAAAGTATGATAATAATCAAATGCTTGTATCGAATATAGCCATACGGAATTATTGTTGTTTGGAAGGAACTGCGTGGGTTGGCAGCAAGGCGTGATGCCGATGACAGACGATACCCCCTATATCATCGTGGACAACCGGAAAATCTCCCCCATCGAACGGCCGGTGCGACCGAATTCGGCAACCGCTGAACGAAAGGGCCGGGAGGAGCATGCCTTCGGCGTTGTCGACCGGGTTACCCTATCCAAAGAAGCCCGTGAACGATCCATGCAGCCACTGGCCCACACCGGCGCTGCCCCACCGACGCTCGAAGACCTGCCGAAAAAACTACCGCCCCCCGTTCCTGATTGACCTATTTACCCAGGCAGCGGTAGTGATCAAAACCGCGTTGGCCGCTATTTCCGGCAGAAAAAGTGCAAATTGAACGGGTCGTTGGGGATCTTTGTCACCGACACCCGACCGAACCCGGCTTGTGCCAGCATTTTTTCCGCCAGTTGCCTCCCCCACATCATGCCCAGGCCGACACCGCCATCCACCAGCCCGACCGGCATGCAATGCATCAGGCTGACCGTGTATAAAAACGCACCCATGGGATGGTCCCGGTTACTATCGATGTCGCTCTCCGCGGCAATATCGATCATGGAAAAGGCGCCGTTATCCTTTAATATTTCACGAATGCCCCGCAGCGCCTCCAGGGGCCGGGTTTGGTCGTGAATGGCATCGAAGGCGGTGATGTAGTCAAAGTGCGCGGACAAGTTGTTGGGGTGGCGCAGTTCGGCAGCGTCGCGCTGTTCGAAGCAGACATTGGTCAAGCCCTTTTCGCAGGCGTCGGACCGGGCAGCGTCGAGGGCCTGGGCGCTGATGTCGATGCCGACGAACCGGCTGGCGGGAAAGGCCTGTGCCATCAAGAGGGTGGCGACCCCCTGGGCGCATCCCAGATCGCAGACATGGATACCCCGATGCAGGGCTTGGACCACCCGGCCCTCGTCCACCGATGGCAGGAAGGTGTCGACCAGCACCTGGCGGTGCTTGGCGTCGCCCAGTTGCGCCATGAAATCATGAAACGCCGGATACTGGTCGTAGGGGATCCCCGCACCGGTCAGAAAGCCTTGAAACACAGACTCCATGGCACAGGCCGTCAGCAGGGGGATTTCCTGGGTGTATACGCCCAGGTTGTCGCTTCCGGCACGGCGCGCAAGCACATCCCCATGGGCGCGGGGCAAAAAAAACCGGGGCGGGCCGTCATCGCCCCTGACCAACTCCACGATGTCCCCGCAAACCATCACCCCCAGCCATTCCCGCACATAACGAGGGTTCAAGCCGGCCGCCTCGCAGATTTCATCCACGGTGCAGGGCCGAGCCTTGGCGTCCATGATGTCGAAGAGGCCGGCCCGGTACCCTAAACCCAAGGCCAGATTCAAGGAACCATGGTTGAGGATTTCGACGATCTTGTCCTGAAAGGGTTTCGCTTCATCTTGCATGAATGTTCCTTTACCGGTCGATCTCCAGCAGTTGCCGCATGGCCTCGGGCAACCCACCGGAATGGAAGGAGGTCGTTCCGGCTTCACCGGGCAGGCGAAGGGTCAGCGCATGGGCATGCAGACCCAGCCGATTGAAATCGTGGTGTCGCCGCAGATAAGCCAGGGAACGAAGCGACCCGTAGCGCCGGTCGCCCACGACCGGGTGGCCCGCCAGTTTAGCATGCCGCCGAATCTGGTGTTTGCGACCGGTCAGGGGTTCACATTCGACCAGGGAATAATGGCGGCTGTGGGCCAGTGTGCGCCACCGGGTGGTGCAGGGAAACCGTTTTCCCTTGCCCACGGGATCGTTCCGTCCGGCTGCGGCGGCGGTCAGCGGCCAGCTCCAGTCGCCCCCGTGATGATCGGCACCCGGTCCTTCGAGGCGGCCATGCACCACTGCCAAATATCGCTTTAGGACGGCCTTAGCAGCAAACTGCCCGCCAAAAAAGGCGAGTGTTTCCGGATCGCCGGCCAGCATCACGATGCCGCTGGTGTCCCGGTCGATGCGATGGGCGGCATGAATGGACGAAAGATCACGATCCACGGCCGGCACGCGTCCCAACCGCACGGCGGTCAGAGCCAGGGAACACAAGTCTCTTCCGGGGTCGTTGTGAATGCTCATGCCACAGGGTTTTTCCACCACCAGCCACCGAGGGCCACAGGCCACCACCGGTATCCGAATATTTCCGGCGAAAATGAGGGTTTGAGGACCGAGCTTGACCGGGGTGTTGGACAGATTCATCGGGGAAGGTCATCCAGGGCCGCCCGGGCCTCGACGAGCAGCACATCGGCACCACACCGGTCGAACAGGTCGATGCTTCTGGCAATATACGCCCGGGCGTCGGAAATTCGTTTTTTATGTCCGTACAACAACCCGAGATCCAGGCAGGCGTGGGCCAGTCTCAGACGGGTGCCGATCTGGGTGCCGATTTCAATGGCCTCCTGCAGGTACCGTTCTGCCAGGCGGGATGCCATCGGCAAGGTTCGCAGCAGGAATCCGGCATTTTTGATCACGCCCGCAACACCCAGTGATCCCTTTCCAAGGACCAGGGAAAGATAGAATTTGCCCAGCATATGCGTAAATATCAGATCGTGGTTCCGTTTGCCCTTCTGCCGGTGGGTCAGAATCCGCTCTCGAATGATGGCAACGCCTTTTCCGAAATTTCCCATGGCGGCCGAAACGATGCCATAGAAGGCGTTGGCGGAAGTGCCGACATAATCGTAGCCGAACTGTTCGGTGGTGGCGATGACGGCTTCGAGGGTTTGGGCGGCAATGGTGACGTTGCCTTGTGAAAAATAGGCATAGCTGAGAAAAAACCGGGCATTCAGGCTGTAAATGGGATCCACCGACACCTCGATGGCCTTGACCAGCAGGGACTCGGCCTGCACGAAGTCTCCCGCCGCCATCCGGGCAGCACCCATCAGCAGATACCCCTCCGAAAAGGAGCGGGCATCTCCCTCCACCTCACCGAACCGGAGCAGCTGCTCACCAGTTTTCCAGCAGCCATCAACATCCCCGCTGAAAAAATGCAGCAAGCCCATTCCCGTCAGATTAAAGCGGGTCAGTTCGCGATCGGTGTTGATCCGGTCGGCCACATTGGCTGCCTGCCGGCCATAGGCCAGGGCTTCATCCATCCGGCCTAAATCGGTGCAGGTCCAGCACAGACCGGCGCTGCTGTATCCAATCAGCTTGTCGTCCCCCAATTCTTGACCAATCTTCAATGCGCGCATCAGGTAGGTATAGGATTCTGTCACCAGCTCCCTGCGCTGCAGCGCCCAACCCATACAGACATCAAACATGCCTTTTCGCAAGGGGTCCCCAAAATCGTTTACGGCAGCTTCATGACTTCGCAGCAGGTCCAGCATCTCTCGAAACAGCCCACGCTTGTTGAAGGCAAAGTACCTGTTGATGATCAGGTCGATAAGCATGGACAGCTCAACGGCAGTGGGGGCGGCAATCCGGTTCAGCAGACGGTAGGCGCTTTCGTAGTAACCGTGGGATTCCTCCACGGCATATTTTTCGAGGCTTTTTTCACCGGAACGAATCAGGTATTCGGCGGCCTTGGATGTACAATCGCTGTTGGCGTAATGCAGCGCCAGGGTCTCCAACACGCTGTCCAGGTGACCCTGAAACAGGGTTTCCAGGGTACGGGCGATCCGTTCATGGATAGACCGGCGATCACGCTTCAAGACGCTGTTGTAGACCACTTCTTGAACAATGGCATGCTTGAAACTGTATACCGGTTCCCCCGGATCCGGAATCCGGCGGATCAAATCCACCCGTTCAATCTTGTCGATGCATGGCTTGAATTGCGCGGGTAACGCCGTGATCCGACCCAGCAGTTCCAGACGAAACACACGTCCGATGACCGATGCCTCCTGAAGAATGGTTTTGGCGTCACTTCCCAGCCGATCCAGCCTCTCGTGAATGATACCGTTGATGGTGGATGAGAAGTCGGAAAAGTCAAGGGCTTCATCCAGACGCCAACCGCTGTCCACGTACCTGAGGCGCCCGTTATCAATCAGGGCGTTGACGACCTCTTCCAGGTAGAGGGGATTGCCCTCCACATTCGTGAGAATATAGCGGTCAAGTGAATCGGGAATGGTGGGGGTACCCATCAGTGACCGGATCATTTCCCTACTCGAAGGGGCATCCAGATCGGTGAGCCGGATGCTTTCACGCGCATAGGATATGGGTTCACCACGTTCACCATCGGGAAAATCCAGGGTCGGCCGGTAGCTGATCACAAACAGGATGGGAAGCCCCGGCGCATTGAGAAGGAATCGAATCAGCGATACAGAGGATGGGTCCGCCCAATGCAGGTCTTCGATGCAGACAATCGTGGGTGCCAGACGGGACAGTGCCGACAGCAGGGTGACAAACGCGCTCAGGAGGCCCGATTTATAGATCTCGGGACCTGCCGCCAGGGCTTCGGGTGGAGAAGCGGCGTATAACCCCACCAGGAATGGAACCACGGCATCCGGATCATCCACCAGCGGTCCGATACCGGACTGGAGCTTGGCCCCGATGACCGCTTCGGCATCCTCATCACGGATCTCAAAAAGCCGGTTAAGCATGTCAATAAAAGGATAGTAGGGAACGCTGCGTTTATACGCATAGGCATGGCCGTCCAGCCACCGGACGGCACCCGCACCGCTCGAATCTTTGAATTCCGCGATCAACCGGCTTTTTCCGGTGCCGGCATCCCCGGACACGGTCAACACCGTGCCTTCTTTTCGCCGCAGCCGCAGCGCGGCATCTTCCAACTGCTTCAATTCCCGGTCCCGCCCGACGAGCTTCGCTTTTAAACCGTGTACCCGGCGCACCTTATTCGGCTGCAGGGTAACGGACTCAACCCGATACACCAAAACCGGCTGTACCCGCCCCTTGACCGTCACAGGGGGTTGGGCCTGGAAGTTGAAGAATCCGGCAGCCGCAGAAAAGGCGCTGCTGTCCGCCAGCACTTCTCCCGGCGCGGCCAGGTCCCTGAGCCGGGCGGCCAGGTTGACGGTATCACCGGTAATACCGTGCCGCCCGGTCCTTTCTTCCGCAGATCCGGTGACCACCAGACCGGTGGCGACACCTGATCGCATGGCAAGCTTACCACCCAAGCAATCGGCGTACCGGCGCTCCAACCGCGAAGCCACCCGTTGGATATCCATCGCCGCCCGGAGGGCCCGGATGGCATCGTCTTCATGGGTCCGGGGCATACCAAATATCGCCAGCACCCCGTCCCAGAGGATGCGGTCCACATACCCCTCGTAGCGGGAGATGATCTTGACCATCTCTTCAAAGAGATGGCGGGTCACCTCCCGGACCGCTTCCGGGTCCAGCCGGTTGAAGGTTTCCCGGTAGCTGCTGATATCTGAAAACATCACAGACACATGCTTGCGTTCACATTTAAAGGAATCTTCACGCGGGCCCGTAACCGGGTCAAGGAGGTGGCCGCACTGATCGCAGTACTTGCTTCCCGGCAGGATCACGGCCCGGCAATGGCCGCATTGAACCGGCGGAAGCATAACTGCCCCGCACCGGCTGCATACCGCCGCTTGTTCATCGACCGCACCGTGGCACTGGGGGCAGATCATATGTGGCGGGCCTTTCGTGGAACCATCATCGCTCTTGGGAATCGGACCACTGATACCTGACATGTGAGAACAAGTCAAATGCCCATTACAGCGGCTATGGCGTCGCGCATGCGGATCACCTGGGCGTCTGCATCTGGCTCACGCACCATCAGCGCCGTTGCGATGGCCATGGCTTTTTGGCGGTCCGCCCGACTGGGCAGCAGGCAGGGCAGTGCAGAAAGTGCCGCTTCCGGCGCGGATTTCATGATGCCGGACTGCTTTTTGATCATTTCGCTCAAGGTTGACCCTTGAACATCCTTTAGGCGGACATCCCGGCCAGCCAGGCCGTCATAAGCCGCAAGGCTACGCCTGCGCGTACCGGAGTCGGCATGGGTCAGCGCGACCATGATTCTCACCACCGCATCGGCAAAGCCGCCATGATCGACCTCCGCCAGCCCGCCTGCCAGACACTCGGGTGTTTCGGCGGCGCCATCGTTCGTTTCATCGTTGGCGATCGCCTGCATCCAGGGATGGTCGAAAATCGCATAAAACCAGGATTCAATTGCCCGGTCACGACAATCCCGAAAAAAATCCAGGCTTTTGGACAGCGAATCGGAGATAATCTTTTCTACGGCCAAAAAGGGATTGTCCGGCGATACCGACCGACGTTGTTTTTTCACCTCATCGGCAAGATGGACCACCGGCGCCATCCACGGATTCAGGTCGGAGAACCCATAACGGGAGGTCCGCATGGGATGCAGCTGCCTGAGCGTTTCAGCCGTGGCTTCGTTCACCGCCGCCTTCACCCAGGGCCGCACCAGCCGCCGATAAACACGATCGTTGTAATTGGAAAGCGCCTCGGCCGTTCCAAATGCAATCTGGTCATCGTCATCGTCATCCATGGCCAGGATATCCGCCATTTCCCGCGCCTCGAATCGGACCTGCCGCCTGCCGTCGTCGTCATCCGAGATGACCATTTCATACAGGCCGGGGGAGAGGTAATCAATCAGATCGATGCTGGCGATAATCTCGCGATGCTCTTTCCGGGAAACACCTGCAGAAACGAAAATTCCCAGATGACCGATGGTGCCGTGGACCATGTAAACAATGGTCTGCTGCCTGCGCCGGATTTCATCCACACTGCCCCACTCGGCAGGTATCCAGTTGAGGGCCTGCTGGGGGGGGGTGATGTTATCACCATGGGAAGCAAAGACCACAATGGGCCCCTTCATGGCCTTCAGGTCCACGCGTTGGTCGTTCATCACCAGTTGCCCCCGCTGGGCACGGTTGCCCACAAACAGCTGGTCCACGATAAAATGGATTTCTTCGGCCGTGAGCAGATAGTAGCCGTTCCACCAGCGTTCGAATTCCAGATAACGGTCAGCTTCCGTGTCAACATTGGCCCACAGGTGATAATGCTTGTTCCACAGGGTGTTGGCCGGGTTGAGGTCCTCGAATCCGGCCACCAGGTGGGCGCCGTCGAACATGCCGTTGCCCAAGTCTCCCCATAAAGCAGCCTGCCACACACCGCCTGTCAACCCCCCCTTGTAACGCATGGGATGCTTGCCCTTTACACCGGCCCAATAGGATAAGGGCGCACCGTTCATCACGATGGGCCCGGTGATGTCGGGCCTCACTGCCCCTAAAAGCGCGGCCGCCCATCCGGCCTGACAGTTTCCGATAATCGCCGGGTTGCCAGCCTGCGGGTGGCGGTCACGAACCGTTTCCACAAACCTAGCCATGGCCAGTTGAACATGATCCAGCGTTTGTCCCGCCAGCGGCCGGGTCTTGAATAAAATGACGTACACCGGATATCCCTGGTCCAAGGCCATTCCGATTTCCGAATCCCGTTTGGCACCGCCGATTCCAGGACCGTGGCCCGCGCGAGGATCGATGATGATCATCGGACGCGTGGATGCCTTGGGAGAAGCGGCGGGTATCAGGGGGTGCCGTTTTTCTTTCCCGTCCGAGGGCCGGGATGGGGATGGCGTCCGGCGGTCCCGGATCCTGGCCAGGTAAAAATTGGTGGGCGGGTCGATCTCCCGGCCATCCAACAAGATGTCGTAGGAAAAGGTCAGCACCGGGGGCTGGCCGTGACGAAGATGATCGAGATACTGGTTTCCCCGGCGTCTCATGATGTCGGCAAATAAAACCGAACGCTGAAAATAATCCCCGGCATATTCGAGAGCATCGGTTAACCAGTGCAATGGGGCACCAGTGGGGGCTAAACGGGTCGCAGGTGTTGTAGACATAGGTATCTCCGGCAGTCGGGACCGCCGTTGCCATGCGGATGCATCGCAAAAAACGGGGTAACCGACCAAGTAGGGGTTGTTTATGCTTTTGGTTTCTGTTCGCTGTCGGGGTTTTCTGATGGGTCCGGTTGTCCCGAATCCGGTTTTTTTAATGCGGATGCCTTGGTTAGACCGAACATGTTGATCATGCCATCGATGGTGGATACACCGGGTATCATCTCCGGCATGCGTCGGGGCAACTCCATGCCCATATCCAGCCACTTTCCGAATTGCTGATCAAAGGCTTTTTTGGTTTCTAGGTAGTTTTGGAGCGTTTTTTGAAAATATTTTTCGAAAAACTCACCCAGGGCATTGTCTCCGTATCGAATAATCAAGTGCAGCACCGATTCCGGCAGCAGGCTGTTTCTGCGTTTGGCCGCCTCCAGGACAATCTGGGTCAGGATGAACGCGGTCACATCCTCACCGGTGGTGGCGTCGTGAATCTGAACCTGCTCACCAGAGCGGATCATTGTCGATACATCTTCAAGGGTGACATAGCAGCTGTTTCGGGTATCGTAGAGTCGTCGATTGCTGTATTTTTTCAACACCAGGGGATCAGGCATGGGTCGATCATTCCCTTCTCGTCTTGACACACTGCAACAAAAGCTGGTTGAGAATCAGTTATCATTTTACTTTATCAGCATCAGTTATAATATATACAGTGCTTGCCAATATGCAATGACAAAATGAGATAATTGTGCAACGCAACATTTTACCATTGACATTGGCCCTTGGAGACCTATATTGATGCCAAGTGAACAGCCCATCCGAAAATCTGATGGCTGAGGTACGATCAGTCGAAACGAAGATAGTCTTTGGAATGTGGTGACGCAACCCAGGACGCTTTCCCCAAACCCATTTAAAAACAAAAAAGGAGCGCAACCATGGATCAGAAAACAATTTTCAAGCAGATGGTCGATTTCAACAAGGGCGCATTCAACAATGCCTTTAACGCCATGGTTATGGTTCAGGACCAGAACGAAACCCTGGCCAACACCATGCTGAATCAGGCCACCTGGATGCCCGAAGAGGGAAAAAAGGCCGTGCAGGAATGGGTGGAAACCTTCAAAAAGGGCCGCGAAGAGTATAAGAAGACCGTGGAGGAGGCGTTTAAGAAGGTGGAAGCCTACCTGTAGACAGGTGAGTAAGATAATCAGGAACGACCATGCAGGGGGGATGCAATATGCTCGGGAAAACCTTCGACCAGCTTACCATCGGGGATTCGGATCGGTTCTCCAAAACCGTGACCGATACGGACATATACCTGTTTGCCGGCGTTACCGGCGACTTTAATCCGGCGCACATCGACGAGGCTTACGCACAGGGCACCTTTTTCAAAACGCGCATCGCCCATGGCATGCTTTCGGCGGGATTTATTTCCGCAGTGATTGGCACGCGCCTACCGGGCCCGGGAACGGTGTACATGCGACAGACGCTTGATTTTCTGGCACCGGTGCGCATCGGGGATACGGTCACCGCAACGGTGGAGGTGATCGAAAAAATGCAAGATAAAAAACGGGTCCGTCTGAAAACCACCTGCGTCAACCAGGAAGGAACGCGGGTATTGGACGGCGAGGCATTGGTGAGCCCCCCCCGGCCGCCGAAAAACCCCTGACCCATGCCGGTGATGGGCTGTTAGGGCCCGATTCATTTTGAGTCGGGCCGCCACCGCCAATTCTCGTAATAATCCCAACCTACCATCGAGTTGAGCTGTTTGAGCTCTCCGTCCTTTTCCTGGATGGAGGCCTTCATGACGTCACCGCTGGACACCATACCGATGGTTCTGCCGTCTTTTTCGATGAGCAAGTGACGCACCCGCAGCCCCAGGAACTTGTCCATGAGATTGTAGACAGTGTCCGTGTGAGGCGCAAATATCAGGTCTCTGGTCATGTAGTCCTCGATGCGCACGGTTTTGGGGTCGAATGCTGCATCAAGGGTGTTTCGCATGAGATCCCGCTCCGTCCAGATGCCCACCGGCTTGCCGTCACGGGTCACCATAATCGCCCCGACCTTGCGCGCGTTCATTTGCCTCAGTGCTTCCAAAACGGTGGTTCCCTCCGGAACACAGAGGATCTCGCTGCCCTTTTCCTGGATCATGTCGTTGGCTGTCTTCATCTGTAATCACCTTTTTGGGGTATTATCGAGAAAGCAGATCCTTCATTTCTTACTCCCTCAAGATAGGGCGCTGCTGAAACTCTGTCAATGCGCAGGCGGGTGGCACCACGCAGCAGTTTTCCATAAAAAAAGTTGTTCAAGTCTGCACCCGGTTTTCCGATATACGAATACAGAAGACTTTCATTTTAGATTTCATACATCGCCTGGTTCGTTGAGGGTTTGCCGAGGCAAAATCCGGTTGTGGGCCCAGGCTATCGGAATGGATACGAACGGGTGGTAGCGCCATGCAGCGAGCTTCTGAATTCCTGGCCTCGAGCCTCCAGCGTCTTTTCCGGCGGCGGTCACCGGACGACATGCAGTTGGGCCAGGTGCTGGTCGAACGAGGCATCATTTCCCAGAAACAGCTGGAGACAGCTCTCGCCGCCCAACGCAGGCGACTGATCGACACCGGACAGGCCGTTCGCCTGGGTCACATAATCACAGAGCTGGGCCAGGCCTCCGAAGCGGAGGTTGTGGAGGCCATCAATAAGAATTTCAGGATCTCGGTGGCCTCCCTGTCGGACAACATCCGAGAACTCATTATCCGTCAGCGCGGTACCCTGGCCGAACGACTGCCTGCTCCGACCATCCCTATCTGGCTCAAGCTGTGCATTGGTGCTTTGATCCTTGTCACGGTCACCATCGTTTCTTTCAGTTATTTTATCATCAACCGGCAAAAGGCTCAACTTTTCGACCAAACCGTAACCGTTGGGACGGTAAGCCTCAATTATTTTGTCAACAACGCCCGCATTCCGCTCATCGATGACGATATTCTCAACCTCAACACCCTGATCAAAGAAGCCACCGCCACCGAAGGCCTACGCTATGCAATCGTGACCGACAACCACAGCCTGATCCGGGCCCATACCAATGTGAATCGGATCGGTACGGCGCTGGCATCTCCCACCCCCATGGCACCGCCGGAAATCCGTGGAGACATTTCCTACTTTGCTTTCGTTGCCGTTTCAGGTGAACAAATGTTGAACCTAACCCGGGAGGTGATCTTTCAGGACAAGATCCTGGGTGCGGTCCATGTGGGCGTTTCGTTGGATTTTATCGAGCAATTGGTCGATAAGGAAAAAGGGTTCATCATATACGTAACGGTTGTAATGATGACCGTTGGCCTGGCCATTGCGGTTTATCTGGGATTACGATTTTCAAAACCCATCTTGGAATTGGTAGCCGCCACCGAGGCCATCGGTAAAGGAGACTACCGCTATCGGGTGGAGCTCAAGCGCCAAGACGAGCTGGGCAACCTGGCCACCGCCTTCAACCAGATGGGCGAAGAGCTTTTCCGGCACTCGTTGACCCGCCAGTCCTTCGGTAAATATGTGGGCGAAGAGGTGCTGGAAATGATTCTGGCCGACCCTGAAAAGATGTGGCTCAAGGGCCATAAAAACGATGCCACGATTCTCTTTGCCGATATCCGGGGCTTTACCGCCTATGCGGAGGACCGGGAACCGGAAGAGGTGGTCGATATGCTCAACACCTATTTCGAAATTGCCACCCGTGCCATCATGGATTACGGCGGATACCTGGATAAATTCATCGGCGACGGCGTGCTGGGGGTTTTTGGTGTGCCGGTGTTCAGAAAAGATCATGTGGAGCGGGCCGTCCGGACCGCCCTGGACCTTAAGGAGCAGTTGCACATGCACAGCATCCATGGTAATCCTCTGCTGTCTGCTGTGGGCATCGGTATCCACACCGGCCCCATCGTTTCAGGAAACATTGGATCCCAGGTAAAAATGGAGTATACCGTCATCGGCGACACGGTTAACCTGGCGTCGCGTCTCAGCGAGTTGGCGGCCCCAGGTGAAGTCCTGGTGACGGAGGCGGTATATGACCGCCTGCGCGCACTCGTCTGTGCAGAACCAGCCGGCACACGGACCATCAAGGGCAAAATTGCCCCCGTGGAAACCTGGCGCGTGAAGTCCATCGAGCAGAGGGCCCATGTCAGATCAACCGATTAGACCCTATTCATTACGACTTCTCATCTACACGGCCTTACTGATTGGTACGATCCTGCTTCCGCCCGCCGTCAAGGGAGAGGAGGTGCATACCGACACGTCCCCTCCGCTGCCCCTTCTGGTGAGAGCCCGCCACACCGACACGCCTGCCACCATGGCCCAGCGGTTTTTTAACGACCCGACCAAGGGGTGGATGATCACAGAATACAACGGCAAGGAAGCTTTTGCCGGGGGTGAAGCGGTCGTGGTTCCCACGGCTCCGTTTCGACCCGGTGGTCTGGCGCCTGACAGCTATCAGACGGTTCCCGTATTGGCCTATTCGGATATTGGTGATTCAGCGGAGCAGGTGTCGCCGTCGGCTTTCTACGACCAGATGCGCTGGTTGAAAACCGAAGGCTTCGTGGCCATCACCCCCAACCAACTGGTTGAGTTCATGAAGTTCTCCGGTCAGCTTCCCCGCCGGTCGGTGTTGATTACCTTCGATACGGTATCCCAGAACCTCTACACGACCGGCATTCCCATCTTGCAGGAGCTGGAATTCACCGCAACGGTGTTCATTTCCACCGACGCGGTAGGCCGCCGGGACGCCATGACCTGGAACCAGATCAGGCAGTCCCACAGAGACGGTTTTGCCATCGGATGCCAGGGCCGAAGCGGGCGTTCATTGACCCGCCGGACCAGCGGACAGCCGTTCAAGACCTATTTCGAGTCGGTGGCCTCCGAACTGCGCTCGGCGCGCCATACGATCGAAACGCACCTGGACGAACCCTGCCTGTTTCTGGCCTATCCGCACGGCGACACCAACAGCCTGGTCTCCGCCATGGCCGCCAAACTCGGGTTTGCAGCCGCCTTTGCCAGACGAGCAGGGGAAAATGCCTTTTTCGCCGACCGGTACGGCATCCATCGCACCCCCATCGACAGTCGGATTAACGCGGAGCAATTCGCAACACTGATCACCACCCGAATCCCGGCAGACCTCAACTGATGAGACCATTGCAGCCAGTTATCGCCCTAATTGTCACCGTCATCCTTTGCGGCTGTGCAGGTACGATGGATTCGGTATCGGAGTTTTTAAATGCCGCGCCCTGGCGGACGGCGGCACAGACCGACGACGTCGGCAAACGGGCCCGATCACTCGAGGCCCGGGGTGAACTGGCCATGGCATTGGATCACTGGCGGCTGGTTGAACGTTCAGCGATTGACCCAGCGGCGGCCGCCAGCGAAATACCACGTCTTGAACGAAAGATTGCCGAATCGGTGCATGCGCACTATCAATCCGGGATGGCAGCTCTGCGAAACCAGAAGCCGGCGGAGGCCCGCAACCACTTGTTGGCCGCACTTCGCCTGGATCCCACGTTTCGGCCGGCCTTGGCACAGATCAATGCCCGTTTTTCACCCTTCCCGCTGGCCGTCCACCTGTCGGGGCCGGGTGACGACCCTGTGACCGTCGCCAAAGCCGTCTTCGGCGATGAAGAAAAGGCCTTTCTCGTGGCCTGGTTCAACGATCTGCCGGTGGATCAGGCGCTGAGGCCCGGCACCCTGCTGATCCTGCCCAAACTTGAAAAGCCGCCCACCAAGAAAGCCCGCAAAAAAAAGCCGCCCAAACAACTGGCCCAAGCCCATGCACTGCTGGCGGAAAATGACCTTGACGGCGCCCTGACCTTGGCCGGAAAGGCGGATCCGGATCATCCCGACGTGAAGGTTCTGATCCATACCATCCATCTCAAACAAGCCACTGCCCAGACTGCAGCGGGGCTGCTGGAAGCCGCCAGGTCGTCGCTTGCCAAGGTGCCGGAGGATTTCACCGGTAAGGATGCTGCCGTGCAATCGCTGCAAATCGCCTTAAAAAAGCAACAGGCCGCCATTGTCCTCGCAAACGCCCGAGACCATGTTGACAAGGGAGAGTACCAGCAGAGCCTCGAGATGGTCCAACAGCTGCTCGAGGAGGCGCCGGATCGCGTGGACGCCCGCGATCTGGCCAACGAAGCGCGCTACCGGCTGGCCCTGGACCACTTCGACCACAAGCGTTTCCTCGAGGCCCACGAGGTGCTGGAAAAAGCCGATAAAGGCCATGCGGCCAGCATGGCACTAAAAAAGACCGTTCGTGCCCAGTTGGCGAACCTGGCCCAGATTCATTACCGCAACGGCGTGAAACACTTCATCAACGAAGATCTGAAATCAGCCATTGCCGAATGGGAGATCGCCCTGGCCTGCGATCCGAATCACGACAAGGCCCGTGAGAACATCGACAACGCCCGCCGGCTGATGCAAAAAATCGATAGCCTGCCCTGACGCGCGTGCACGCGGCATCTTCTATTCATGAATGCACACCGGCCAGGTTGGCGATAATATCGCGCACATAGTCCCGCAGTTGCGCCGGCGCCATATCCGCAATGGCCGCCTGGGGGATCGCCGACCCGATAGCGACGTGCACCGGTTTGGGATTCAGGTGAAAGGTCCCTTTAGGGTGATAGTCGAACAGGCCGCAAATGGCAAAGGGCAGGATATCGGCACCCGCCTGGCAGGCCAGGTGAAACGGACCTTTTTTGAATTCACCCATCTCTCCGGTAAGCGTCCGGTGCCCCTCCGGCAGGATGATGATGGAGGTTCCCTCGCGCAGCCGCTGCCTGGCGACCTCAAGACTTTGCTTGGCTTTTTCCAGGTTGTTTCGATAGATGGGGATGCATCCCCAGCGCGTGACCAGACTCCCCCACAGGGGAATCGAAAAATGGTAGGCCGCTTCCACAGCCACATAGGTCAGCGGGATGGCGGCAGGAATCACGAACAGGTCGAACAGGCTCTGATGGTTGCCCATGATCAAATAAGTCCGCGTCCGATCCAGACCAGCCAGCCCCGATACGGTAAGCCGAATGCCCATTATTTTCGTCTGCACGGAAAACAGAAACCGGGCCAAGCGAAAAACCCGTTCCCGGGACAACAGGAACAGGCCGGCGGAGAGAATGACGAAGGTCAAGGCAAAAAAAACCGACCCCGCCGCCCACAGCAGTGCCGATCGAAAGGTTTTCATGCGAAGTACCTGACCCATCGGGGTTGAATGGAAACCTGCATCGGCGTTGACCCGAACAGCTCACCATCCGGCAAGAGCGTTTTGGGCGGATCGGTCTCTACCGAAGCCGTCGTGGCGCGGTAGAATTTCACCGCCGGATGCTGCCCGTGGGTACCCTTGAAGATTTTTGGGAAGGTGGCCATCAGTGACCGACGGTTCAACGGACCCACGACCACCACGTCGAACCGGCCGTCGTCGATCACCGCATCCGGTGCCATGAGCATCCGGCCCCCGGTGAAACGAGAATTGCAGAACTCCACGAAACAATTTTCCCCGTCGATTCGCCTGCCGTCGAGTTCCAGTTTCATCCGGTGGAACCGCAACCCCAGCACCCGGTGGAAGACCCCCAGAACATAGCTGACATCGCCGAAGCGTTTCAATCGGTGGGCCGTCCGGGCCACATCGGCAACAAAGCCGAATCCGGCGAGATTAACGAAATACCAGGGCTTCCCATTCTGGGTAAATCGGCACACGTCCACCGGCCGGGTCTCTCCTTCAATCAGCACCCGGATACCGTCTGCCGTGCTGCAGATGCCAAGATCCCGGGCGAAAGAGTTGCCACTGCCCACGGGGATAATGCCCAGCGGGGGCAGGGTGGCAGGACGATGATATTTCAAAAGGCCGTTGAGAACATGAAAATTGGTGCCGTCGCCGCCCAAAGATACGACGCCATCATAGCGCGCGGGCGTGAGTTGGCGAGCGATATCGATGGCATGGGCATGGTGCTGGGTGATGAAAATCCGGTAGTCGATGTGATGTCGGCGAAGTTTGCTTTCAACACGTGGGATGATTCGGGCACCTTTTCGCCCCCCGGCACTTGGATTGGCAATCAGTGCGATGGTCTTGGGGCGCAACGGACCGTCCTTTCTGTTCTTGGTATAAGTGGCCGGCGGGTGCTGGTTCAGTCGACTTGATGAATTTAGCGGTTCATCGGTTAATCCCTGCGATCAGAACCACCTTGTCGTGCCGGGCAGTCTCCTGGAAGCTTTTCCACGGCACCGATAAGCAGCTTCCATAGGGTATACCCAGGCGGGTAATGATCATGCCGGCTGGTTCGGAGCCGCATACGAATGCACGGTTGGTATTGATTAAATTTTAATCGCACGAATACAAAATATTTTCAATTTATTGTGGAAGTTTGAATATTATCATAAAAAATATATTTGACATATATTTGAAATACACACATAAATAGTTACCCTATATCTACTCTCATCTTAAAAGTGCCTCATGCCTCGATCGGATATCGACATATCGACGGGCCCTTTGGAAGCGACTGACAGCTGCCGACAATCCTTGGCTGCCAGCGCTTACACGGCCATTTACCGTAATATCATCAGCCTGGCCTACGAACCGGGTCAGCGGCTGGAGGAAAATCAGTTGGTGGAAAAGCTCGGCATCGGGCGTACACCCATCCGGGAGGCCCTGTTGCGCCTGAAAACTGACCTGCTGGTGGAGTCCTCCCTCGGCAAAGGATACACGGTGCGCCCCATCACCATCCAAAATACCAAAGCCGCCTTCGATGCCCTGTTGGTTTTAGAGGTGGGGGTAGCCCATCTGGCAGTCAAACAGGATGCCTCCCAGTCTCTTGCGTCGATGCAAGCGGCCAACGAAGCCGTGGCAACGGCTATGAAAGGTATGGACATTCTGGAACTGGTAGAAGCCAACGGCGTTTTTCACAGCCACTTTGCCGCCTGTTCCCGCAACCTCTACCTGATGCAGGCGCTTCAAAAAGTCAGGTGCGAAACCAATCGTCTGGCCTACCTCTCCTATGGCAATGAAATCGAACTGCAGCGATCCTTGAAAGAACACTACACTTCTGTTGTCGAGCAGCATGGCCAGATAATTGCCCTGATTCGATCGAGAGATGAAGCTGGCCTCATAGCCGTCATCAAGGAACATATCCAGATCTTTAAAAACCGGATGATCCAGTACCTGACCACCTAAAGTAAAGGCGATAGAATGATACAACCGTTCACGTATCACTCAACGCACACAATTGTTTCAGGCCATAAGATCGGACCGTCAACTTGTTGGAACAACCCGTAAGCATAAAAGGAGGAATGGAAATGAAAAAAGCCCTGTTAATTCTTATCTGTGTCGTCTTTGTCCTTTTTGCCGTTGCCGATGGATTTGCTAAAACCAAGTGGGATATGCATCTAAACTACCCGGCCGGCAACTTTCATTCTCAGGGCGCCCAGCGCTTTGCGGATCGGGTGGCTGAGGCTACCGACGGCGAGCTCACCATCGTTCTGCACCCCGGTGCGGCCCTCGGATTCAAAGGACCCGAGCTGCTGCGCTCCGTGGCCGAGGGCCAACTGGCCGTGGCCGAAGTTCCCACTGGCATGGTGGAAGGTGATGCCCCGGTGCTGGCCCTGACCGCCCAGCCCTTCATCTCCACCAATGCCTTCGAGCAGCGCCTGCTCTACCAACTGTCCAAACCCACCTATGCTAAGGTGCTGAAGAAATTCAACCAGTTCACCC
>NZ_JBFELV010000008.1:0-29434 GCF_041551955.1 Desulfosarcina sp.
AGGCGGTGGACTTCATCCGACGGCAGCAATCCCCTTCAGGAACGGTCAAAGCATAAAAGTCTTTAACGAATGCGCATAAAAAACAAGCGGTGCTTTTTCCTGGGCGCATAAAAAGCAGTTGACGGACCGCCGGGTGAAATGTCAGTAAAGACAATGGAGCTGGATCACAACGCAGGATGGGTTGGAATCGGGAGGGTGCCAGATTGAAAAACAATTATATCGATGCGCTCATCCAGTCGGTGGCACGGGTGGTGGAGCCGAACGTCCCGTTGCTGAAAGATGTGCTGGTCATCGGCGGCATGCCCGATAACACCCAGAATCTGAAATATCTGAGCTACAATCGTGATACCACCTTGGCCAGGGGCCTGTCTTGTGAATTTTCTGCCGTGGCGGTAATCAATAACCGGCGGGTCTCAGAATGGCAGCTCACCGGGTACACCAAGAAAATCAGCCGTTGGGTATTCAGTACCCGATGGGCCCGCAATCCACTGGACCTGTTTTTAAACAATCTGAGGTGCAGCCCGTCCGTCATATCGGTGCTTGCCGGAGCGACCAGCAATTACACCCTGCTCGGCATTATGACCGAGACCGCGCTCCACAAGACGGGGCTGGAGAATCGACGGGCAGAGTACATCTGTCCGGTTTTGGGGGTACCCGGCATCGAGGTCAATGACTTGCAGACCATCCAGGCCTTTGAATCGGCCAACCAAATTAAAAAGTCAGGCATCATCGGCCTGGAGTTGTATCGGAAGACCGGCCGCCAGATGGCCGGGACCTGAAAAAGCAAAAGGTTCAAGGGGTCGAGGGGCCAGGAGTTCAAGAGATTTTTTCTGAATCCGGTGCGTTAGGACTATCCTCGGTTTAGAATAAGGCTTCCACGAACTGCTTTGGGTCGAACGGTTGGAGGTCTTCCACGCTTTCTCCCACACCGATATATTTCAACGGGATGTTCAGGCTGCTGCAGATACTCACCACGATGCCGCCCTTGGCCGTGCCGTCCAGCTTGGTCAGGGCGATGCCGGTGACACCCAGCGCCTCGTTGAACATCTTGGCCTGTGACAGGGCGTTCTGGCCCGTGGTGGCGTCCAGCACCAACAACACTTCGTGGGGTGCCTCGGGAAGGCGTTTGGCGAGGGTGCGCTGGATCTTTTTGATTTCCTCCATCAGGTTTACCTTGGTGTGCAGACGGCCGGCGGTGTCGACGAAGACGATGTCCGTTCCTCTGGAGATGGCGGCATCGACACTGTCGTAGGCTACGGCTGCCGGGTCTGCATGGTCCTTGTGGCGGACGATATCCGCACCGGCCCGTTCGGCCCAGATGGTCATCTGTTCGATGGCTGCGGCCCGGAAGGTGTCGGCGGCGGCAATCAACACCTTCTTGCCCTGGCGGGACTCGTGAGCGGCAAGCTTGCCGATGGTGGTGGTCTTGCCCACCCCGTTGACGCCCACTACCATGACCACGTGGGGTTTGGCGGCGGCTTCAGATGATGGCGCCGGCAGGGCCTCGAAATAGGCCAGGATCTCCTCTCTCAAGACGGCTTTCAATTCCTTGGCCCCGGCGATGCGCGACCGTTTTCCCGCGATCCGCTCCATGATGTCCATGGTGGTGCGGACACCCATGTCCGCAGTGATCAACAGCTCTTCCAGGTCTTCCAACATGTCGTCGTCAACCAGCTTTTTCCCCAGAAACAGGTCATCGATATCTGTGGTTAGAATTTTGCGGGTTTTGGAAAGCCCGGATTTCAGGCGGGCGAACAAGCCCCTGCCCTTTTTCTCAGTGGGTGCATCATCTGCAGGTGGCCGCGGAGACGCCGTTTTTTCTTTCGGAACGTTCAGGTTGTCTTTACATTCTGCCGCCGCCTGCGGTTCGATCACCTCGTCGACGGGTGCTTCCGGTTCATGAAAGGCCTCATCGGCAATGCCATCGGTTTCCGGCGATTCGGCTGCTTCCTCATCGGGTTGGTCCTTCTTCTTTTTAAACCAGTTAAATGCCATGGATGTCCTTCAATGATGACGGCTTGGTAAATAGTCCAATATCTGCGTTACGCTTCACCCTTCGTCACTGCGGCGTATCATACGTACACTGCCTTCGGCACCCGCGATAGCGGTATTCCTAAAGGCTCGCAAGCCTTGATCTTGAACTTTTTACGAAGCCGTCTGAAATCAGGCTTTTTGTGCGTTGATCAATGGTGCTAGGCGGCGGTGAGTTCCTTTGGGTGGTTTTCGCGGTCCAGGTTCACCGACACGACCTTGGACAACCCCTTTTGTTCCATGGTGATGCCGAACAGGGTGTCGGCAAACTCCATGCTGTTCTTGTTGTGGGTGATCATGATGATCTGGGATTTTTCGCCGATCACCTTCATCAGGTTGTTGAAGCGCATGACGTTGGCGTCGTCCAGCGGTGCATCGATCTCGTCCATGAGGCAGAAGGATGCCGGTCTGAGCAAGAAGATGGAAAAGATGAAGCTAATGGCGGAGAGCGCCTTCTCCCCGCCGGAAAGCAGGCTCATGCGTGTGAGTTTCTTGCCCGGCGGGTGCACCATGAATTCCACCCCGGTTTCCAGCGGTTCGCTGGGATTGGTCAGTTCCAGGCGGGCGGTGCCGCCTTCGAAAAGCCGGGGAAACACGTCCTGGAGTTTTTCATTGATGCGGTTGAAGGTGTCCAGAAACCGCTCCTGGGTGATGCGGTTGATCTTGCGGATCACCTTGTGCAACCCCTCGATGGCTTTGAACAGGTCCTCCCGCTGTTCGCATAGAAAGTCGCAGCGTTCCTTTTGTTCCTCGAATTCACGGATCGCCTCCAGGTTGACGTCGCCGATGTTGATGATTTTTTGGCGGATGGCGGCCAGGGTCGTTTCCAGTTCCTCAGGGCGCTGCTGGCCGACTTCATCCGTCGGCTCATTGGCATTGGCCAGTTCGGCGATGGTACAGTGGTAGTATTCCTGGCAGCGGTTCTCCAAATTTTCTCGCTTGATTCGTTTTTCGGCCAAATCCATTTCCAGCATGCGGATTTTTTGGTGAAGTGTTTCGCGCTGGTTCTGGATCTGGGAAATCTGCGCGTCATTTTCCTTCAATCGGGCATCGATGTCACTGAACGCCTTTTCATCGGCGCCCAACCGGCCGTCTATCTGCTCAAGGGCCTCGTAATGGGCGGTAAGATCCCGGGTGTTGATTTCATTGCGTTTGCCGGTTCCTTCGATTTTTTCGGTTTTGGCGGTAATGTCATGGGATAGCTGTTGGAGGCGTAGGATCCCGTCGGCCTGGAAATCTTTCAAGCGGCGAAGCGTGCCGCTGCAATTGTCCAGGTTGGCGCTGGCTGAGGTGAGTTTGAGCTTAAGGTCGACGATCCGCTGGTTGAAGGCTTCCAGCCGTGAGGCGGTTTCATCGATCTGCGCCGATGTGCGGGCCACCTGTTCCTGGGCCTCGGTGACGTTGTCGGCCATGGCCTTCAGCAGGGCATGGTAGCGCTCGATCTCTTCGTCCAGGTCCATCTCCTCGCCCATGAGCTGTTCTTGCTCCAGCCGGACGATCTCCAGGTGCCGCCGGGCATTTTTAAGGTCTTCGTCGGCTCGGTAGAGGTCCTTTTCCTCCTCCATGGCGTCTTGGGCGGCGCTGCTTTTTTCGGCGATGGTCTCCTGCAGTTGTCGTTCAAGGTTGCGGACCTTGATTTCCATTTCGGTCTGCAGGTTGTGAGCCTCCTCCATCCGGGCGTCAAGCCGGTCGCACTGCACGGCCAGCGATTTGATCTCCTGTTTTTTGGCCAAGATACCCGACAGCTTGTCCGGGCTGCCCCCGATCATCAACCCCTGATGCGAAAGCAGGTCGCCGGCCCGAGTGACCACGGTCTGCACCTTGCCGTTGCGGTTGAAAATTTCCCGGGCCTTGTCCAGGGTGTCGGCGACCACCACATGTCCAAGCAGGGCGCTGGCCACCGATTCGAAACCATCCTTGACGCGGACATGATTCAGCAGGAGGTGGTGTGGTTCCGGCTGCTTGTCCAGGCGATCGTCCACGGCTCGCATGCCGCCCACGGGGATGAATCCGCACCGTCCGGCCTGGGTTTGCTGCAGGTAGCCGATGGCGTCGGCGCCTGAGGGTTGGTCCTGCACCAGGATGTACTGGAGAGATTCGCCCAGGGCGGCTTCGACAGCGGTTTCATAGGTGGGTGCCGGCTCGATCACGTCGGCCAGAAGCCCGACGACACCGGTGGGCCGTGCGGCTGCCGGTTCGGGCGTTTCCGGTCTGGCGGCCTTGAGGATGGCTTTGACCCCATCCTTATACCAGTCCAGGTTGGCTTCCATTTTTTTCAGGGTGGCCAGGCTGCTGCGGGCCTTGCTGCGCTCCATATCCAAGGTCTGGGCGGTCTTGACCTGGGCGGACAGGGACGCAATGGCGGCATCCAGGTCCTCTTTCAAAGAGGCAATCCGACCCTCCAGTTTCCGGATTTCGATTTTCGTCTGGGTCAGCCGGGCATCAGCGGCCTCGCGGCGCGCGGAGACTTCCCGAACGGTTTTATCGGCTATTAGGGCTTCTTCGTCGGTGCGTTTGAGTCGGCGTTTGAGATTGTCGCGGTTGTTGGCCGCATTCTGGTGGGTGTTTTTTACCCGGGCCTCCTCGGCCACCATTTTCATCAGTTCGTTCTTGCCGGATTCCAAGTTTCGGTTCAACGTGTCGATCCGTTCGCGCATGCCTGATGATTGGCTGTTTTCCAGCGCGATGGTGTCCTTCACTTCACTGATTTGGGATTGCAGTTCCTGGTGTTGACGCTGGACGCCCTCGATCTCCGAGTCGATCGAGCTGTTCTTGGCCGCCAGATCGGTCCGGGCCGCCTCGAGTTCAGCGACTTCGCGTATCAACCGCTCGCGGTCAGTTTTCATATGAGCCAGGTCGGCCTCGATGCGGTCGATCTTGCGTTGAATCTCGAATTTGCGGGACTTCTGGGAGGCGATCTCCCGATCCTTTTCAGAGCGGCGAAGCTTGATGGCTTGGATGGCCGCGTCGATTTTTTGGAGGCGAGTGCTTTGGCCGATGTCTTCGTCTTTGAGCGATTTCAGCAAGTTGCCGGCTTCGTCCATCTGGCGGCCCAGGTCGGCATCGCGGTTGCGGATGAGCCGGATGTCTATCCCCCGAGCCTCGGCTTTGAGGTTTTTGAACCGTTCTGCCCTCTGGGCCTGGCGCTTGAGACCGGCCATCTGACGGTCGATTTCGGTGATGATGTCCTTGACCCGCAGCAGGTTCTGGTTGGTGGCGTTCAACTTTCTCAGGGCTTCGGTTTTGCGCATCTTGTAGCGGGTGACACCGGCTGCCTCCTCGATGAAGACCCGCCTTTCGTCCGGGCCGGCGTCGGTAATGGCGCCGATGTTTCCCTGTTGAATGACCGCGTAGGTGCGGGCACCCACGCCGCTGCCCATGAAGATGTTGTGGATGTCCTTGAGGCGGCAGGGCTGCTTGTTGATCAGGTAGGCGGTTTCGCCGCTGCGGTAAAGCCGGCGGGTTACCATCACTTCGCTGAAATCCCTGAATTCCTCGGGCATGCTGCCGTTGTCGTTGACCAGGGTCAGGGAGACTTCGGCCAGGTTCATCGGCGGCTTGCCGCTGGCACCGGAAAAGATAATGTCCTCCCTGTCCTTGCCCCGAAGCTGCTTGATGCTCTGTTCGCCCATCACCCAGCGAAGGGCATCCACCACATTGCTCTTGCCGCAGCCGTTGGGTCCAACCACCGCACAGATGCCCGGGGGGAAGGCGATCGAGGCCTTTTCGAAAAAAGATTTAAATCCGACGATGTCCAGTTTTTTTAGTTTCATCGTTGCCTGCTCCTGCCTGCCTGTCCAGCCATTAGTCCTCGATAAGGCTCAGCAACAGCCGTTGCGCCCGAAGGCGTATAAGTAATGGGTTGTGTTGATTTCCGTTGGAATACCGGTAGCGGTCGCCGGAATGAACGATTGCTGGTAACCAGATACCATCAAGACCGGTAGTTGTAAAGTGGAAAGCACAATTTGGGGGGTTGTAAGATGATTTGTGCCACTATATGTGGTGTAAACATTTACACAGCGGCTTTATACTGCGGAGGGTCATTTTTATGCGAAAAAACATTTTATGAAGATGTGCCGCATTTGCTTCAAAAGTGTCTATCTAAAATTGGTAGATTGTGGTTCAGGCCAAGGCCGCAGCATTTTCGCACCCGCAGGCGTAGCAGCGCTACGTCGAGGATGGTGAAAATGTGAGAACGCCGGGCTGGGCCGCAAGATGCCGTTTCTGGACGGACACAAACTAATCTTTTTTCAGCAGCAGGTACAGCAGCGCCATGCGGATGTAAAGGCCGTTCATGGCTTGTTGAAAATAGCGGGCCCGGGGATCGTCGTCCACTTCCTTGGGGATTTCGTCTACCCGGGGCAGCGGATGCATAATAATGGCGTCCGGCTTCATGGTCCGGACCCGTTCCGGGGTGAGGATATATTTGCCGGCGGCTGTTTTGTAGTCTTCGGGGTCATGGAACCGCTCCTTCTGGATGCGGGTCATGTAGACGCAGTCCACCTCCGGGGCAACGCTGGCCAGGTCTGTTTCCTCACGCCATGGAACGTTGTTTTTATCCAGGTAGGCTTTGATGTCTCCCTCCATTTTACAAACCGGCGGCGAAACGAAGATGATCTCCACATTTTCATACTTGGTCAACAGGTATGCCAGCGACCTTACCGTTCGCCCGTAGCGCAGGTCACCCACCATGGCGATTTTCAGGCCGTTTTTTTCCGGGAAGGCGTCCACGATGGTATACATGTCCAGCAGAGCCTGGGTCGGATGCTGGCCGGCGCCGTCGCCGGCATTGATGACGGGGATACAGGAAATTTCCGAAGCCCGTGCCGCACTGCCCGCTTCATTGTGGCGCATGACAATGACATCGGCATAGCCGTTCATGATTCGTGTCGAGTCGGAAAGGCTTTCCCCCTTGGCCGCACTGGAGAACTCCCGGGCGTTTTCCGTCGTGATCACCGATCCGCCCAATCGCAGCATGGCGCTTTCAAATGAAAAGCGGGTACGGGTGGAGGGTTCGTAAAACAAGGAGGCCATGATCCTGCCCTCCAGTGATTTGGCAAAGCGTCGTTCGCCAAAAAGGTCCATCTTCATCTGGTCGGCGGTCTGGAAAACCACTTCGAGCAGTTCCCGATCGAACTGCTGAGACTCAATCACGTGCGCCAACGGAAAAGCTGCCATGGGATCGTCCTCCTTAAATATTGACAAATTCGGTTCCGGCCTTTCCGGCCACCGCATCGACGATGCGGTCGACCCGGGTAATCACCGCCCGTTTGCCGCCGCCGCCGACGAACTGCATGGCCGCTTCCACCTTGGGGAGCATGGCGCCGGCAGAGAAATGGCCAGCGAGGATATATTGGGCCGATTCCGTGAGACTGACCGAAGTCAGATAGCGTTCATCGGGTCTGCCGAAATTCAGGGCCACGCCGTCCACATCCGTGGCCATGACGAAAACGTCCACACCCACTTCTTCGGCCAGGCAGGCACTGGCCAGGTCCTTGTCGATAACGGCATCCACGCCGTCGAATGTGCGTCCGGCGCGCACCACCGGAATACCGCCCCCGCCGCAGCAGATCACGATAAATCCCGCACCAATCAGGGTCCTGATCTCCCGTTTCTCGACAATGGTTACCGGCTTGGGGGAAACGACCACGCGCCGGTAGCCTTTGGGGGTCTTAATCGTGGGGTAGGGCAGGGTGGCGGCCTTTTCTTTGGTGAACGCGGGTCCCACCGGCTTGGATGGCGACTTAAATGCCTTGTCGGTTTCGTCCACCACCACATAGCTGATCAGACTGACCAGCGGTTGGCTGTTGATGCCTAAGGCCATGAGGGCTTCGTCCAGGGTCGATTCGATCATGTAGCCGATCTGACCCTGGGTTTGGGCCACAAGAATCTCCAGCGGCAGCCGTGGAACCGTGTCGCAACACTCCTGCTGAAGCAGCAGGTTGCCCACCTGGGGACCGTTGCCATGGGTGATGATGATTCGGTAGTCCTTTGACAACCTGGCGATCTGGTCTATCGGGATCTTCAGGTTCTCGAACTGCTCCTCCACGGTGCCGGTCTGCCCCTTCTGGATCATGGCGTTTCCGCCTAAAGCGACCAGCAGCACGGGCTTTTGATTGGCTTTTTTCTTCATCAGGCTTTTCCGCAAATCTTCAGCAGGATGGCATTTTGGGCATGCATTCGGTTTTCCGCTTCGTCGAAGACGATCGACGCCTCGGATTCAAGTACCGAGTCGGTGGTTTCCACGCCGCGTTCGGCGGGCAGGCAGTGCATGAACAGGCTGGTCTTGCCGGTGGCGGCCATCAGTTCGTCATTGACCTGAAACCCCTGAAAACGGGCTTTGCGCGCTTCGGCTTCATCTTTCTGCCCCATGGAGGCCCAGACGTCCGTATAGACGATATCGGCATCCTTGACGGCTGTTTTGGGATCGTGGCTGATTTCTATCTCCGACAGGCCGGCCTGTCGGGTGTCGGCAATGGTCTGTGCATCGGGCTCATAGTCGTCAGGGCAGGCGCAGACAAAGTGGAAGGGCAAGCGTTGCGCCAGGCGCAGCCAGGAGTGCACGATGTTGTTGCCGTCGCCCACGTAGGCCACCTTCAGGTCATTGAGGTGCCCGCGGTGCTCTAAAATAGTGAACATGTCGGCCATGATCTGACAGGGATGGTTGTAGTCGGTCAGGCCGTTGACCACCGGCACCGACGCGTATTCGGCCAGTTCGAGCACATGCGCGTGGGCGAAGAGCCGGGCCATGATGACATCGTTGTAGCGGGCGATGACCCGTGCGATATCTTTAACCGCCTCACGTTTGCCGATGGAGATGTCCGACGGGCCCAGGTAGAGGGCGTGGCCGCCCATGCGGTAAAAGCCCGTTTCAAAGGAGATGCGTGTGCGGGCAGACGGCTTGGCGAAGATCATGGCCATGGAGTGGTCTTTGAACGGTTTGTAGTCCTCCCGGCGTTTGAAACGCGCCTTGACCTCTTTGGCCAGGGTGAAGGTTGCCTGGATTTCGTCGGCACTAAAATCGGTGATATGCAGAAAATCGCGTTTCACGGGGATACCTCCTTTATGCTTTCATCACCGCATCGATTTGTTCCAGCGCCCAATCCACTTCGTCTTTTTTAATGACCAGGGGCGGGGCGAAGCGGATGGTATTTTCATGGGTTTCCTTGCACAGTATGCCCCTGCCGGCCAGTTGGTAGCAGAACGGTCGGGCGCCGCCCGTTTTCTGAAAGAGCTCCATGGCGATCATCAGACCGCGGCCGCGCACCTCCTTGATGTGCGGGCTCTGGATCTTTTTCAGGCCGGCCAGAAAATAATCACCCATTTCGCTGACATTTTCAATCATCTTTTCTTCCTTGAGCACCCGGATGGCGGTGCGGGCGATGGCGCAGGCCAGCGGGTTGCCGCCAAAGGTGGATCCATGTTCGCCGGGCTGCAGCACATCCATGACCTCTTTGTTGGACAGCACGGCCGAGACCGGATAAAAGCCCCCGGACAGGGCTTTGCCCACCAGGGTGAGGTCGGCCTCGATGCCGTCGTGCTCCTCGGCCAGGAGCCGCCCGGTGCGCCCCAGGCCGGTCTGGATTTCGTCGAGAATCAGCACCACGTTGTGGCGGTCGCAGATTTCGCGGGCGGCCTTGAGATAGCCGTCCTTGGGTATGATGACGCCGGCTTCACCCTGGATGGGTTCCACCAGAAAGCCGGCGGTATTGGGGGTGATGGCCGCTTCCAGTGCATCGGCATCGCCGAAGGGGATGATTTTGAAGCCCGGGGTGAATGGGCCGAACCCGCTGCGGGCCGTCGGGTCGGTGGAAAATCCCACGATCGTGATGGTGCGACCG
Organism: Desulfosarcina sp.; assembly: GCF_041551955.1. Lineage (GTDB taxonomy): Bacteria > Desulfobacterota > Desulfobacteria > Desulfobacterales > Desulfosarcinaceae > Desulfosarcina. The sequence continues at coordinate 9,873 of NZ_JBFELV010000008.1, forward strand.
TGGAAGTTGTTGGCGCAGACGATGATCTCCGCCTTGTCTTCGGGGATGCCTTTGACCTGGTAGCCCCATTTTCGTACGGCCTTGATCACGGTTTCCACCGCTTCGGCGCCGCTGTTCATGGGCAGCACCTTGTGGGAGCGGGTCAGTTCGCAGATTTCCTTGTAGAAATAACCCAGCTGATCGTTGCGGAAGGCCCGGGAGGTGAGGGTCAGCTTCTGGGCCTGGGCCATCATGGTTTTCATGATCGCCGGGTGGCAGTGGCCCTGATTGACCGCACTGTAGGCAGCCAGGCAGTCCAGGTACCGTTTACCGTCTACGTCCCACACCCAAACGCCTTCACCCTTGGTCAGGACGACGTCCAGGGGTTTGTAGTTGTGGGCGCCGTATTCGTTTTCGAGATCGAGATATTGTTGGGTGTTCATGGGTTGCCTCCTTGGCTGTTCATATATCTGTTGAAACGGCGCACGTGGCTTTGCATGAGCGAGCGCACGGCCGTGGCCTGCTGTTTTTCCAGCGCAGTGACGATGTCGCACAGATCTTGATAGTTTTCCTGCATGAAGGGCGGGTCTTTCAGGGGGTGGGTTTCATAGTACCGCTGGATGTTGTCGTGGACCATGCGCAGGACGAATTCGTATACCCGGTTGCCGGCGGATTTGGCAATGGCCACGTGGATGCGGTTGTCCACCTGACAAAACCGTTCCCACGCCTCGATGCCGTCACCCACATGTTTTTTGGCCTGTTTCAGCAGCGATTTGAGCTGGCGGATATCCGCCGGGGTGGCGCGCTGGGCGGCGAGGGCGGCCACGCTGCCCTCGACACCCTCCCGGAATTCGGAGAGCTCGACCAGGGTGATTTCTCGGTGGCGAATCAGAAGGCCCAGGCTTTCGGCCACCGGTGCCATGCCTGGCTGCTTGACCACCGCCCCGCCGCGCACGCCGCGTCTGATTTCCAGGAGTCCTTTTTGCTCCAGGACACGCAAGGCCTCGCGAAGGGGCCCGCGGCTGGTTTGGAACATATCGACCAAGTCCCGCTGGGCGGGCAACCGGTCGCCGGCCTTCAGGCGACCATCTAAAATGGCCCCTTCGATCTGAGCGATCAGGTCTTCGAAAATGCGTTGCTGGCTAGTTTTTTTAAACATGGTTTGCCTGTATTGGAGCGCTTACCCGTCAAGTGGAACACGTGGCCGCCAATGCATTTAATGTTAATGGGTAACCCATTTAAAAAAGGTTGGCCCAAATGTCAATTAAAAGTTGGTCTAATTGACCTTCAGGCCAACCAACCAATGGAAGCGTGGACGATCTGGTTGACCGATAACCTGATGTGGAACAGCCAAATCAGCTATTTTTGATGCCACGCTTGATGGTTCCGTAAAAAGTCACAAGTGGTGTCACTCCCGCGAAGGCGGGGCACGTAGTGAAGCTTTTTCAGCGCTGTCCATACCTGTCTGAAACTTATAGATCCCCGCCTTCGCGGGGATGACAAAAAAGAGGACATCTCGACTTTTTACGGGTTCATCACGCTTGAACGATAGACGCTTTTGTGGATCGGAAAAAGCGGTCAAGGTTGCTTTCTCGGCGATATGAGTTCAAACAACTCCTGGGACGTGTCCCGCAGGTGCAAACTCAGCAGTCTGGCGATCGATCGCAGGATTTTAACACCGATTCTCGGGTGTTCATCACAAATCTGATCGAAGCGCCTGCGCGGCAGGGTGAGCAGGGTGACATCGGTGCGTGATTTGACGGTGGCGGTGCGGGAAAAGTTGCCGATGACGGCCATTTCTCCCAGGGAACCGCCAGGGGCCTTGACGGCGATTTTCTTTTCTACGCGCCCATCATACAATTTCAATACGTCCAGGGTGCCGTCAACCACGAAGCACACCTCATCGCCCGGATCGCCTTCGCTAAAGACGAAATCGCCGGCTTCATACCGCGAAACATGCATGTGGTCGCTGATTGTGTTCAGTTCAGCGGGGTCCAGATCAGCGAAAATCGGGATGCTGGACAGGCAGTTGATGATGGCCTCTTTTAATACGTTCTTAGATCGAGTCGGTTTCAATGGCGGGGTAGCCTCAGCGTAAAGGAATGGTTTTTTTTCAATCTGCTCTGGAAGACGCAACATCCTAACCGAAAATCTTTCGAATGGTTATCCCAAGACCCCACTTGATGTCAAATGCCTGTGCATGCATCATGGGGTTCAATCCTGGCCGACGGGGTCGGGATTCTTTACTTTAAAAGTGGTGTTTGATATATCAGGCATCAGTAAGTTGGAGACACGGTTTTTTTTCCTGAGGATGGATGTCAATAAGCTGAAAAGGAGTATCGAATGGACGGTTCTTTGTCGCATGTGTTGGATTACGGCGTAGATGAGATGGTCGTTGGCGACAGGGATCACCTGTGGCATCACATCAAGCCCCACAAATGTTTTCAGGTCCAGGAGCAGATGATCATCGTGGCAGGCAAGGGGTTGACGGTCACAGATATCCGTGGGCGGGAATACTTGGACGCGACTTCAGGCGGCGTGTGGTGCGTCAATGTGGGCTACGGCCGGGACAGTATTGCCGATGCCGTGGCCGCTCAGATGAAGAAGATGCCATATTTCGCAGGCAGCGTCGGCACGATCCCCTCCATCAAGCTCTCCAGCAAATTAATCCAACTGCTGCCGACCATGGGCAAAGTCTATTTTTCCAACAGCGGGTCCGAGGCGAACGAAAAAAGCTACAAGATCATTCGCCAGGCCACCACTATCGATCCGGCCCGCAAAGGCAAATATAAAATTATGTACCGGGACCGGGACTATCACGGCACTACCATTGCCGTGCTGGCTTCCTCTGGACAGGCCGAACGCAAGAAGGACTTCGGGCCCTTTCCGGACGGTTTCGTGCAGATTCCACACTGCCTGTGCTACCGCTGTCCTTTCGATAAAAGCTACCCGAACTGCGATATCCAGTGCGCCAGAACGGTGGAAGAGATTATCTTGAAAGAGGGGCCGGAGAGCGTGGGCGGATTGATCGTAGAGCCGATCACTGCCGGCGGCGGCATCATCGTTCCTGTGGATGAGTATTTTCCCATTCTGCAGGAGATATGCAAAAAATACGGTGTATTTATGGTCATCGACGAGGTGGTGGCCGGATTCGGCCGGACCGGCAAGTTTTTCGGACACCAGCATTTCGACGTGGACCCGGACATGATCACCCTGGCCAAGGGCATGGCCAGCGCCTATGAACCCATTTCCGCCACGGTGGTCAAGCAGCATATTTACGATCTGTTTCTCAACGATCCGGCCGACCCGAATAAACGTATGCATTTTTTTCGGGACATTTCCACTTACGGCGGCTGTGCCGGCGTCATGGCGGCGTCGCTGGAGAACATTCGCATCATGGAAACTGAAGGTCTGGTCGAAAACAGCCGGGTGATGGGCGATTATCTGCTCGGCAGGCTCAGGGAACTGATAGACCACCCTGCAGTCGGCGACGTTCGGGGCAAAGGCCTTTTCTGCGGTGTGGAACTGGTGTCCCATAAACAGGGTAAACAGCCGCCCAGCGAGGCACAGATCGGTGCAGTGATCGATGCCGTCAAGGCAGAGGGGGTGCTGCTCGGGCGAACCAACAGCAGCCTGCCCGGTCTCAACACGACCCTCTATTATGCACCGGCGCTGGTGATCACTAAAGATGAGGCGGATCGGATGGTCCTGGCCACCCAAAAAGGCATCGAAAAAGTCTTCGGATGAGAAAAACGATTGCTTCCACCCACCGATAATAAGGACGTCAACCCCTTTGAGCTGCGTTCGCTGCGGGAGCAGGTTTACCAGTATTTGCGGACCGAGATGCTCAACGGCCGCATTATCCCTGGCGAGTATATCCGGCTCAATGAGATGAGTGAACGGCTGGGGATCAGCAAAACCCCCCTGCGCGACGCGATCATCCAGTTGGAGTGCGAAGGATTCGTCACTATTCTGCCGCGTCGGGGGGTAGTGATGAACCGGTTGTCCCTGCAGGACGTCAAAGACGCATACGACATTGTAGGCGCGATAGAAGCCTATGTGCTGGTTGACGTCTGCAGTCGCTTCACCGACGAACGCCTCGATGCCATGACCGCCATCAATGTCAGCATGAAGGAGATGATCGAAGGGGATGATTTCGACGATCGCTATGCCGATTTTTTCGGGTTGAACCTCACCTTCCACGACCACTTCTTGGACCTGTCCGACAACCGGCAGGTCAAAAAAATTATTATCCCCTTCAAGCAACGGCTCTACGATTTTCCCCGTCGCCGTTATATTCGCGAGTGGGAACGCCAAAACTGCCGGGAGCACGACGAGCTGATCGACCTGATCTGCGCCGGAGATGGGAAGGCGGCCGCCGACATGCTGCAGAATCGGCACTGGTCCTTCTCCTATTATGAGGGGTTTATCCGCCAGTTTTACCAGGAACCATTGAAATAACATACGTGGAGGATCCCATGCGAAAGGTTGCCTGGTATTCGTTGCCGCTGATGCTCAGCCTTTTTCTCCTTGCTGGATGTGCCGTTCTCAATCGCTACCAGACCGATGGCACGCTTCAATTGAGGGGCCTCGATTCGCCAGTTAAAGTGGTTCGCGATGAAAAGGGCATGGCCTATATTTACGCCGACTCGCTGGACGACGCCATGCGCGCCTTGGGATACGTCACCGCCCAGGACCGTTTGTTCCAGATGACCCTGACCCGGCTTTTCGCCGCAGGTCGGATTGGTGAACTTGGTGGGGAAAAAGCCAAGGGACTGGATATTCGCCACCGTACCCTCGGCTTTCACCGCCAGGCCATCGCCCACGCCAGAAAGTTGGAACAGGATACCCGTCGATTCATCCAGTGCTATGTGGACGGCGTCAACGCATACATCCAAGACGGCAGGGATTCTTTTCCGCTGGAGTTCAAATTGGCGGGAATATCGCCGGAACCATGGACCCTTGCGGATAGCATTGCCATCTTATATTTAATGAGTTGGGACACCTCGGCCAACCTGAAGACGGAGATTGTGGCACAATTGCTGGTTGAAAAACTCGGCCAGCAGAAGGCCAGGGAGATATTTCCCTTGATTGTCAACCCGGACGATGAGGTTTCCCGGGCGGATGCGGCCGGTGGTTATCCGATGGCTTCAGCCGGCATTCAAACCGATAAAATGCTGCTGGGCTTTCTTGAAGGCGGCAGCCATGCGATGGGCAGCAACAACTGGGTAATCGGTCCAGGTCTGTCTGTCGGCGGAAAGCCGGTCGTCTGTAATGATCCTCACATGGAAACCCGTATTCTCCCCGGCCCCTGGTATCCGGCCGGTTTAGTCACACCCGACAACCGTATCGTTGGCGTTCATCTCCCTGGTCTGCCCCTGATGCCCATCTTTCGTAACCGGTCTGTGGCCGTCGGCGTTACCAATGCCTATGGGGACATGCAGGACCTCTACGTGGAAACCGTCGATCCGGCCAACCCCGATCATTATCTGGAGGGCAACCGGTCCATTCCCTTTGCCGTGGTTCAGGAAAAAATAAGAATTCGGGACAAGAAGGCGAAGATGGGATTCCGAGAAGAGCCGATTACGATTCGCTACACAAGTCGGGGTCCGGTCGTTTCCGATGTGCTCAAGGGCCTTGAAACGGATCAGGTGATGAGTCTCCGATGGGCACCTTTTGAAAATATGAGCCCGTCCCTGGGGGTGACGGACTTAATCAATGCCAACAATGTGGGCGACATCCGGCGTGCGCTGGCGATGGCCAATATTATCATGCTCAATTTCGCCTTTGGCGATGCGGACGGAAACATCGGCTGGCACGTCTCCGGGCGTTTGCCCATCCGTAATGACGGGGATGGGACCGTTCCGTTCGTGGTGGCCGACGGCAGGGACAACTGGCGCGGTTTTGTCCCTTTTGAACAGATGCCCCACGCATACAACCCCGAAAGGGGTTGGCTGGGCACCTGCAACCACCATACGGTGCCGCACGATTATCCCTATTATTTCTCATCCTACCAGTCGCCTTCCTATCGATACCGCCGACTCAAACAGCTGATGGAAACGCCCGGTGAAAAAACCGTTGACGATCACTGGCGCTATCAGCGGGACACCTTCAACCTGATGGCGGAAAAGCTGGTTCCTTATATGGTGGAGGTCCTGGAGACTTCTCCGCAAACCCACAAACTGGCTGAAATCCTAAAAAATTGGGATTTGTATGACGACATCGACGCCGTCGGTGCCACTCTTTTCCATTCGATTTACGAACGATTCGCCTGGCTGACGTTTTCCGATGAACTGGGAGAAGATCTGGCCAAGCATATGCTGGGGCTCTGGTATTTCTGGCAGGAACGATTTCAGCTGATGGTGTTAACCGACCACCTGGGGGCCTGGTTCGATGACACGACGACGGCCGGGACCGTCGAACGAAAGCCAGAGATCCTGATCCGTGCGGCCTTAGACGCCCGTGCCATGCTTTCCGCGACAATGGGCAGCAACCCGGATCGATGGCTGTGGGGAAACGTCCATCAGCACAGTTTCGTCAGCCCCATTCGCAGGGAAGGCTTTGGCAAGGGCCTTTTCGGAGGCGGCACCCACCCGGCAGCGGGTTCCGTGGAGGTTCTCTATCGGGGGCGATATGAATACAACGATCCTTATTCGGTGACCATCTCTGCGGCCCTTCGCATGGTGGCCGACCTTGCCGACGAGGACAAGGTGCTGGCCGTGTTGTCCGGCGGGGTGACCGGGCGGGTGTTTCATCCCCATGCCAAAGACCAGATCGGTGCATTCATGGATGGTGAGAAGATGTATTGGTGGTTCAGCGACCGTGAAATTGCCAACCACCACCGCTCGGTCCTGATGCTGACGCCGACTGCCGAGCCTTCCCATTGATCATGCCTTGCCTTATGGAAATGATGAAGGTCATGTGTCGCAGACGATGGGCACTGTTTCTCGCGATACTGCTGGTTGGTATTGCCGTGGCCTGCCAGGGGCCAATTGGAAGGCAACCGTCTACCGTTCATTTAAAGGCCCGTCCATGGCCGGCAGCCGATGGCCTCTTTCGGCAGGACCCTCGTTGGCTGGGGGCTGATGATGCCCACAGCGTGGATCTGGGAAAGGGCAGGGTGCTCTGGCTTTTTGGGGACACCCTCGTCCGCGCGGGCAAGGGCAACGACCGAAGCCAGTCCCACCTGATCCACAACAGCGTCGGCATCCAGACCGGAAGCGATCCCGCTGCAGCATCCATGGTGTTTTCCTGGAGGCAGACCGCGGCGCATGCTCCGGCATCCTTTTTCCCCGAATTCGAAAAAACATGGTTTTGGCCCGGCGACGGCATTCGTCTCGGCGGTCGTTTACTGGTCTTTCTCACGATGATCGCGCCTTTTGAAAATGATCTGGGCTTTGCCGTTACGGGCTGGCATGCGCAATTGGTCGACAATCCCGATTCACCTCCTGATCGATGGCAGACCGCGGACGTGAGGAAAAACCCAGGTATGTTCGCCATCGCTTTGGGTACCGGCGGTGTGTTGCACAGCAAGGGATACCTTTATGCCTATGGAACCCATCCAAGCGGGAATCAGGCCTATCTGGCCAGGTGGAAAGCGGATCTGGCATGGGCAGGGGATTTGCGTGGGCCGCAATGGTGGTGCGGTGCGGGTCAGGGATGGAAGACAGAAGCACAGATGGACAGTTGGCCGGCAGTTCTGTTCACCGACGCCCATGCCGAGTTCGGCGTTCATTTCGAACCCCGTATCAACCAGTTTGTGCAGATTCAAACCGTCGGTTTCGGCGCCGCCGAATTGGGATGGCGGATCGCCCCTCGACCCGAAGGGCCGTGGGGGCGGCTGACTGGTTTTTATTCTCCGGAGGAAGTGACGATTCCCGGCGTTTTGATTTATGCTGCCAAATCGCACCCCTTCCTGGCCGGCGCCGATCTGGTGATCACCTACGCCACCAATCATATCGATCCAAAACGCCTGAACGAGTATCCTGCGCTCTACTACCCGCGGGTGCTTCAAGGTTCATTCGACGCTGCCAGTGGACTGGACTGAACGTTGTCTTTCTTCCCCGAATCACCGGTTGGGTGTGGTTCAGCGCAATTTACGTAATAACGATGATAAATTAAAGGGATGACGGCGACAGTAGGCCGCAGGCGGCAGGGACACAGGGAGGGTCGATCCTCAGTCGGGCAGGTGGTAGGCCAGAAGTGCTTTTTTAAGCGTTGGCGGGACCGGTACCGACCGGCGCTGCCGGTAGTCGTAGCACACCTGGACGGATGATCCCTTGGCGAAGATGCGGTTCACATCGGCTTCGTCCATCAGGGCATAGGCCAGCCCGAAGCTTTTTGTGCCGACAGTGGTGACCCACAGGTTCAGCAGCAGCCGATCCTCGAGGCGGACGGGCAGGATGTAGTCGCATTCCAGGTGGGCCACCATGAAATTGAATCCGCCGGGAACGGATTCCCTGAATGCATCGTAGAAGAGGGCTTTCCGGCCCTCTTCGAAGTAGGTGAAGATCACGGCGTTGTTGACGTGCCCCATGGCATCGATATCGTTGAAACGGCTGCTGATTCTAGATTGAAATGGCTGTTTGCGACTCAACGGTGTGCTCCTTGCGGCTGACGGGTTTGACTAGATGGACGGTTCGCCGTCTTTCATGGATACCAGGTCTCCAGTGTTGCCGTCGATGTGAAAGATCTTGCGGCTGCGGATATATTTTTTGGAACCGATGGCCTCCATGACGTTTTCGGACAGCGCTTTGCGCGAAAACCCCACGGTCACCTGCCAGTGGCGGCCATCGTCGTCCATCTCCACCGCTTCCAGCAGGATGTCCTCAAATTTGCGGGTGTCGTAAAGATCCTCGAGAAGATCCATGGCCGTCCGAACCGCTTGTTTAACCGTGAGCATAGACCACTTTCCTGCCATGGCTGGCCGGCTGCCGGTTGAAAGGCATCGCCGAAAATGACATGATTACCCCGATTGTTGCCAGATCCGACGGGCCAAGTCAATGCGGAGATTGCATGTGCGGTGAAACATCATTGAGCCATAAACGAGCCTCGCTGACTGCAGATGTCGTGGTGGTCGGAGCAGGCCCCGCCGGTTGCAGCGCGGCCTGGGACCTATGCGTCCACGGCCTCCGGGTGCTTTTATTGGACCGCACCGAATTTCCGCGCAAGAAAACCTGTGCCGGCGGGCTGACGGTCAAAGCGGTGCGAGCGCTGCGCTATTCGATCGCCCCGGTGATCCAACGCAGCCTTTGCAGCCTGTCGGTCAGCTGCCGCATGCGCCATCCAAAACGGTTTAAAATCAATGATCCCATCTGCCACATGGTCGAACGGTCGGCCTTCGATGATTTCTGCCTGAAAAAAACCGTGGCCGCCGGTGCTCATTTTGCGGTCGTGAAACGGATCGACAAGATTGTGGAAAGCGGTCGACGCGTGGCGTTGGTTGCGGATGGCCGCATGATCCGTGCCCGGTTTTTGATCGGAGCCGATGGTGCCTACAGCCGGGTCCGCCGGCTGACGGGACGTTTCGCACGGTTTCGCCCCGGGTTTGCCGTCGAGGGACTAGTGGACCGGGCGCCTCCCAGCGATCTCGACATGGGCTTTGATTTCAGCCGGGTGGCCGGCGGATATGGGTGGGTCTTCCCTAAAGCGGAGCACATCAACATCGGACTTTACACCTTGAGGTCGGATGTCAGGATCACCCGTCAGGATCTGGTTGACTATGCGGACCGGAGGATCGGCGGACCGGCGCCGACGCGTATCACCGGTTTTCCGCTGGGCATGGGGGGGTGGCGGTATCGACCCGGCCGCGGGCGGGTGCTGTTGGTCGGTGACGCCGCCGGACTGGTGGATCCGCTGCTCGGAGAGGGGCTGTACCATGCCATCACCAGCGGCCAGAAGGCGGCTTCTGCCGTTGCAGATGCCATGGATACCGGAAGGGATGCCTGCGCAACATACGCAAAGGGGTTGATGCCCATTCAACGTGACCTGATCTTTGCTCAGGCTGCATCGGCTGCTTTCTACAGGCTGCCTGGGATGGGGCATTTGCTGCTTGTCTCACCGCCAGCCAGGACAGCGCTGATAACAGGGTTCTCAATGGGGTTGTCCATGCTGGATATTTTTCGTCATGCCTACCGATTTTGGTTCGGGTTGCCGGTGCCTGCCAGCCGGAAACCGAATTATTTTTGACAGTGGCCCAGGAACTGGCTAATGTTAAAGATAGGCTGCCGGAACGATATGACGCTTCGGATGACTTGGCATCTGTGTCAGCACAATTGTTCTGCTCCCCCCTCTCTTCGTTATTCGTCTTCGTACCGCCCTCAGGGCCTGGACAATAAATAAATGTGCCTCTTGCCTGTCTCCTGGCCCGTCTACAAGGCTACCTTAACGGGTGCATTCACCGATAGCGACCGGTGCGTGAACCCTGCAGACGAACTCAGATCAGGCGTCATCGTGCTCAACTATAAATTCCGTGACCCTGATTCCCATCCTTTTAAGATCGCCGGCCGGGGAGGTGACCCATGGATAAAAGCGCATTAACCCTTGAGGTTGCGGACAACGGCGGCAGGCGCCGGGTCCAGGATCGGCGGTTTTTGGTCTCGATACCGCGCGGCCGCGAGCAGCGAACCAACTGGGATCGGCGCAGTGGATACGATCGCCGCCTGAGGCGACTTATCGGATATCCGGAAGATCGGCGGGCAGCCGAGGGGGAGATTTCCGGCTAACCTTGAGTGAGTTTGGCCGTGACGCTGTCCACTTTGTCGGCCATGTGTTGATCCCGGTCCGTGCGGGTCCCGAATTTGAGCGTGGTGGTGATTCGCGGTGCCCCCATGTGGTGAATCTCTTCGTGGCAGCGCCGGATGGCGGTGAACACGGCATCCCAATCACCCTCGATGTTGGTGCCATAGGCGTGCAGCTGGATGTCCAGGCCGGCCTCCGTGAGAATCCGCTGGCAGGCGGCAACGTAGGGTGAGACCGATACGCCCACGCCGATGGGAACGATGCACAGGTCTGCGATGACGTTCATGTCAACTCCTTTAATCAAACCAATAAAACGAATTCAACCAATTCAACCAGCTTCCATTCCTCCTCAGTCTTCCGCCTTCAGGCCTCTGTCTTCAGACCGCCCTCTTCAGGCAACAGCCGGCAGGTGGCCTGGCGGCAGAATCCCGCGATCTCACTGCCGTTGCTCTGATGGTCCCGCCGCAGGTGAAAATTCAGCCAGGACGAGGTGTTGTTGAGTTCCCACATGCGCGGGGGAACGCACCCGTCACACAGTTCCTTGATTTTTCCATTGGCCGCCAGCCGGTTGTGCGCACGGAACCAGACGCATTGCCGGTCCGGGTTCACTTCGCACATGCCGTGGAGGCTGCCGCCGCAGGCACCGTTGCGGGTATGTTTGGGGCATCCCGACTCGGGGCAAAGAAACCCCACATGCTGGATGGCGCAGTCGCCGCATTGCAGGCATCCCAGCATCAACCGTTTGATCGGGTGTTCGGCCAGGTGCATGAACAGCCGTCCGGCAATGCCGTTGTCCATTGTTCGGCAGACCGATCGATACACGGAGGCCAACGGCGAATCAAAATTAAAAAAAAGGTTGTGGGCGCGTTGCATCAGCGGATAAAGCACCCGATCGACAACCGGCATCGGTTGGGAATGAAGACCGAAAACAGGAGAAGTCACTGGATTCGGTGGTGTTTCCCGGAAGGCGTAGAAGCTGTGGGGCTGCGGATAGTTGAACCGGGGAATAAATGTCTGCCAATCGTCTTTGATCTTCGCCATTCGGTCCAGAATCATCCCCACCGTGGAAAAGTCCCGATGAATGCCGCCGATGTGAATGCCCCGGTAACCCAATCCCTGAAGCACCGCTCCTAATCGGGCTGCCCGCTCGATGGCCGCGGCTTTTCCCTGTTTCTTGTCCTGCCACTCCTTTTGCACCGTGTGAAGCAGCTGGTCGGTGACCACGGCGCCAGGCACCCGGCCCTGGTTCATGATGCGGGCAGCGTTGGGGGTGAGCAGATAAACCGAGCCCAGGGTGGGGACCCGCAGGTCCATGTGCCGCTGGATGCCGATCAGTTCGTGGAATTTGCCGGCATCGTAACCCAGCTGAGTGATGACGAACTGGGCGCCTGCTGACACCTTTCGGCTCATTTTGGCATACTGGGCCACACACTCCCCTTCGGTCTGCTTGAACGGGGAGACGGCGCAGCCCGTGAAGAAACCGTCTGGGTCCCCTGCGGCGTTGACCCGTTTGCTGATCAGCATGAGCATGATCTGCAGGTTTACCGAATCCAAGTCGAACACCGGTGCGCCCTGGCCGCCGAACCCCTTGCCGGAATAATCGCCGGTGAGGGCCAGGATGTTTTTCATGCCGATCATGGCCAGCTGCAGGGCTCGGCTTTCCATACCTACGCGGTTCATGTCCCGGCAGGTGAAGTGCACGATGACGTCCATGCCGATGGAAAAGATCCGGTAGCCGATGGCATCCGGACTCAGCGACGGGTTGCCGCCGGGGTTGTCCGTGATGGAGACTGCGGACACGCGCCCGTCGGCAAAAGCGTCCCTGGCGATGCCCATGACCGTGTCCACCGACCGTCCGGTGGATTCACGCCCGGGTACGAGCTCCAAGGTAACGACGAACTGTTCCGAGTCTAATATGTCTGTTTGAAAAACGCGCAGCATGAATAATCAGACCTCCGTGTCATATGCCGATTGGCGATTTCATATCGACAGGGCATTTTATACTTGAAAAAGATGTTCACCGGACCTACTTTTGCGTCCTTGCCCGTTGCGGGCATATCGTCCATGTATGTGAAAGGTGGCCTGTCCGTGCAGGATTCCCATGAACACAAATGGCCGGCGGTGGTATTCTTCTTGACTTGCAGCCTCCTTTTTTTCGGGTGTGTCTGGTATCTGTGGGCCGGCGCGTTGAACCCGGATTATTTTTGGGACGCATCTCCCTCGTTGACCGCCGAACCACAGGACCGGATCCTGGAAAAGAACGAGCGGATTCTGCTGGCAAAAAATCACGGTGCCCGGGTAGAAAACGCCCGCATCGTCTATCGCGGCAGTCGCCGCGGCACCCTTACCCTGGACCTGTACATTCTCCAGCTAGACCCGCACTACGGCTATCCTCATCGGATCGATGAAGATCATGCCCGCAAGGGGTTTCGTATGGGCGAGTATTTCTTCCAGGTGCTTGCCGCCAGTGACGGTAAGATCAGCCTCAAGCGCTTGTAACGCCCTCCTTCAAGCCAACTTTCCCTGCCTGCCCTCATTCGCTACCCGGATCGATAGCTTTACCGCCATTGCGAGGCGGCTGATAATGAACCCTGAAACCAGACCGGCCGATTCGACCCGAACGCCGTCGACCTGCCTGACTCCTCCGGTTTGGCCGGTTTCAGTCCAACCCCTGGCATTTCACCGGCCGGCAGATGCCCTGGTGACGCCACAGTCTTGAAAAAGGAGCACCCACGGGAAGGAGGTCCGCTTCCAGCCGAGCGATGTCCACGTTCACCGTTTCGTGGGCATAATCCGGGTCCCAGGGCTCGACGATCAGGGCGCCTTTTTCAAGGGGCCACAGCCGCGGCATGATGGGTGCCGGCCAGGATCGGTTTCGAGCTTCGGCCATCAGGGTATCCAGGTCGGTAAAAGGCAGCAGCTGGTGCAGGGTCACCAGGGTCGGCGGGCTCAGCGGCAGGGAGCCCTGTGCATTTTCTGTGAGGGCCTTTTCAGGATTGACCCAGGTGCCGTGGACCGTTTCGTGGTTGTCCGGTCGGCAGCGTTGATTCTGCTCGACGGGCGCCACAAAAAAAAAGGTGTCGAAGCGTCGCGGCATCAGTTCCGGCGTGATCCAGTGATGCCAGCGCCCCAGCTTGGAGATGGACAGGCCAAGTCCACCATCTTGGACTCGTCGGGTGAACGGCGTGCCGTTCTTTGCAGCCTGTCCCGGGCGGGAGAATCCATGCATGGGGGCGGCCAGCAACAGCCCGGCTTCCTCCCAGGTTTCCCTGATGGCCGCCACCGCAAAGGGCAGCATCCGGTCCACATCGCCATCCAGCGTTCGGGCCAACAGGTCCTCGGAAAGGTCCACGCGGTTTTTCCAGTAGGCGGCATCCATGTCTTCGCCTTCCAAGTTGCCGCCGGGAAAGACATATGTCCCCGGCATAAACTTGCTGCCGGCGCTACGGCGCAATAGATAGACTTCGACCCCCGCTTCGTTCTGGCGGGCGAGGATAAGGGTGGCCGATGGCGATGGCGTCGCAGGATGGCGGGATTGAACGGTCATTGCAGTGAAGAACCCTCCTCTATGGCCTCGTTTATGGGGTTACTCATCTTGTTCGGGCGTCAGCGCCAGCGGGGTCTGTTCCGGAGCCTCGCTTTCAAGACGGTCTACGTTCTGGAAACCCCGGGGCAGTTTCTTTCCGCGGCGGCCCCGTTCCCCCACATACTGGGTAAGGTTGCCGTAGGTCAGCTTGAAAAAACGCTTTCCGGCGTAGATGGTCAGGGTGCCTTCTTCGGGCACGATGTTCAAATGGATCAGCAGTTCCTTGCGCTCCCGGGCCCGCTTGGGTGGGATTTGAATAATCTTGTTGCCTTTACCCTTGGCAATGGCCGGCATTTTGTTCAGGGGAAACACCAGCATGCGGCCCTCGCTGGTGACGGCGGCCAACAGATGCGTCGACGCGTTTTCCAGCGCAATGGGTCGCAGCGGCAGGGCGCCTTTGGGCAGTGAGAGCAGGGCCTTGCCTTTGGTATTGCGCGTCACCAGGTCGTCGAAGCGGGTGATGAATCCGTATCCGGCGTCGCTGGCCATCAACAGGGGGTGGTCTGCCGGAGCCATGATCACGTCGGTGAAGGTCGCCCCGGGCGGCAGGACAAAGCGGCCGGTGAGCGGTTCGCCATACCCTCTGGCCGACGGCAACGTATGGGCGGACAAGCTGTAGGTCCGCCCGGTGGAGTCCAGGAAAACCACCGGTTGATTGCTTTTGCCACGGGCGGCGGCCAGGTAGCGGTCACCCGGCCGATAGATGGCTTCACCGGGTTCGATCTCATGTCCCTTGGCGGCCCGCACCCATCCGTTGCCCGACAGGATCACGGTCACCGGTTCGACAGGGGCCAGTTGCTCTTCGGAAATGGCCTGGGCCTCCTCGCGCTGGACGATGGCGGTGCGCCGATCGTCGCCGTGGGTTTTGGCATCCGCCCGCAGCTCTTTTTTAATCAGCGTCTTCAGGCGTGCCGGCGATCCCAGGATGGACTCCAGCGTCTGGCGCTCGGTGTCCAATTCCTCCTGCTCGGTGCGGATTTTCATCTCCTCCAGTTTGGCCAGATTGCGCAGGCGCAGTTGAAGGATGGCCTCGGCCTGGACATCTGAGATGTCGAAGCGCGCCATCAGCACCGGCTTGGGTTCATCCTCGCTGCGGATGATGCGGATGACCTCGTCGATGTTTAGGTAGGCCACCAGAAGGCCTGCCAGGATATGCAGGCGTTCTTTGACCTTTTCCAGTCGAAATGTCAAACGATCCTTGACAGTTTGGGTTCTAAAGCTGATCCATTCTGTGAGCAGTTCGACCAGGCTTTTCACACCGGGCTTGCGGTCCAGGCCGATGATGTTCATGTTGATTCGAAAAGTTTTTTCCATTTCGGTGGTGGCGAACAAGTGCGCCATCAGGGCGTCCTTGTCCACCCGGTTGGAGCGGGGCACGATCACCAGGCGGATGGGGTCTTCGTGGTCCGATTCATCCCTGAGGTCCGCTACCATGGGCAGCTTTTTCTTGTTCATCTGGGCGGCGATCTGCTCCAGCACCTTGGCCGGCGACACCTGGTGGGGCAGGGCGTTGATGACGATGTCGCCGTTTTCCAGCTCGAAGGTGGCCCGCATGCGGATGACCCCCTTGCCGGCTTTGTAAATGCCGACGATTTCGGATTTGGGGGTGATGATTTCGGCGCCGGAGGGGTAATCCGGTCCTTGGATGTGACTGCACAACGCTTCGACGCCGGCCTCTGGGTTATCGATCAAATGAATGCAGGCGTCGACGACCTCCCTGATATTGTGGGGCGGGATGTCCGTGGCCATGCCCACAGCGATGCCGGTGGTGCCGTTGAGCAGGATATTGGGCAGCCGGGCAGGCAGCACTCGTGGCTCTTTCAGTGTGCCGTCGAAATTGGGCGTCCACTGTACCGTTCCCATGCCGATTTCCGACAGCAGCACCTCGGCATAGGCGGAAAGCCGGGCCTCGGTATAGCGCATGGCGGCAAAGGATTTAGGATCGTCGGGTGCGCCCCAGTTCCCCTGGCCGTCAACCAACGGGTAGCGGTAGGAGAAGGGTTGGGCCATGAGCACCATGGCCTCGTAGCAGGCCGTGTCGCCGTGGGGGTGAAACTTGCCGAGCACGTCACCCACGGTGCGGGCGGACTTTTTGTGCTTGGACGACGCCTTGAGACCCAGTTCGCTCATGGCGTAGACGATGCGCCGTTGCACCGGCTTGAGCCCGTCGCCGATGTGGGGCAGGGCGCGGTCCATGATCACGTACATGGCGTAGTCGAGATAGGCCTGCCGGGAAAACTGCTGCAGGGGCATGCGTTCGGTACCCTCGATCCGCAAGGGAATGACGTTGCTCATATTAGAAATGCCTTTGGTAGGTCTTTTGGGTTATCGTCGATCGATGGAATAAGGTTTTAGGTCTAAGGTGTTAAGTTTTTGGCCAATCAGAAGGAACGTTATGTAACTTGTCTTAATTATAACGCTTAACAACTTACCACCGAAAACGTAAAACTTCAAAAAATACCTATAAGTCCGCCAGATCGCCGCTGTCCTCGATCCACTGGCGGCGGTCGGCGGCCCGTTTTTTTGCCAGCAGCATGTCCAGCGTCGCAAAGGCCGCCTCCTTCTCGTCCACGGTGAGTTGGACCAGGCGGCGGGTGTCCGGCGCCATGGTGGTTTCGCGCAGCTGCAATGGATTCATCTCACCCAGCCCCTTGAAGCGCTGAACGTTGATTTTGCCGGTGGGCTTTTTGGTCTCCATGCGGCGGATAATGGCGGTCTTTTCGGCCTCATCCAGGGCGTAGTGCACCTCCTTGGCCATGTCGATGCGATACAGCGGGGGCATGGCCACGAAGATATGGCCGGCTTTGACCAGCGGGGTGAAATGCTGCAGGAACAGGGCGCAGAGCAAGGTGGCGATGTGCAGGCCGTCGGAGTCCGCATCGGCGAGGATGCAGACCTTGCCGTAGCGCAGCCCGTTGATGTCCTGTGACCCCGGGTCTACGCCGATGGCCACGGCAATGTCGTGAACCTCCTTGGATCCCAATATCTGGGTCGATTCCACTTCCCAGGTGTTGAGGATCTTGCCCCGCAGAGGCATGACCGCCTGGGTCTGCCGGTCCCTGGCCTGTTTGGCCGATCCGCCCGCCGAGTCGCCCTCTACCAGGAACAGTTCGCTTAGGCCCGGGTCCTGGCTGACGCAGTCGGCCAGTTTGCCGGGAAGGGCTGGGCCGGCGGTAACCCTTTTTCGCTCGATCTTCTTACCGGCCTTGAGGCGGTTGCGGGCGCATTCGATGGCCATTTCCGCCAGGCGCTCCCCGGCCTCGGTGTGGTGGTTGAGCCACAGGCTGAAGGCGTCCTTGACCACGCCGTTGACGAATGAGGCGCACTGGCGCGACGAGAGGCGCTCCTTGGTCTGGCCGGAAAACTGGGGATCGGTCATCTTAGTGGACAGCACGTAGGAACAGCGCTCCCAGATGTCGTCCGGTGCCAGCTTGATGCCCCGGGGAATCAGCTTGCGAAACTCGCAGAACTCGCGGATGGCACCCAGCAGCCCGGAACGAAAGCCGTTGACATGGGTGCCTCCCTGGGGGGTGGGGATCAGGTTGACGTAGCTTTCCGTAATGGTCTCGCCGCCTTCGGGTTGCCACACTACCGCCCAGGAGACCGCTTCGCCGTCGCCTTCCAGCTTGCCCACGAAGGGCTCGTCAGGGATCGTTTCACAGCCCTGCAGCCCGTCGGCTAGGTAGGCCTTAAGGCCGTCCGCATAATACCACTCCTCTTTTTCGCCGGTGTTTTCATCGCTGAAGGTCACTGTCAGGCCCGGGCACAATACGGCTTTGGCCCGCAGGTTGTGGCGCAGGCGGCGCGTGGAAAACCGTACCGAGTCGAAATAGGTCGGGTTGGGCCAGAAGCGGATGTAGGTGCCTGTGTTGCGTTGGCCCACGCTGCCGGTGACTTCCAGTTCTTGCTGCTTGCGTCCGTCGGCAAACCAGATGAAATGCTTCTGGCCGTCGCGTTTGATTTCCACTTCCAGGCGCGACGAGAGGGCGTTGACCACCGACACGCCCACGCCGTGCAGCCCGCCGGAAAACTGGTAGTCTTTGTTGGAAAACTTGGCCCCGGCGTGCAATTTGAGCAGGATCACCTCCACGCCGGTGATGCCCTCTTTGGGGTGAATGTCCGTGGGCATGCCGCGGCCGTCGTCGGCTACGCTCAATGACCCGTCTGTGTGCAGGATGACCTCGATGCGGTTGGCGAAGCCGGCAATGGCCTCGTCCACGCTGTTGTCGATCACCTCCTGGGCCAGGTGATTGGGTCGCTGGGTATCGGTGTACATGCCCGGGCGCCGGCGCACCGGGTCGAGTCCCTTGAGTACCTCCAGGGAGGCGGCGTTGTAGTCGCGCCGATTGATTCCGTTGGTGTTGAAGAGTTGATCGGTTTTGATGGGACTACCTCCTGATACAGATCGTGCTTGGACTTCCTGGGCGACAAAAATGCGTAAACACAAAAACTGAACCTCGAACATCGAATCAGAACCACGGTAACCGTGCGGCTGCGATATCGCGATGCCGAAACCTCCCTCGATATCATTTTTTCAAGTCCAACCCGCTGTGCCGCAGATTGACGGAAGCCATGATGAATAGGGGCAGCCGAGGCAAAAATTGAACTAAGTTAGCGTGTTATCTATTGACAGAGGCTCCAGTCGATCGTCTGATTGGATTGCCGACGATACGCTAGCATCGGACGAAGCGCAGCGACCTCATCATTCGACGTTCGATGTCCAGCGTTCGATGTTCCACGTTCGGCTTTTTATACTCGGTCCCTTTATGATGGATATCGGTCAAAAAATCAATACTGTATGTTGTGGTCAGGAAGGATTGAAGCGGTGTGTCGGAAGCGTTGACGGTGAATTAAAGAAATGGTCGGTAACTCGAAAGGAGAGATCGTTTCGATTGGATTAACGGTTGCTGGCTGGTATAAGGCTCCTTATTTTACTTCCTTTCCTTTTATTCCCGTGAGATTGAAACAATTAAGTGCAGTCGCATTGGAGGTGAATACAGCCAACCGTTTTGCGCACCGTTAACTGCCGGCACTAGCTTAACAGAAGTTTGTCAATGCAGACTTAAAATCCAAAAGGCAGAACGATCATTCGTCCTGCCTTTTGGTTTATCCAACTTTAGCGGGTTCAACGCTAAACTCAGTTCATGAATTTTTCCTGCGGCTGACGCCGGCCAACCCGATCAGGCCAGTTGCGACCAGCAGCATGGTCGCGGAGTTGGGCATGGTTGTTGTCGCCGCATCGTTCTCGACGGTGGTG